>NZ_FMCI01000318.1 GCF_900091845.1 Streptomyces sp. SolWspMP-5a-2
GAGGCCGACGCCGCGCCGCCGGGACTCCCGGCAGGTCTCGGACGTCCTCGCGGCCTACACCAAGGGCGTCAGCCGCAGCGCGCAGCGGCGCGAGCGCCCCACCGCCGACGACACCGAACGGAGTGACTGATGAACCCTTCCGACCTGAGCTGGATCCTGAGCGATTTCGCCGGCCGCGTGCCCGAGGTGACGCAGGCGATCGCCGTGTCCGTCGACGGACTCGCCCTGGCCTACGCCGGGGTGGAGCGGGACGAGGCGGACCGGCTCGCCGCCATCGCCTCCGGCGTCGTCAACCTGCTGTCCGCGGCGGCCCAGTTGACGGGCACCGATCCGGTCGAGCACAGCCTGACCGCGATGGAGGGCGGCTATCTGTTCTCGATGGCCGTCTCCAGCGGGGCCTCGCTGCTGGTCACCACCACGCGGGAGGCGGACATCGGCGAGGTCAGCTACATGATGTCCGAGCTGATCAACCAGGTCGGCGACTCCCTCTCCCCGCAGGCGCGTTCGCCGCACGCCCCGTTCGCGAGCTGACCCGGGCCCCGCCGCCCGCCCCGCCCGAGCCCTTCCCCCTGTCACCGTCCGCCCTGATGAGAGTCCCCATGTTCTTCGACACGCGCCCCCGCCCCTCCCGCGGCCCTCGGCTTGCCGGTGCCGCCGCGCTCGCCCTCGCGCTGACCGCCGCCACCGGGTGCGGAGGTCCGGGCGACGCCTCGGACGACACCCTGAAGGTCGGCCTCGTCGCCTCCCTCTCCGGCACCTACAAGCCGGTCGGCACCGAACTGCGGGACGGCTTCGAGCTGTACCTGAAGACGCACGGCGGCAAGCTGGGCGGCCGCAAGGCCGAGCTTCTCGTCGCGGACGAGGGCGACGGCCCGCCGACCGCAGTCCCGGCCGCGACCAAGCTGGTCAAGAAGGACAAGGTCGACGTGTTGACGGGGTTCGTCAGCGGCGGCTCCGTCAACGCGGTGCTGCCGCTCGTCGAGCAGGCGGGCATCCCGTTCCTCGGCTCCAACGCCCGGCCCGCGATCAAGAACCTCGACCGGGTCTGGACGACGAGCTTCCTCTCCGACGAGCCGGGCCGGGCCATCGCCCCGTACGTCAAGGAGAAGGTCGACGGGCCGGTGTACGCGATCGGCCCCGACTACCAGGGCGGCTACGACGAACTGCGCGGTTTCACGGACGAGTTCAAGCGGCTCGGCGGTGAACTCGCCAACCCGGGCGGGAAGACGACCTGGACGCCGTTCCCGAAGACCACCAACTTCCTGCCGTACCTCTCGGAGATCGCCCGCACGGACGCCAAGGCCGTCTACTGCTTCTACGCGGGCAAGGCGGCGATCGACTTCGCCAAGCAGTACGCCCAGTCCGACGTCGCCGACCTGCCGCTGTACACCGCGTTCGTCACCGAGGGCAGCGTGCTCCAGGCACAGGGCGCGGCGGCCAAGGGCATCTACTCCGTCCTCAACTACGCGGCGGACCTGGACAACGAGGCCAACCGCGGGTTCGTCGCCGACTGGACGGCGCAGCACGACTCGCAGCCCACCACGTACGCGATGTCGTCGTACGACGCGGCGGCCGTGCTGGACAAGGCGGTCGCGGACGCGGCGAAGAAGGGCGAGGTGACGCCGGAGACCGTCAACCGGGCCATCGGCGGCCTCGGTCAGATCGACAGCCCGCGCGGGGCCTGGGAGTTCGGCGAGAAGGCGCACTCCCCGGTGCAGACCTGGTACCTGCGCCAGGTCCGCCCGGACGGGGAGCGGCTGGCGAACGTCATGGTCGAGGACCTGGCGACGCTCGGCGGCTGACATGGGACTCCTCGACGCCCATCTGGTGCCCGCGGTCGACGGGGTGGCGTACGGGCTGCTGCTGTTCGTGGTCGCCGCCGGGCTGAGCCTCGCGTTCGGCACGGCGGGCGTGCTGAACCTGGCCCACGGCACGCTGTACGCGATCGGCGCGTACGCGGGCGCCGCCTGCGGCGACGGCACCTGGGGCGGGCTCGTCCTCGGCCTCGCCGCCGGGACGGCCGTGGCCGGGGCCGCCGGGGCGGGGCTGTCCTTCGCGGCGTTCCCGCTGGCCCGGCGGGGTCATCTCGCGCAGGCGCTGCTGACGTTCGGGCTCGCCCTCGTCGGCGGTGACCTGCTCGTCCAGGTCTTCGGCGCGGACGAGCCGCCGGTGCGGGTGCCCGGGGCGCTCGACACGTCGGTGACCCTGCTGGGCCACCGCTATCCCGCGTACCGGCTCGGGTTCATCGTGATGGCCGTGCTGCTCGCGGCGTTCGGGAGCTGGGTGCTGGCCCGCACCCGGGCCGGTGCGGCGGTGCGGGCCGCCGCCGACGATCCGCGGATGCTCGCGGCGACCGGGGTGAGCCCGCGCGCGGTGCACCTCGGGGTGCTGACGGCGGCGGGCGCGCTGGCGGGCGGGGCGGGGGTGCTGGGGGCGCCGATCATCGGGCCGGGGCCCGGCACCTCGGAGAACGTGCTGATGCTGTCCCTCGTGGTGGTGGTGCTCGGCGGGCTGCGCTCACCGTGGGCGACGCTGCTCGCGGCGGTCGCGGTCGGCGAGGTGCAGACCCTGGGCGTCGCGGTGGCGCCGGACCTGGCGCCGTACCTGCTGTTCGCGGCGATGGCGGTCGCCCTGATCGCCCGCCCCCGCGCCACCGAACCCCCGGGCGGCCACGACCCGTCGCCCACCCCGGCCCCCGACCCCCTGACGTGGCTGAGGACCCGCGCGAAGACACTGCCGTGGCGCCGGACACGGGCGAAGACGCCGCTGGGGACGGGAGAGAACGCGAAGGGGTGGGACGGGGTGGGAAGGGGGACGCCTGCGTCGTCTCCCGGGCGGACGGGAACGGGGGCATCGCTTCCCGAGCGGACGGGCGGGAAGGCGTCGCTGCCCGGCGTGGCTCTCGCCCGGCGGGTCGCCGTGCCCGCGCTGGTGTTCGGGGCGCTCCTGCTGCTGCCGGGGGTGCTCGACGCGTACACGGTGTCGCTGGCCGGTTCCGCGCTGGCGCTCGGGCTGCTCGCGGTGAGCGTCACGCTGCTCACCGGGCACGCCGGGCTGCCGACCCTCGGGCAGACCGCGCCGTTCGCCGTGGGCGCGTACACGACGGCCGTGCTCGCGGGCGCCGGATGGACGGCGGGCCCGGTCCAGGTGGTCCTCGCCGCCCTCGCCGCCGTGGTCTTCTGCCTGGTGACCGGCCCCGCCGTGGTCCGGGCCCGCTCCACCACGGTCCTCATGATCACGCTGGCCGTCGGCGAGCTGGCGAGCGCGGTCGCGGGCCGCCTCACCTCCGTCACCGGGGGCGCCGACGGCCTGGTCGGGTTCCCGCCGACGCGGGCGCTGTGGGGCACGGCCGGGATGGTCGAGGAGCGCGACGTCTACACGTACGCGCTCGTCGTGACAGCGCTCGCCGTCGCCGTCACCCTGCTCGTGCTGCGCTCCCCGGCCGGACGGCTGCTGGCGGGCGCGCGGGGCGCCGAGGCGCGGATGCGGGCCTCGGGACATCCGGTCGGGCGGTACCTGCTGGTGGCGTACGTCGGCGCGGGCGCCCTCGCCGGGATCGGCGGCTCGCTGACGGTGACCGTGCAGCAGTACCTCTCCCCCGCCGACGTCGGCTTCGAGATCGCGGCGTTCGCACTGCTGGCCGCCGTCATCGGCGGGACGACGTCCGTGGTCGGCGCGCTCTGCGGCGCCGCGCTCATCGTCCTCACCCGGGACTGGGTCGCCGGTGCCTGGCCGGGTCACGGGCCGCTGCTGCTCGGCGTCCTGTTCGTCGTCGCCGTCTATCTGCTCCCGCGCGGCCTCGCCGGGCTGCGGCGCGGGCCGAACGACGCGGCGGCCGGTGGCCACGCCCTCCTCCCGGCGCCCGCCGCACCGCCGAACGACAAGGTGCCGACATGACCTCAAGCCCGCCCCCCGCGCTCGAACTGACCGCGCTCACCCGCCGGTTCGGAAGGCTGCTCGCCCTGGACGACGTCGGTCTGAGCCTCGCGGCGGGTGCCCGGCACGCCGTCATCGGACCCAACGGCGCCGGGAAGAGCACCCTGTTGAACCTCGTCGCGGGCACCGACCGGCCCGACCACGGCACGGTCGCCCTCGACGGCAGGGACGTCACCCGTCTGTCCCCGGCCGGACGCTGCCGCCTCGGCATCGGGCGCAGCTTCCAGCAACCGCTCGCCGTCCCGGAGTTGACGGTGCTGGAGAACGTCGTGCTGGCGGGCTGGCCGCGCCATCCGCGGCGCCGGGGCGCCTGGCGCAGCCCGGCAAAACAGCGGCTGCACACCGCGTCGGCCCGCCGGTGGCTGGAGACCGTCGGTCTCGCGGACCGCGCCGAGCTGCCCGCCGGACGGCTCGCGCACGGCGAGCGGCGGCTGCTCGACCTCGCCGCCGCGCTCGCGGCCGAGCCCAGCGTGCTGCTGCTCGACGAACCGGCGGCCGGTCTCACCGACGACGGTGTCGAGCGGCTGACCTCGGTGCTCGACGCGCTCGACGAGCGGACGGCGGTCGTCCTGGTCGAGCACCACGTCGAGGTCGTCGCCCGGTTCGCCAGGACCGTCACCGTGCTGGCCGCCGGACGGGTGCTCGTCACCGGTCCGGCCCGGGAGACGCTGGCCCGCCCGGAGGTGCGCGACGCCTACCGGGGCACGGGTCCCGTCCCCGCTCCCCCGTCCGCTCCGAGAGGCTGACCGACCCGATGCTCCAACTCCTGGGCCTGACCGCGGGCTACCACGGCGGAACCGTCCTGCACGGCGTCGACCTGACGGTGGCCGCGGGAACCGTGCACGCCGTCGTCGGACGCAACGGCGCGGGCAAGACCACCCTCGTCCACACGGTCGCCGGTCTGCTGCGGCCCGCCTCCGGGCGGGTGCTGCTGGACGGGCTCGACCTCGCGGGGCGGCCCGCGCACCGGATCGCGCGCGCCGGGGTCGGACTGGTGCCGCAGGGGCGGCGGGTGTTCGCGTCGCTGACCGTCGCCGAGCACCTGCGGCTCGCGCACCGTCCGCCGCGCTCCGCCGACCGGCCCGGCGTGTGGACGCCCGAGCGGGTCCTGGGCCTGCTGCCCCGGCTGGGCGAGCGGCTGGGCACCCGCGGGGCGAACCTCTCCGGCGGCGAGCAGCAGATGCTGGCGCTCGCCCGCGCGCTGCTCAGCTCCCCTCGGGTCCTGCTGCTGGACGAGCCCACCGAGGGCCTGTCACCCGAACTCGCGGACCGGGTGCACTCGTTGGCGAGGACGTCGGCGGACGAGGGCATGGCCGTCCTGCTGGTCTGCCCGAGTCCGGCGCAGGCCATCGGGTGCGCCGACACGCTGACGGTGCTCACCTCGGGCCGTACGGCGCTCCGGATGGACGGGGCGGCGGCCCGCGCCGACGCCGCGCCCCTGCGCGCCGCCCTGGACCTGACACCCGCCCGGGACTGAGCCCGACGGCGGTGCCCGCCCAGAGCGGACCTCCAGCCGCGCTGGCCCCGCTCGGCCCCGCCCGCTCCCCCGCGGCCGCGCCCGGCCTGCCCTCAGTCGCGCTTCAGGCTGTGGCCTCCGAAGCCGCTCCTGCGGTCCGAGCCGTTGTTCTGGGCCTGCCACCAGCCGTCGAACTCGGGCTGGCCCATCGCGGACCAGTCCGGGGTGTTCTCGACCTGCGCGTCCCCCATCCGGCGGGCCAGCGCGACCATCGCCGAGCCGATCGGGCCGCGGGCGGTGTCGTAGGCCTCCAGGAGCTGCCCCCAGTCGCCGGCGCTCTCCCAGGCGCTCTGGAGGGCGGTGGCGTCCTGAAGCGCCTTGACGCTGCCCGCGCCGAGGTGCGGCCTGGCGACGCTCGCGGCGTCGCCGATGAGCGCCATCCGGCCCGCGGTGTAGCGCGGCACCTCCAGGTCGTAGATCGGCTGGATGAAGGTGGTCTCCGCGGGGGTGCCGAGCAGCTTGCCCGCCCAGTACGGCGGGAAGGTGTCGGCCACCAGCTCGCGCAGCCAGGTGGTGAGTCGGGCGGTGAGACGGCCCGGCGGCAGCGAGGTGGGGGTGCGCAGGTCGGGGTGGAGGCCGTCCTCCCGCGCGGGCGTGGTGTAGAGGATCCAGTTGAGCCGGTGGCCGCCGACGCCGTCCGGGATGCGGTAGGCCATGCAGTGGCCGCCGGGGAAGACGATGTTGTGCGCGTCGAGCCCGTCCGAGGGCAGGTCGGCGACCTCGGGCGAGGTGCCGCGCCAGCCGATGTATCCGGCGTAACTCGCGGCCGTGTCCGGGTACATGGCCTCGCGGATCACGGAGCGGTAGCCGTCGGCGCCGATCACCAGGTCGAAGCGTTCGCGGTGTCCGTCGCCGAGCCGCAGGGTGACGCCGTCCGCGTCGGGTTCCACGCCGGTGACGACCGAGCCCGAGCGGTAGTCGACGCCGTCGGGCACCCGGTGGCGCAACTCGCTCCAGAGGGAACCCCAGTTGTAGGCGCGGAAGGGGAACGGCTGCTCGCCGACCGGGCGTCCGTGCCGGGCGTCGCCGTCCCGCACGCTCCACACCCGCCGGTTCAGGGGTGCCCAGGGCATCTCTGAGGTCAGGTACCCGGCGTCCCGCAGCTCGGCGAAGCGGTCGTTGTGCAGGCCGATCCCCACGCCCCGGTCGCGGAGCCCGGCCTGGGCGCGCTCGAAGACGGTGATCCGGTCGGCTCCGCCGCGTGCCGCGGCCAGCGCCGCCGCGCACCCCGCGATGCTGCCGCCGACGACCGCTACGGTGCCTCCACTCACGTGCAACTCTCCGCTTCCCTGGCCCTGTTGGCTGTTTTTCCCCGCCGGTACGGCCCGGTGACCTGCGGTGGGGGGACGCGTCGGATGTTACCGACGGGAGCGCTCCGGATGAGTAGGGCATCTACTAGAAGGAGCGGGGAATCAGAAGGTCTGTACCTGGAGGGGCGCGCGTGACGGACGGTCCGTTCCCGCCTCTTGACGCCGGGCCGCTTCTCTTCCTAAAAACGGAGGGAAGCATTCCCCCCACGGAAGGCCGACACATGAACTCCCCACGCCTGCTGCGCAGATGTCTGTTCACCACCCTGTCCGCCGCGCTCGTCGCGACCGCCGCCGTGGCCCCCACCCACGCGGCCCCCCAGCCCCGGGCGGCGGCCGTCGCCTTCTCCGACACCTTCGACGGGCCCGCGGGGTCCGGCGTCGACTCGTCCAAGTGGCAGACGGAGACCGGCGACAACGTCGACAACCACGAGCGGCAGTACTACACGCCCGGGACCGACAACGCCCGTCTCGACGGCCAGGGGCACCTGGTGATCGAGGCCCGCCGCGAGAATCCCGGCAACTACCAGTGCTGGTACGGGACCTGCGAGTACACCTCGGCGCGGCTGAACACCTCGGGCAAGTTCACCGCGACCTACGGGCACGTCGAGGCGCGCATGAAGATCCCGCGCGGGCAGGGCATCTGGCCCGCGTTCTGGATGCTCGGCCAGGACATCGGGAGCGTCGGCTGGCCCAACTCGGGCGAGATCGACGTCATGGAGAACGTCGGCTTCGAGCCGTCGACGGTCCACGGCACCATCCACGGCCCCGGCTACTCGGGGTCGGGCGGCATCGGGGCCGCGTACTCGCTGCCCGACGGCCAGGCGTTCGCCGACGACTTCCACACCTTCGCGGTGGACTGGGCGCCGGACAGCATCACCTGGTCCGTCGACGGCACCGTCTACCAGACCCGCACCCCCGCCGACCTCGGCGGCAACCAGTGGGTCTTCGACAAGCCGTTCTTCCTCATCATGAACCTCGCGGTCGGCGGCTACTGGCCCGGCGACCCGGACGGTTCGACCTCGCTGCCCCAGCAGTTGGTGGTCGACGAGGTCAAGGTGACGACGAGCGACTGACCCCGCCCGTGCCCGCTGCCGCGTCCGGGTCCCGGGCGCGGCAGCGGACGGTCACAGCGGGGTGGCGGGCAGCGCGAGGTAGGTGCGGGCCAGTCGGCTCAGCACGGGGTGGGTCGCGGGGAACTCCCGGTCGTCGACGCGGACGACGGAGCGCACCCCGGTGACCGCGTTGGTGGCGAACACCGCCTCGCAGTCGTCGAGTTCGGGGATGGAGACCAGGTCGGTCAGGTCGTCGCCCGCCCGGCGCAGGAGCTGGCGGGTGGTCCCGGCGAGGATGTCGCCGCCCGGCCACACGACCTCTCCGTCGCGCACCAGGCCGATGTTCCAGGTGCCGCCCTCCAGGATCGCGCCGTCCGCGCCGGTGAGCAGCACGTCGTCGTAGCCGTCCCGTGCGGCCAGTCGGCGCAGCCGCAGGGTGGCAGAGAGACCGACGGACTTGACCTCGGGCAGGTCGCGGAGGTGGACGGCGGTGCGCACCCGCAGCGGTCCGGGGTCGCCGGTGGGCGCGGGCCGTGCGGTCACCAGGACGCGCGGGTGGGCGTCCATGGCGATGGTGGCGAGGTTGAGCGCGGGGTCGTAGACCGTGACCCGGACGACCCGGCGGCCGCTTGCGGGCGCGGCGCGGCGGGCCAGGGCGCGGACCCGGTCGGGATCGAGGGGGGTGTCGAAGAGGAGACGGCAGTCGCGGATCAGCCGCTCCAGGTGGAGGTCGAGACCGCGGACGGCGCCGTCCTCGACCAACAGGGTCGTGAAATGGCCGTAGTTGGTGAGGGCCAGGGTGGCCAGGTCGTCGGGCGCGGCCGGTTCGCCGTCCAGCTCGATCGTGGTGTCGCCCTGCGGGGCCGGCCGCTCGGGCCGGTGCGCGGGCGGGACGGGCGGGGCGGGGGGAGCGACCGGGCGGGCCGGTTCGCCGGTCGGGCCGTCCTGGGCGGCGGCGTGCGGGCATCCGCTCACTTGATGAAGTCCTCGACGACGCGCGGCGGCCAGGTGCCGACCTTGAGGACGCCCATCGAGTAGGCGCGCGAGACGAGGGCGGCCCGGTTGGGGACCTTCAGCGCGCGCAGCAGACCGGTGACGTGGTACTCGACGCCCTGCCTGCTGAGGTAGAGGCGGGAGGCGAGGGGGATGGTGGAGACCCCGGCGGCTATGCCTTCGAGGATGCGGGCGTCTATCTCGCTCAGCAGCCGCTTGCGGGGCGCGACGGCGGCGGCCTCCTCGGCCTTCTCACCGGCGGCGGACATCACCACGAGGATGGCGGCGACGTCGGGGGTGTGGGCGCCGCGGACGGCCATGGCGCTCAGCGGCAGCATCGACGCGGCGCTCTCCTCGCCGACCGCGATGACCTCGGTGGCGAAGCGGTGGCGCTTGCCCTCCAGCATCCGGGCGAACTGCCGCAGCAGTGGCTGCTGGACGCTGGGGTGGACGAGGTCGCAGAAGTGCTTGCCGCACAGGTCGGCGGTGGGGCCGCCGAAGCGGCGGTCGAACTCCCGGTTCACCTGCTGGATGGTGAGGGACGGGTCGAGGCAGGCGACGTAGGCGTCGGGACGGTCGAAGTCGTCGGTGACACCCGCGGAGTGGTCCGGTGAACCGGCCGGCGCGGGGGTCTGCGTGCGGTCCATGAGCGTGGTGTGGGGGGTGGGCGTCAAGGAACTCGGAACCCTTCTGCAAGAGCACTAACGGTGGCGGGGGGCAGGGATCCCACGAGCGGTACGGAGCCCTGCCGGGAGCCTTGTCGAAAAAGGCGGTGCGGGGAAGCAGATGATTTGGATATTACGAAGACGGGCAAGCATGGGTCAACGCGCACCGGGCCCGGCCTGCCAATCCTGTGGTATCTCCTTCGGTAGGTACGGTCCCGTACCGAAGGGGTTCGGTAGGGAGGGGTTCGGTGTTCGGTCCTCGCCTTTTCACCCCACCTCGACCAGCAGAAACACCCCGCTGTCGACGAAATCGCCCATGTCGCGGAAGTGAAAGCGCTTGCCCTGCGCGAACCGCCGGGTACGGGCCGGTAAATCATGACAGAAGTTCAGCTAATTGTGCGCCGAGTGAGCATCCGTCACACCGGGGAACCGCAAACGGAAACGCCCGGCCCCTTCCCGTAATATTCCGGGATAAAGGCCGGGCGTCTTCCTGGTGTATTACTTGGGGGCATCCCCGATTTCCGTGCCGGAAACCAGTCCGATGAGTTCGCGACGCCCCGCGATGCCCACTTTCCGGTAGACATGGGTGAGGTGCTTCTCGACGGCGCGGGAGCTGACCTGCAGCTCCCCGGCGATCTCCTGGTTGGTCAGGCCGCGGCAGGCGAGCCCGGCCACCCGGCGCTCGGTCGGGGTGAGCAGGTGGTGCGGGAACGCCACCGGGGTGTGCCGGTCGCCGCTGCCGCCCACCGCGCGTTCGGCGAGGAAGGGCGCGCCGCAGGCGGTCGCCAGGGTGGCGGCCTCCCGGGCCAGCGCCTCCGACTCCGGTCCGCCGCCCAGGCGTTCGGCGAGCGACAGCAGCGCGCGGGCCAGCTCGAGCTGGTTGGCGGAGCCGCGCAGCACGGTGACGGCCTCGCGCAGCAGCGCCACTCCCCGGCCGCCGTCCTCCAGGCGTCCGAGCAGCCGCATGGCGCGGCCGACGCCGACCGGCGCGCCCCACTGCTCGGCGCGGGCCAGCTCCTCCTCGGCCAGGGCGCGGGCGGTGCGGTGGTCCCCGAGGCGGCGGTGGACGCCGACGGCCCAGGAGCGCCAGGGGAAGAGGACCGGGTTGTGCCAGCCTGCCGCCTCCAGTTGGCGGCCGCAGGACCTGAGCGAGTCGAGGGCGCCGGTGTGGTCGCCCGCGGCGATCTCCCGGGTGGCTTCGAGGAGGCGGAGGATGCCGGTGAGGGTGAGGCCCTGCGGGCGGATGCGGCCCGCGCGGCGCAGCACCCGCTCGGCGAGGGCGGGGTCGCGGGTCTCCAGGGCGACGATGGCGTGGGTCATCGTCGCGACGGTGCCCAGGGTGTGGTGGTCGGACTCGGTCATGCCGAGCGCGGTCTCCGACTGCTCCCGGGCCTGCGCGAGCCGCCCGCGGCCGAGGTGGACGAGGGCCTGCTCGATGTGGGCCAGGGCGTTGGCGGGGGTGGTGCGCCGGGTGTGGGCGCGGTGTTCGACGGCGAGCCAGGAGTCGACGGCCTCCACCGAGTCGGCGGCGATCATCGTGATGATGACCAGGGGCAGGGTGGAGTGGATGCGCGCGGAGGTGGCGGGTTCGCGGTCCAGGACGCGCTCGGCGAGCCGCACCACCTCGTGGGCGGGCATCCGGCAGCCGAGGGTGACGGCGCCGAGCAGGGCGATGGTCAACTCCCGTTCGGCGGCGGTGTCCAGGGGCGGTTCCGGGCCGAGTTGCTTCAACCGGTCGGCGGCGGCGGCCAGGACGACGGGGTCCTCGTGGCCGCAGTGGCGCAGCCGCGCCTCCAGGCGGAGGGCGAGGTCGCGGTCGGCGCCGGTGAGCAGGTCGGCGGGGCCGAGTCCTTCGGCGGCCTGCCGCAGCAGTTCGACGACGGTCAGCAGGGCGGGGCCGAGCGGGGTGGGCGAGATGCGCAGCGCGGCCACGGCCCGGTCCCGGGGTTCGGGCAGCAGGGTCATCGCCTGGGCGATGTGCCGTTCGCAGGCGAGCGGGTCGAACCCCCGTTCCGCGGTGGCGAGTTCGACGAGGAGGCGGGCGCGGCCGACGCCGTCGGCGGGGCTGTCGAGCAGGGCGCGCTGGAGGTAGCGGGCGGCGGCGTCGGGGGCGCCGCGGCGCAGGGCGGTGTCGGCGGCGGCGCGCAGGACGTCGACGGCCCACGGCTGGTGCCGGGTGACGACGGCCATGAGCTGGGCGGCGACCTGTTCGGCGGGGGCTCCGGCGGAGTAGAGCAGGGCGGCGGCCTCGTCGTGCATCCGCTCCCGCTGGACCATGGTGAGGCTGGACTCGGCGGCGTCGCGGACGGCCCGGTGCACGAAGCGGGGTTCGTGGGCGACGCGCGGTTCGTGGGCGACGGCGAGCATGCCGAGGGCGCCGAGGGCGCGCAGGGCCCCGGAGTAGCCGATGGTGTCGAGTCCGGCGAGCCGGGCCAGGGCCTCGGGGCCGCCCTGTTCGCCGAGGACGGCCATGGCGGCGGCGAGGTCGCGGACCGCGGGGGGCTGGGTGCGCAGGATGCTGGCGACCCGTTCGCGCAGTTGCGAGGGGGCCAACCCCCGTGCCACGTCGGCGTGTTCGGCGAACGGGCGGCGGCCGAGTACCTCGGTGCCGATGAGGGTCGACATGAGGAACAGCGGGTTGCCGGCGGAGACTTCGTGGCAGGCGGCGACGAACTCGTCGTCGCCCGGCTCCCCGAAGCGTTCCTCGACCAAGGCGTGGGCGGCGGTGAGGCTGAGGGAGGCGGGCCGCAGGGTCTGGGTGGCGGCCTCGCGGACCTCGCGGATCAGGGTGTGGTGGGTGCGGGGGTCGCCGTCGCGCAGGGCGCAGACGATGACGGCGCGCAGTCCGTGCAGGCGTTTGGCGAGGTAGGTCAGCCAGCGCAGGGAGGGCACGTCGGACCACTGGAGGTCGTCGACGAGGATGAGCAGCCGGTTCTCGGTGCTGACGTTGGCGATCAGGGAGAACAGTCCGTGCAGGACGGCCTCGGTGGCGGCGATGGCCTGGTCGGCGCCGGGCGGGGCGGCGTCGTCGGCGAGGACGTGCCGGGCGAAGGAGGCGTGGGCGTCCATCCAGCGGTCCCGGGCGTCCTCGGGCGAGTCGCTCAGCAGCGTCTCGAAGAGCTGGCGTACGACGCCGAAGGCGAAGTCCTGCTCCATGGAGGCGGCGTTGGCGCGCAGGACCCGGATGTCGTCGTGGCCGTCGGCGAGCGCGGGCAGCCGCTGGAGGAGGGCCGAGCGGCCGATGCCGAGCGGGCCGGTGAGCAGGACCAGGGAGGACCGGCCGTCGGTGGCGGCGCCCAGGGCGGCGTCGACCAGGGCGATCTCGGTGTTGCGCTCCAGCAGCATATGGTCAGCTGCCCTCCGATCCTTGGGCCAGTGCGCGCAGTTCCTCGCGTCCGCGGATGCGGAGCTTGCGGTAGACACCGCTCAGGCGCAGTTCGACGGTGCGGGTGGTGACCGAGAGGATCGTGGCGATCTCCCGGTTGCCGAGGCCGCGGGTGACGAGGACGGCCGCCTCGCGTTCGGCGTCGCTGAGGCCGCGCCAGGCGGCCGGGACCTGGGGGGCGGGCCGTGCGGCCGCGGCGGGCGGGGTGGGGCGGGGGCGGCCGTCGTGCCCGGCGGTGTCGGCGAGCAGGGTGGCGGCGAGATCGCCCGGCAGAATCGATCCGGCGGTGCTCAGCGAGACCACCGACCTGCGGTCGGCCTCGTCCCGTTCGGCAGAGGCGAGTTCGAGCACGGCGCGGGTGTAGTCGGTGCGCGCGGGGGCCTCGCTGAGGGTGGCGACGGCGGCACGGAGGTGTTCGACGCGCTGGTCGGCGACGACCATGGCGAGCCCGAGTTCGGCGCGGCCCAGGGTGCTGCTCGCGCCCCAGCGGCGGGCGAGGCTCAGCTCCTCGCGGGCCAGCCGCAGGGCCTCCTCGCTGTCGCCGAGGGTGTGTCCGGCCTCGGCGGCCAGTGAACGCCAGGGCAGTTCGGCGGGGTTGTGGCAGCCGAAGCGCAGCAGCCAGCGTCCCGCCGCCCTGAAGTACTCCCTGGCCTGGTACGGGTCGTCGCGGACCCGGGCCAGCACGCCCTGGGCGAAGAGCAGGTAGCCGGTGGTGGCGCACTCCTGGGCGAGGCGCGGCACCGGGCGGGCGGCGGTCTCGGCGGCGCGGTCGATCCGGCCGCGCTGGAGGTCGGCGACGACGTTGAGCGCGATCCAGTACGGGAGGTAGAGCGGATGGCGGCTGGCGGGCGGCAGTTCGGCCTCGGCGGCGGCCAGGTCGCGTCCGGCCGCGTCCGGGCGGCCGTGCCGGATGTGCAGGTCGGCGCGGACGCACAGGAGGTGGGCGACGGCGATGGAGGAGCGCTCCCGGTGGGCCTCGGAGAGCATCTCGGCGATCCGGGTCTCGACCTCGTCGCCGTCGTCGGTGAGCAGCAGGGTGCGGCAGGCGAAGAGGCGAGGCACCACGAGCGGCGGGCGGCCGTCCGGGTCGGGGGCGAGGGCGGCGCGGGCCAGCCGCCTGGCCTCGTCGATGTGGGCCCCGGCCACGGCGTGCTGCCAGGCGCGCAGTCCGGCGACGGCGGGGCTGTGCGAGTGGTCGGGGAGCGCGGGCGCGGGCAGGATGTCGAGTTCGGTCTCGTCGTGGCGCAGCGAGTGGCCGATCCGCAGCAGCGCGGTCATCTCGTGCTGTTCGGCGAGCGAGGGGGACTCGGGGAGCGCCTCGGCCCGGGTGGTGGAGGGGCAGTGGGCCGCCGCGTGGGTGCCGGGCGCCCTGGGCGGGGTGAGGGGTTCGGGGTCGGCGCGGCCCCGGTGCGGGCGTTCGCGCGGGCCGTCGTCGCCCGCGGGCTCGGAGAGTCCGGCGTTCTCGGCGAGGGCGAGGCGGGCGGAGCGGGTGTCGCCGCCGAGCAGGCAGAGGTCGACGGCGCGGGAGCGCAGGCCGGTGCCGGGGGTGCGGATCAGGCCGTGCAGCCGGCGTTCGGCGGCGGCGGGCACGGAGACCATCTCCACCGAGGCGAGCTGGAACTCGACGCGGGCCCGGGTCTCGGCGTCCAGGGGTTCGTCGAGGGCGCGGGCGAGGTACCCGGCGGCGCGTTCCCGGTGGCCGCCGCGGAGGGCGGCGGTGAATCCGCGGCGCAGGGTGTCGACGGCCCAGGGGGCGCCGACCGGGCGGGCGAGGAGCAGCAGGTCGGCGATGCCCTGGTCGTCGGCGGCGACCCGCTGGGCGAGGCGGGCGGCGCGGGCGTAGAGGTCGGCGCGGTCGGCGGCGGGCATCTCCTCCAGGACGCGGGCCCTGACAACGCTGTCACGGATATAGGGCGCCCCGTCCTTCAGCGTGGTGAGGCCGCTGGCCTGGAGGGCGGCGCGGAGTCTGGCCTCGGGTACGGCGTGCGGGCCCGCGAGTCCGCAGACCAGCGGGAAGTCGAGCAGGTCGCCGCAGACGGCGAGGGCGCGCAGGGCGGCGACGGCGGCCGGGTCGCGCAGTTCGCTCAGCGCCTTGGCGGCGTGGTCGCCGACCACCTCGGTGGTGAGGGCGCGCAGGTGCTCGACGTACTCGGCGCGGGGCTGGTGCCCCTCGCGGGTGAAACGTTCCAGAGCGTCGTGCAGGACGGCCGGATTGCCCCGGGTCGCGTCGGCGACGGCGGCGGTGAAGGCGGCGTCGCCCGGGGTGCCGCAGACGGCGCGGACGGCGTCGGCGGTGCCGCTGGCGGTGAGCGGCGGCAGGGCGAGTTCGATGGTGGAGACGACGCTGGTGAGGGAGGTGCCGACGCTCCACTCGGGGCGGGTGATGGCGGCGCCCGTGCTGCTGGCGAGCAGCGCGAGCGGGACCCGGGGCAGCCGTCTGACCAGGGCTTCGAGCCAGCGCAGCGAGGCGACGTCGAGCCACTGGACGTCCTGCACCACGAGCAGGGTGGGCCGGTCGCGGGCGGCGGTGAGCAGGCCGCCGAGTCCGGGCAGGCCGCCGCCCGACTGGTCCTGGGCGAGGAAGAGGCGCGGGGCGAGGTCCCGGTCCTCGCCGGTGAGGAGCTGGGCGACGACGCCGTAGCGGAGCTGGTCCTCGGCGGGGGTGGCGCGGGCGGTGAGGACCCGCAGTCCCGCCTGCTCGGCGCGGGCGGTGGCCCAGTGCAGCAGGGCGTTCTGTCCGAGTCCCGGTTCTCCCGTCACGGTGACCACCGAGGGGCGCGCGGACCCGAGCTCGCCGATCATGGCCGAGAGCACAGCCTGCTCGCGGTCGCGCTCCAGCAACGGGAACTCGGGGGACGGCATGGGGTGATCATATATTTCCGCGGGAACAGGAGTACTACATGTAACCTGATGTTCTTTTTGTTGGCTTTTCCTCCCCCGGTTCTCAGATCCCCGGCCGGGGCGGGACGGGCGGGGGCGGGCCACCCGCGCGCAGGGCCTCCGTCAGGTCGGCACGCCTGTTCACGCCCAGTTTCCGGTACACGCTCGTCAGGTGCAGTTCGATCGTACGCACCGTCACGAAGAGGGACTCCGCGACCTCCCGGTTGCCCGCACCCGAGGCGACCAGACCCGCCACCGTGCGCTCGGTGCCGGTCAGCATGTCCAGCGGCGACGCGGTGATCTCCCGCATCCGTCCGCCGGCCGCCACCAGGTCCTCCCGCGCCTGCCGGGCGAGGGCGACGCAGCCGCTGCGCCGGGCCAGTCCGACGGCCTCCCGCAGATGGTCGCGCGCCTCGCGCACCTCGCCGTCCGCCAGCACCGCGCGGCCCAGCAGGAGCAGCGCCCGCGCGTGGTGGGCGCGCGCCGGTGAGGACTCCAGCAGGGTGACCGCGCCGCGCAGCCGCTCGGTCCCGGCCGGTCCCGGGGTGGCGGCGCCGACGGCCAGCGCGGCGTACCCGCGGGCGCGCGGGGTGTCCCAGCGCTCGGCGAGCCGGGCGCCGTGCCCGGCGGCCTCCAGCGCCTCGGTGGTGCGGCCGAGCCCGCCGAGCAGGCAGGCCGCCTCCAGCCACCAGGGCGCGAAGACCGGGTTGCCGAGGCCCGCGGAGGCGAGGGAATCGCCGCAGGTGCGGAACTCCTCCAGGGCGCCCTCCAGATCACCGCGGGCGGCCCGCACCCGGCCACGGGCCATCAGGTACCAGTGGTACTCCCAGGCGAACCGGTCGAACCGGGGCCGCTTCACGGCGGCGAGGGCCTCCTCGGCGCGGGCCGTCTCACCGCGTTCGGCGAGGGCCGCCGCGTACGCGGTGTGCGGCATGGTCGTGCTGTCGCCCCAGCGTTCCTGGCCGAGGATCTCCAGCGAGGTCTGGGCGTCCGCGAGCGCGTCGGCGACCTCCCCGTTCTCCAGCCGGTACAGGGCGCGGGTGGAGAGCGCCAGCACGTACGTCCAGACCGCGGCGGTGTCCCGGCTGCCGCGCAGCACCGTCTCCAGGGCGTCGGAGGCGGCCCGGTTCTCGTCGGCGAGGCTGAGCGCGAGGGAGGCGGGCAGCAGCGACCAGACGCCGAGCGGGACACCGGGGGCGCGCAGCGCGCTGCGGGCCCGCCGTACGCTCTCGGCGACCGGCTGGCCGTCGACGGCGGCGAGGACGCTGAGCATGGCGAGCTGCTGGCGCTGGGCGGGGGTGTCCCCGGGCGGAGGGACGAGGCCTGCGGTGCGGCGCAGCACGTCGGGGAGGGTCGACTTCTCGTCGGCGCCCACGATGAGCAGGGCCGACTCGGCGAGGGTGCGCAGTTCGCGGTCGACGGGTTCGGGGGCGGCGCCGAGTTCGGCGTCGAGGTCGTCGAGCGCCTCGGTCAGCACCCGGGTGCCGTCCGCGGAGCGCTGCACGCTGAGGCAGGTCAGGGCGAGCTGGACGGCGGTGGCGGTGCGGGCGCGGACGTCGGTGGTGCGGGCGTGCGCGGCGTGCAGCAGGTCGACCGAGCGGCGCGGGTCGGTCTCCGCGAGGGCCTTGCCGAGGCGGGTCAGGACGTCCGGGTCGTCGGGCTCGGCCTCCCGGACGCGTTCCAGGTAGCGGGCGGTGGCCTCGGGGGCGCCGCGCTGCTCGGCCTGGGTCGCCGCGGCGCGCAGCACGGAGGTGGTCCAGGCGTCCCCGGGTCCCGGCACCGCGAGGAGCTGGGCGGCGGTCTCCTCGGGTGAGCGTCCGATGTCGGACAGGAGCCGGGCGGCCCGCATCCGCAGCTCGGCGGTCCCGGCGGGGCCCAGGGTGTCGAGGACGGCGGCGCGCACCAGGTCGTGGACCGGTTCGCGGCGGGCGCGCTGGACCAGACCGGCCTGCCGCAGGATCTCCACGCCCTCCTCGACGTGCAGGGCGGAGACGCCGACGAGGGCGGCGAGGTAGGCGGTGTCCTCGTCGCCGAGGACGGCGACGGCGAGCAGCACCTCGCGCACCCAGCCGGGCTGGTTGGCGAGGGCGGCCTGGACGGACGCGGCGACCACCCGGCCGCCGACCTCGGCGATCTGCCGGGTCCCGGCGTCGTCGGGGCCGAGTCCCGCGGCGCACAGGTCGCGCAGCAGCCGCACGGCCTCCAGGGGGCTGCCGCCGGTGACGGAGACGAGCCGCCCGACGAACGCCGGTTCGGGCTGGTGGCCGGGGAAGACGCGGCCGACCAGCTCGGTGATCTCGGCGGTGTCCAGCGGGCCGAGGCGCAGGGTGGCGGGCAGGTGGTGGGCGGCCAGGTCGGCGAGGGCGTCGGGGGCGGCGAGCCCGGCCTCGGTGCGGTGCGCGGCCACCACGAGCAGCGGCAGTCCGTCGGCGCGGCGCAGCAGGAAGTCGAGCCAGCGCAGGGACCGTTCGTCGCACCAGTGGGCGTCGTCGAGGACGAGGACCAGCGGGCCCTCGGACATGAGGTTGACGGTGAGCCAGTACAGGCCCTGCAGGACGGAGAAGGTGCCCTCGGGGGCGGCGCCGAGGCTCTCCAGGGTCTCGGGGTCGGCGGCGAGGGCGGGCAGGGCGCGGCGGGCGGCGCCGTCCAGGAGGTGCGAGGCGCGGCCCTTGCGGCTGGTGAGGCCGAGCCGGGTGAAGAGGGCGCGGACCCCGCTGTAGCCGGTGGCGGCGTCGACGGCGCGGCAGCCGCCGTGCAGGACCGTCATCCCGGCGAAGGGTCCGTCCTCGGCGACGGCGGCGCGCAGCAGGGCGGTCTTGCCGGCGCCCGCGGGTCCGTCCACGAGGACCAGCCGGGGCTGTCCGGCGCGGGCGGCGGCGGCGTACCGGGCGAGGGCGTCGAGGTGCCGGGTCCGCCCGACCAGGGGCGGCGCGGGGGTGTCGGTACGGGCCCGCTCGCTCACTTGCTCTCCCTCGCGTCGTACAGGGCCCGGAACGGCGGCCGACGGTCCTCGGGGCGGGTGCGGTCCCGTCGGACGACGTCGATCACCGGCCTCGCGTCGCACCTGCCCCGCCGGAACCTCATCTACGCACATTCGAGGGGCTCGGCGGGGCCCCTGGACGCGATGTCTAAGGATTTCCCCGGTAGCTGCCATGAGATCAAGTGAGGGTGCCACCGGCAACGCCTCGGTCGGAACCGGCCGGCGCACGGCACACGCACGACTCCCCGCGCCCGTCCACGCGTGACCGGCGGACCGCGGCCACCCCCGGCGCCACCTCGTGAAAGGGCACCCCACCCATGGACTCCGCCGCCCGGCCGATCCTCTTCGTCAGCCTCCCCGAGAGCGGCCTGCTCAACCCGTTGCTGGTGCTGGCCGGGGAGCTGGCCCGCCGTGGTGTCCCCGACCTGTGGTTCGCGACCGACGAGAGCCGCCGCGACGAGGTGACGGCGCTCGGCGCGGCGTCGCCGGTGTCGTTCGCGTCGCTGGGCGAGACGTTCTCCGAGCTGTCGGCGGTGACCTGGGACGACGACGTGTACCGGGAGGTCACCCAGTCGTCGCGGTTCAAGGCGCACCGCGCGGTGGTCAGGCAGTCCTACAAGCCCGCGCTCCAGGCCCGCAAGTACCGGGAGCTGGAGAAGGTCGTCGACGAGGTGCGGCCTGCGCTGCTGGTCGTGGACTGCGTGGCCGGGTTCGCCGTGGACCTGGCGCTGACCCGGGGCATCCCGTACGTGCTGAACGTGCCGTTCGTCGCCAGCAACGTGCTGACCTCGCACAACCCGTTCGGCGCGTCGTACACGCCGAAGAACTTCCCCGTGCCCAACTCCGGTCTGCCGCTGGCGATGTCGGCCCGGCAGAAGCGGGAGAACACCCTGTTCAAGTGGCGCACCCTGGGCATGTTCCTGGGTCCGGCGATGGGCAAGGTGCTGCGCGAGGACGCGGCGATCCGCAAGGAGCTGGGCATCACCCCGCCCAACGCGATGACCCGCGTCGACCGGGCCGCCGCCGTGCTCTGCTCGTCGATCGCCGAGCTGGACTACCCGTTCGACATCCCCTCGAAGCTGAACCTGGTGGGGGCCGTGCTGCCGCCGCTGCCGGAGGCACCGGACGACGACGAGGTGTCCGGCTGGCTCGACCGGCAGTCCTCGGTGGTCTACATGGGCTTCGGCACCATCACCCGGCTGACCCGCCCCGAGGTCGAGGCGCTGGTGGAGGTGGCGCGGCGGATGGCGGACACCCACCAGTTCCTGTGGAAGCTGCCCGCCGAGCAGCAGCACCTGCTGCCGCCCGCCGAGACCCTGCCCGGCAACCTGCGGGTGGAGAAGTGGGTGCCCTCCCAGCTCGACGTGCTCGCCCACCCGAACGTGTCGGCGTTCTTCTCGCACGGCGGCGGAAACGCCTACCACGAGGGCGTCTACTTCGGGAAGCCGCAGGTGGTGCGCCCGCTGTGGGTGGACTGCTTCGACCAGGCGGTGCGCGGCCGCGACTTCGGCATCAGCCTCACCCTGGACCGGCCGCACACCGTCGACGTCGACGACGTCGTCGACAAGCTGACCCGCGTCACCACCGAGCCGTCGTTCCGTGAGGAAGCCGAGCGGCTCGGCGCCCTCCAGAAGGCGGCCGGTGGCCGCAAGACCGCCGCCGACCTCGTGCTCGGCCTGCTCCCCTCGGCGTGAGCGCCCCGCGCCCGCCCGCCCCCATCCCGCGTCAGCCAAGCGACAGCAGCGAGGACTTCATGGCCTTCACCCATCCCGTCTCCCGGCCGAGTCTGGACGGCCGCGAACTGGAGTACGTCACGGACGCCGTCTCCGGCGGCTGGATCTCCTCCCAGGGGCCCTACGTCCAGCGGTTCGAGGAGGCGTTCGCCGCCTGGAACGGGGTCGCCCACGGCGTCGCCTGTTCCTCCGGCACCGCCGCCCTGACCCTGGCGCTGCGCGCGCTGGGCATCGGACCGGGCGACGAGGTGATCGTCCCGGAGTTCACGATGGTGGCCTCCGCGTGGGCGGTCACCTACACCGGCGCCACGCCCGTCTTCGTGGACTGCGGCGACGACCTGAACATCGACGTGTCGCGCATCGAGGAGAAGATCACCCCGCGCACCCGGGCGATCATGCCGGTGCACATCTACGGGCGGCGCTGCGACATGGACGCGGTGATGGACATCGCCCACCAGTACAACCTGCGGGTGGTGGAGGACTCGGCGGAGGCGCACGGGGTGCGCCCGGTGGGCGACATCGCCTGCTACTCGCTGTTCGCCAACAAGATCATCACGGCGGGTGAGGGCGGCATCTGCCTCACCGAGGACCCGCGCCTGGCGCAGCAGCTCGCGCACCTGCGGGCCATGGCCTTCACCCGCGACCACAGCTTCCTGCACAAGAAGCTCGCCTACAACTTCCGGATGACGGCGATGCAGGGCGCCGTCGCGCTGGCCCAGGTGGAGCGGCTCGACGACATCCTCGCCGCCCGCCGCGAGATCGAGGCCCGCTACGACGCGGGCCTCAAGGACGTCCCCGGGATCACCCTGATGCCGGCCCGTGACGTGCTGTGGATGTACGACCTGCGCGCCGAGCGCCGGGAGGAGCTGCGCGCCCACCTGGACGCGCGCGGTGTCGAGACCCGGCTGTTCTTCAAGCCGATGAGCCGCCAGCCCGGCTACCTCGACCCGGTGTGGCCGACCCTCAACGCCCACCGGTTCAGCGAGGACGGCCTCTACCTGCCCACGCACACCGGGCTGACCGCGGCCGACCAGGAGTACATCACCGGCGCCGTCCGGGAGTTCTACACCGGGGGCTGACCGGGGGCCCGCCGCGGCGGGCCGCCGCACCCGCCCGCCGCCGGGCCCGACCGGGCCCGGTCCGCCGACCGCAGCACGAGACCCGCCGACCGCGGGACGAGAAACAAGGAGCGGACATGACGACCAGCCCCGGCCCGACGGTGGTCGACTTCCCGTTGCGCACGCCCGAGGAACCGCTGCCGCTGTCCCAGTACGCCTCCCACCGGGAACAGAGCGGCCTGGTCAGGTCCCATCTGCCGAACGGCGTGCCGATCTGGCTGGTCACCCGGCACGAGGACGTGCGCGCGGTGCTCACCCACCCCAAGATCAGCGCCAACCCCGACAACGAGGGCTTCCCCAACGTCGGCGCGACGATGGGCGTCCCCAAGCAGGACCAGATCCCCGGCTGGTTCGTGGGACTGGACTCCCCGGAGCACGACCGGTTCCGCAAGGTCCTCATCCCCGAGTTCACCGTGCGCCGGGTCCGCGACCTGCGGCCCGCCGTGGAGAAGACCGTCGACGAGCGCATCGACGCCATGCTGGCGGGCGGCAACACCGCGGACCTGGTGGAGGACTTCGCGCTGCCGGTGCCGTCCCTGGTCATCTCCTCGCTGCTCGGTGTGCCCTCCGCCGACCGCGACTTCTTCGAGTCGCGCACCCGCACCCTGGTCGCCATCCGCACCTCCACCGACGAGCAGCGCGCCACCGCCACCCGCGAGCTGCTGCGCTACATCAACCGGCTCATCGCCATCAAGGAGAAGTGGCGCGGCGAGGACCTGATCAGCCGGCTGCTGTCGACGGGCCAGCTCAGCAACGAGGAGCTCTCCGGCGTCCTGCTGCTCCTGCTGATCGCCGGGCACGAGACCACCGCGAACAACATCGGCCTCGGCGTGGTGACGCTGCTGTCCAACCCGGAGTGGATCGGCAGCGACCGGGTCGTGGAGGAGCTGCTGCGGCTGCACTCGGTGGCCGACATGGTCGCCCTGCGGGTCGCCGTCGACGACGTGGAGATCGCCGGGCAGCTGATCCGCAAGGGCGAGGGCATCGTCCCGCTGATCGCCGCCGCCAACCACGACACCGAGGTCTTCGGCTGCCCGCACGCCTTCAACCCGGAGCGCGCCGAGCGCCGGCACATCGCGTTCGGGTACGGCGTCCACCAGTGCCTGGGGCAGAACCTGGTCCGGGTCGAGATGGAGATCGCCTACCGCAGGCTGTTCGAGCGGATCCCGACCCTGGAACTGGCCGTCCCCATGGACGAGTTGGCGTTCAAGTACGACGGGATCCTGTTCGGCCTCCACGAGCTGCCGGTGCGCTGGTAGCCACCGGCACCGGGTGGGTCCTGACGGTCCCGGCCCCACCCGGACGACCACGACCCCACCCCGAGGAGCCAACGATCATGCGTGTCACCGTCGACAGGGAGCAGTGCGTCGGAGCGGGCCAGTGCGTGCTGAACGCGCCCGACGTCTTCGACCAGGACGACGACGGTGTCGTCGTCCTGCTGGCGAAGGAGCCCGGCGACCAGGACCGGGACGCGGTCCGCGCGGCGGGCGACCTGTGCCCGTCCCGCTCGGTCACCGTCCACGAGGACTGACACCAGGCCGGCGGGACCCCGCCGGCGCGAACCACTGAAGGGACACACACCGTGACCACCGCTGCTGACGAGATCGCGGCCCGCTGGCTGCGGCGCTACCACCCGGCCCACGCCGACGCGGTCCGGCTGGTCTGCTTCCCGCACGCCGGGGGTTCCGCCAGCTTCTACCACCCGGTCTCGGCGCGGTTCGCGCCGTCCGCCGAGGTCGTCTCGCTCCAGTACCCCGGCCGCCAGGACCGGCGCAAGGAACCCTGCGTGGCGGACCTCGGCACGCTCGCCGACCAGATCACCGAGCAGCTCCTCGCGCTGGACGACCGGCCCACCGTGTTCTTCGGGCACAGCATGGGCGCCGCCCTCGCGTTCGAGACGGCGTGGCGGCTGGAGCAGAAGGGCGCCGGTCCCCGCGAGGTCCTCGCCTCCGGGCGCCGCGCCCCGTCGACCACCCGCGCCGAGGAGGTCCACCTCCGCGACGACGACGGCATCGTGGCCGAGATGAAGCGCCTCAACGGCACCGCCGCCGGGGTCCTCGGCGACGAGGAGATCCTGCGCATGGCGCTGCCCGCGCTGCGCGGCGACTACCGCGCCATCGAGACGTACTCCTGCCCCGCCGACCGCCGCGTGGCGTGCGACATCACCGTCCTGACCGGCGACGCCGACCCGCTGACCACGATCGCGGAGGCCGAGCGCTGGCAGGACCACACCACGGGCGGGTACCGGCTGCGGACCTACGCGGGGGGTCACTTCTTCCTCGTCCAGCACCTCGCCGCCGTCCAGTCCGAGATCGCCCGCGCCCTCGCCCCGGCCTCCTGAGCGTCCGGCCCGGGTGGCGGCGGGACCGCCTCCCGGGCAGGCGCTGGAGCCGTGACCGAAGCACGCCGACCGGCGCCGTGCCACCGCACGTCCGCCGCGGCCGGGGCCGCCGCGCAGCACGAGAACCGTCCACGGCCGGACGGCACCCCCGTCCTTCGCCTCCCACGTCACTTTCCGCTCACGCGCCTCCTGGACAAGGACACCATGCGCACACTTCTCGTAGACAACTACGACTCCTTCACCTACAACCTCTTCCACTACCTGTCGCGGGTCAACGGGCAGGAGCCGGAGGTCATCCGCAACGACGACCCGGCCTGGCGGCCCGGGCTGCTCGACGCGTTCGACAACGTGGTCCTCTCCCCCGGACCGGGCACCCCGCACCGCCCCGCCGACTTCGGCCTCTGCGCCGAGATAGCCACCGAGGGCCGCCTGCCCGTGCTCGGCGTCTGCCTGGGCCACCAGGGCATGGCGCTCGCCCACGGGGCCCGCGTGGGCCGCGCGCCCGAGCCCCGGCACGGCAGGACCTCCGCCGTGCGGCACGACGGCACCGGGCTCTTCGAGGGGCTGCCGCAGCCGCTCGAAGTGGTCCGCTACCACTCCCTCGCCGTCACCGACCTGCCGCCGGACCTCGAAGGCACCGCGTTCTCCCCGGACGGCGTGCTGATGGCGCTGCGCCACCGCACCCTGCCGCTGTGGGGCGTGCAGTTCCACCCCGAGTCGATCGGCACCCGCGAGGGGCACCGGCTGCTGGAGAACTTCCGCGGCCTCACCGAACGCCACGGCCGCCCCCGGGTCCGCCCCGCCGGGCCCACCCAGCGCCGGATCGACCCCGAACCGGTCGCCCCGGTGCGGGAGTTGCGGGTCCTCGTCGAGCAACTGCCCGCCCGCTTCGACCCCGAGGTCGCCTTCGACACCCTGTTCCGGGGCGGCGAGCACCCGTTCTGGCTCGACAGCAGCCGCCCCGGCGACCGCCTCGGCCAGCTCTCCGTGCTGGGCGACGCCTCCGGCCCGCTCGCCAGGATCGCCAAGGCCGACGTCACCGCGGGCACCGTCACCGTCACCGAGGGCGGCGCCACCCGCACCGTCGACAGCCCGTTCCTGACCTGGCTGGAGCAGGACCTCGCCGGGCTGCGCACCGAAGTGCCCGCGCTGCCCTTCGAGTTCGCGCTCGGCTGGGTCGGCTACCTCGGCTACGAACTCAAGGCCGAGTGCGACGGCGAGGCCGCGCACCGCTCCCCCGACCCCGACGCCACCCTCGTCTTCGCCGACCGGGCCCTGGTCGTCGACCACCACAGCGACACCGGCTACCTGCTGGCGCTCGCCGAGGACGGCCACGAGGACGCGGCGCGCGCCTGGCTCACCGAGACCGCCGGCACCCTGGAGGGCATCGCCGGTCAGCGCCCCGGGCCCTGCGCCGAGGTCCCCGAGTGCACCACGGGCCCGGTGGAGCTGCGCCACGACCGGGACGCCTACCTCAAGCTGATCGACGTCTGCCAGCAGGAGATCGCCGCGGGCGAGACCTACGAGGTCTGCCTCACCAACATGGCGGAGGCCGACACCGACCTCGACCCGTGGCACGCCTACCGGGCGCTGCGCCGGGTGAGCGCCGCGCCGTTCGCCGCGTTCCTGCACTTCGGGCAGGTCGCGGTGCTCAGCAGCTCGCCCGAGCGCTTCCTGCGCATCGACCGGCACGGCGCCATGGAGTCCAAGCCCATCAAGGGCACCCGGCCGCGCGGCGCCACCGAGCAGGCCGACGCCCTGCTCGCCGAGGACCTCGCGACCTGCGAGAAGGACCGCGCCGAGAACCTGATGATCGTCGACCTGGTCCGGCACGACCTGGGCCGGTGCGCGGCGGTCGGCTCGGTCGTCGCCGACCCGGTCTTCCAGGTGGAGTCGTACGCGAGCGTCCACCAGCTCGTCAGCACCGTGCGCGCCAGGCTGCGCGCGGACAGCAGCCCGGTGGCCGCGGTGCGGGCGGCGTTCCCCGGCGGGTCGATGACCGGCGCCCCGAAGATCCGCACCATGCAGATCATCGACCGCCTGGAGGGCGGCCCGCGCGGCGTCTACTCGGGCGCCATCGGCTACTTCTCGCTGACCGGCGCGGTCGACCTGTCCATCGTCATCCGCACGATGGTCCTCAGCGGCAACCGGCTGCGCTACGGCGTCGGCGGCGCGGTCATCGCGCTCTCCGACCCGGCCGCCGAGTTCGAGGAGACGGCCGTCAAGGCGACGCCGCTGCTGCGGCTGCTGGGCGCGGCGTTCCCGGGCCGCGACGCCCCCGGCGCCGACCCCGACGACCCGACCGTCGTGCAGAACCGCACGCAGGAACGGGCGCTGCCCTAGGGCGGGCGACGGCATAGGCACGAGGTGCGGTCCGGTGGCCGGAGGCGGTCGCCGGGCCGCCCCCTTTCCCCGCCGGGCCGCCGCGCGCACCTCTCCGGGCCATCTCTAGGGAAAACACGGCCCGCGCGGCAAGAGTCTGGAGCGGTTCTCTCTCCATGACGGCGACGCTCGACCCCCGGGAGTGATGGTGCCCGTCCACACCCACGACTACCTGACCGATCCCCCCGGCAGCACCGGCCGCGCCCTGGACGGGCTGACCCTGCCCGAGGTGTTCGCCGCGGCCGTGCGCCGGGGCGGCGACTCCGTCGCCCTGCACGCCGGCGACCGCGCCCTGACCTGGAACACCTGGCGCACCGAGGTGGACGCGCTGGCGCGCGGTCTCCAGGCCGCCGGGGTGGTCCCGGGCGACGTGCTGGCCCTGCACCTGCCCAACTGCTGGGAGTACCTGACGCTGCATCTGGCGGCCGCGTCGGTCGGCGCCGTCACCATGCCGGTCCACCAGGGCAACGCCGCCACCGACGTGCGCGCGCTCCTGGAGCGGGTCCAACCCGCCGCCGTCGCGCTGCCGTCGCGCACCCAGGAGGGCGACGGACCGCTCGCCGCGACCGCGCTGCGCGAGGCGCTGCCCTCGCTGCGGGCGGTGCTGGTCGCGGGCGACGAGGCCGCGCCCGGCGCGGAGACCGTCACCGGACTGCTCGCCCGCTGGTCGGGGCAGGCCCCCGAACCCGTCGACGTGCGGCCCGAGTCGCCGTTCGTGCTGCTGCCGTCGTCCGGCACCACCTCGGCGCGGCCCAAGATCTGTCTGCACTCGCACGACGCGCTGCTCACCAACTCGCGGGTGGCGACCGAGGACTCCGCCGACGCCTACGCGGGGACCGTGCTGACCGCGTGCCCGCTGACCCACTGCTTCGGACTCCAGTCGGTGTACGCGGCGTTCTTCCGCGCCGGACGGCACGTGCTGCTGCCCACCTGGGACGTCGAGCGGTTCATGGAGCTGGCCGGACGGCACGACCCGAGCGTGGTCGTCGCGGTCCCCGCGCAGCTGCACGACATCGTGACCCGGGCCAGGGAGCTGCCGGACCGCGGCGGGCTGCGGCCCGCCCGGATCCTCACGGCGGGCGCCGCGCTGCCGCCCGCGCTGGTGCGCGAGGTGCGGCAGACCCTGGACACCACGCTGATCGTGGTCTGGGGCATGTCGGAGGCGGGCAACGGCACCAGCAGCCTGGCCGCGGACCCGCCGGAGGTGGCCTCCGGCAGCGTGGGCAGGCCCATCCAGGACTCCGAGATGCGGGTCGTCGGCGAGGACGGGCTGCCGTGCCCGCCCGGCGAACCCGGTGAGCTGCAGTACCGGGGTCCCACCCTGTTCCGCGGCTACTTCGGGGAACCGGAGCTGACCCGCTCGGTGCTGACCGGGGACGGCTGGCTGCGCACCGGCGACCTCGCGTCGATCGGCGCGGACGGACTGGTCTCCTTCCACGGCCGCTCGGCGGAGCTGATCAACGTGGGCGGCCGCAAGTTCAACGCGGTGGAGATCCAGACGCTGCTGGCGGAGATGCCGGACATCGGCCCGCTCGCCGTCGTCGCCCGCCCCGACCCGCGGCTGGGCGAGTACCCGGTCCTGGTGGTCACCGAACGGACCGCGCCGACCGCGCCGACCGCGCCGTCCGAGGCGCCCGCCGCGCCGCGCGGCACCGTCGCGCTCCGGGACGTCACGGCGTTCCTGCGGGCCTCGGGGACCGCCGAGTACAAGATCCCGCTGGAGGTCGTGGCGCTGCCCGCGCTGCCCCGCACCCCCGCCGGGAAGATCAACCGGCGGGCGCTCGAACAGCACCTGGCGCAGACCGCCGAACAGCCCGCGGGCGGTGGGGAGCGCGCGCCGCGCCCGGCGCTGCGGGACGCGCTCGGCCTGGTCGTCGCGGCCGTCACCGAGGTGCTGGCCGCCGTGCCGGGCAAGGACGCCCCGGCCGCCCCGATCGGACCCGACGTCACCTTCCGCGCCCACGGCCTGGACTCGGTCGCCTCCGTGCGGCTGCGCAACGCGCTCGCCGAGGCGACCGGGCTGACCCTGCCCGCGGGGCTCGCCTTCGACTACCCCACGCCGCAGGCGCTGGCCCGCGAACTGGCGGGCCTGAACGGGCCGCAGACCCCGGAGACCGCACGGACCGCGGCCACCGACGAGCCCGTCGCGATCGTCTCCATGGCGTGCCGGCTGCCCGGCGGCGCCACCTCGCCCGAGGCGCTCTGGGAGCTGCTGCGGGACGGCACCGACGCCGTCACCGGCTTCCCCGAGGACCGCGGCTGGGACCTGGACGCCCTCTTCGCCGACACCCCCGAGGGCGCCGACGCCCCCGGCACCTCGGTGGCCCGCGAGGGCGGGTTCCTGCGCGACGCCGCCCACTTCGACGCCGGGTTCTTCGGGATGTCGGCGCGCGAGGCGCTCGCCACCGACCCGCAGCAGCGGCTGCTCCTGGAGACCGCCTGGGAGGCCGTCGAGCGCGCCAGGCTCGACCCGGCGACCCTGCGCGGCAGCCGTACCGGTGTCTTCACCGGCGCGATGTACCACGACTACGCGGCGGGCGCCGCCGACCCGTCGGGCGAGCTGGAGAGCCTGCTGCCGGTGGGCACCGCGGGCGGCGCGCTCTCCGGCCGGATCGCCTACACCCTCGGGCTGAGCGGTCCCGCCCTCACCGTCGACACCGCCTGCTCCTCCTCCCTGGTCGCGCTGCACCTGGCGTGCCGCTCGCTGCGGTCGGGGGAGTCCGACCTCGCGCTGGCCGGCGGGGTCGCGGTGATGTCCACGCCCGCCGCCTTCGTCGGCTTCTCCCGGCTGCGGGGCCTGTCCCCCGACGGCCGCTGCAAGTCCTTCGGGACGGCGCCGACGGCGCGGCCTGGTCGGAGGGGCGGGGCTGCTCGTCCTCGAACGGCTCTCGGACGCCCGCCGCAACGGCCACCCCGTGCTCGCCGTGATCCGCGGCTCGGCCGTCAACCAGGACGGTGCCTCCAACGGGCTCACCGCGCCCCACGGACCCGCGCAGCAGCGGGTCGTCCGGCAGGCCCTGGCCGACGCGGGCATCGGCGCCGACGAGGTCGACGCCGTCGAGGCGCACGGCACCGGCACCGCGCTCGGCGACCCGATCGAGGCCGAGGCGCTGCTGGCCACCTACGGGCGCGAGCGTCCGGACGGACGGCCGCTGTGGCTGGGCTCCGTGAAGTCCAACCTGGGCCACACGCAGGCCGCCGCGGGCGCCGCCGCCGTCATGAAGATGGTGCTGGCGCTGGAGCACGGGCACCTCCCGCGCACCCTGCACGCGGACACGCCGACCTCCCAGGTCGACTGGAGCCCCGGCACCGTGCGGCTGCTGTCCGAGGCGCGGGACTGGCCCCGCGAGGAGGGCCGTCCGCGCCGGGCCGGGGTCTCGTCGTTCGGCATCAGCGGCACCAACGCGCACCTGGTCCTGGAGGAGGCGCCCGCCGCCGCACCGGCCCAGGACGCCCCCGCGGACGACGCCCACGGCGGGCCCGCGGCGCCGTGGCTGGTGTCGGCGAAGGACCCGGACGCGCTGCGCGGACAGGCCAGGCGCCTCGCCGGGTACGCCGCCGCGCACCCGGAGGTCTCCGCCGCTGACATCGCCCACTCGCTCCTGACCACCCGTACCGTGCACCCCCGCACGGCCGTGCTGACCGGCGCCGACCGGGCCGAACTCGTCGCGGCCGCCGAGGCGTTCGCGCGCGGCGAGGCACCGGGCAGCGCCGGGCGCGGTCCGCTGGGCGGCGGCCGGGAGACGGCGTTCGTCCTCACCGGGCAGGGCAGCCAGCGCCCCGGCATGGGCCGCCAACTGGCCGCCGCGTTCCCGGTGTTCGACACCGCGCTGCGCGAGGTGTGCGCGCTCCTCGACCCGCACCTGGAGCGGCCCCTGACCGACGTCATGTGGGCCGCGCCGGAGAGCGACGACGCCGCGCTGCTGGACCGCACCGGGTACGCGCAGCCCGCCCTGTTCGCCTTCGAGGTGGCCCTGTACCGGCTCCTGGAGTCCTGGGGCACGGTCCCCGACCGGCTGGTCGGGCACTCGGTCGGCGAGATCGCCGCAGCGCAGGTCGCCGGGGTGCTGTCGCTCGCCGACGCGTGCGCCCTGGTCGCGGCGCGCGGGCGGCTCATGGAGGCGCTGCCGCCGGGCGGCGCGATGGTCGCGGTGCGCTGCTCCGAGGAGGAGGCGGTGGCGCTCCTGGCGGGGCACGCCGACGAGGTCGCGGTGGCCGCCGTCAACGGGCCGTCCTCCGTGGTGCTTTCCGGCGCCGAGGACGCGGTGTCCGCGCTGGTCGCCGAGGCGGCCGCGCGCGGTCACAAGACCCGGCGGCTGGTGGTCAGCCACGCCTTCCACTCGCCGCTGATGGACCCGATGCTCGCCGGGTTCCGCGACGTGGTCGCCGGGCTCTCCTTCGCGGAACCCGCGCTGCCGGTCGTCTCCGGGGTGACCGGCAGGCCGCTCACCGCCGAGGAGGCGGCCGACCCCGAGCACTGGGTGCGGCACGCCAGGGACACCGTCAGGTTCGCCGACGCGGTCGCCCACCTCGACGCCGAACACACCGCCGTCTACGTCGAGTTGGGCCCGGAGGCGGCGCTCACCCCGATGGTCGGGGAGTGCCTGGGCGACCGGGACCCCGACACCGGGCCCGCCGTCCTGCCGGTGCTGCGCGGCGGCACCGACGAGGCCGGGGCCGCGCTCGCCTGCGCGGTGCGCCTGCACGCGCTCGGGCTGCCTGTCGAGTGGCGGGCGGCGCTGCCGGGCGCGGGGACGGTGACGCTGCCCACGTACGCGTTCCAGCACGAGGCGTACTGGCTGGCGTCGGTGCCGCTGGGCGCCGTCGCCAGCGGGCCGCTGCCTGCCGGTCCCGGGGCGGCCGACGCGGGCCCCGAGCTGGCCGAGCGGCTGGCCGGGCTCTCCGACGACGAGGCCGAGAGCCTGGTCACGGAGCTGGTCAGGGGTGAACTCGCCGCGGTGGTCGGCGGGACGCTGCCGTCCGACGCGGGGGCCGACCTGGCCTTCACGGAGCTGGGGGTCACCTCGGTCACCGCCGTGGAGCTGCGCAACCGGCTGACCGCGGCGACCGGGGTGCGGCTGCCGCCGACCCTGGTCTTCGACCACCCCTCCCCCGGTGCGGTGGCCCGCCTGGTGTGCGACGCGCTGCGGGACACCCGGCCGCGCCGCCGCCGTGACCCGGCCGCCCTGGTCGACGAGTTGGAGACGCTGCTCGTCTCCGGCGCGAGCGTCGACTCGGACACCGCGGCCCGGCTGCGGGCCCTGGCGGGCCGCTGGGCGTCGTCCCGGGGCGGCGCCCAGGAGCAGGGCACGGTCACCGTGGACGTGGCCGACGCGTCCGACGAGGAGCTGTTCCGCCTCATGGACGGCGACCCGGCGTGACCTCCCCGCGCCGACCCGGCCCCGAACGGCCGCCGGACCGGACGGAGTCGGTCCCGCGCGCGGGACGTCCGCGCCGTCTCCCGGCGGCCCCCGTTCCGGCGGGGCCGGGTCCCCTCTTCTGCGGCGCCGTGGGCCAGGGGCGCGGTGCCCCGCGGTCCCGGCGCCCGGTCAGGCCGTGACCGGCCGCGACCGCCACTCCCCCGCCCGCCACGGGCGGGGCCCCTCTCCTGCGGGGGCCCGGTCTCCGGGCCCCCGTCGCCCATCCGGCCGGTGATCCGCCGTCCGCACCCCACCCACCAGCGGGAGTACATCTCATGAGCGGGCTCGTCACGCCCCCTGTCACCCGGCCGGGACCGGCGCCGGGCTCCGGTTCCGGAGACCTGATGATCGAGGCGGACAACGTCACCAAGTCGTTCGGCTCGGTCCACGCCCTGGACTCGGTGAGCGTCGCCGCCCCGCGCGGCACGGTCCTCGGCCTCCTCGGCCACAACGGCGCCGGGAAGACCACCCTGGTCAACATCCTCACCACGGCGCTGCCGCTCACCTCGGGGCGGGCCTGCGTGGCGGGCTTCGACGTGGCCGACAAGCCCGTCGAGATCCGCCGCCGGATCGGCCTGACCGGGCAGTTCGCCTCGGTCGACGGCCAGCTCAGCGGCCGCGACAACATCGTGCTCATCGCCCGGCTGCTCGGCGCGGGCCGCCGGGCCGCCGCCGCGCGCGCCGACGAACTCCTCGAACTGTTCGCCCTGACCGAGGTCGCGGACCGGCGCGCGAGCGGCTACTCGGGCGGCCTGCGCCGGCGGCTCGACCTCGCGGTGTCGCTGGTCGGCGCCCCCGAGGTGCTGTTCCTCGACGAACCGACCACCGGGCTCGACCCCACCAGCAGGCTCAACCTGTGGGAGATCGTCGAGGGCCTGGTCAGGCAGGGCACCACCGTGCTCCTGACCACGCAGTACCTGGAGGAGGCCGACCGGCTCGCGGACACCATCACGGTGCTCTCCGAGGGCCGCGTGGTGGCCGCGGGGACGGCGGCCGAGCTGAAGGCGACCATCGGGCGCCGCACGGTCACCCTCACCCTGGAGACCGGCGAGGACCTGGGCAGGGCGGGCGCGGCCCTGCGCGTCGCGGGCTTCGCCGCCGTCAACGGGGAGGACGAGGCGCGGACCGTCGTCGTCCCGATCGACGCCACCCGGGAGATCGCGGACGTCATCAGGACCCTGGACCAGGCGGGCGTCGAGGCGAGCGAGCTGACCTTCGGCGAGCCCAGCCTCGACGACGTGTACCTGGCGCTCGCCGACCGCTCCGCGGCCAGGACCCCGGCGTGAGCGCCCCGCGCCCGCGACGCGCCGCACCCGGCGCGGCGCTCCGCCCCGGCTCCGACGAGCCCCGCGCCACCCCGGCGGACGCCCCCGCCGACCGACGTCCCCCGTGGAGGACCCGATGACCACCCAGCTCACCCCCGCGACCGGACCGGCCTCCCGGGTCGCGGGCGCCGACCGGCCCGTGTTCGGCGGGAGTTCGCTCCTCACCCAGATCCGGGTGCTGACCGGGCGGTCGCTGCGCGCCATGGTGACCGACCCGGGGATCGTGCTGTTCGGCCTGATCCAGCCGGTCGTCATCCTGTTCGTGCTGACGCAGGTGTTCAGCAAGATGGGCATGCCGCCGCACTTCCCGGGCGGGGTGAGCTACCTCGACTACGTGCTGCCCGCCGTGCTGGTGGACAACGCGGCGCAGTCGGCGATGCAGTCCGGGGTGGGTCTGGTCGAGGACCAGAAGAACGGCATGGTGGCCCGGCTGCGCTCGCTGCCGGTGCACCCGGGGGCGCTGCTCGCGGCGCGGAGCCTGGTGGGCCTGGTGCGCAGCGCCGTCCAGGTGCTGGTGATCATGGTGCTGGCGATGACGGCGCTCGGTTACTCGCCGCACGGCGGCATGGCCGAGCTGGCGCTCTCCGCGGGTCTGACGCTGTTCATCAGCTTCTCGCTCGGCTGGGCGTTCATCGCGGCCGGTGCCTGGCTGCGGCGGGCCGAGCCGCTGCAGAACCTCGCGCTGATCGTCATCTTCCCGCTGATGTTCGCCTCCAGCGCCTACGTGCCGGTGGAGGACCTGCCCGCGTGGCTGCGGGTGGTCGCGAGCGTCAACCCGCTGACCTACGCCATCGACGCGACCCGCGCGCTCGCCCTCGACGTGCCGGGGCTCGACCACGCGATCCCCGCTCTGGCGATCTGCACGGTGATCGCCGTGGTCGGCATGGTGGCCGCCCTGCGCGGTTTCCGCCGGCCCCTCTGACCCCTCGCGCGAACTCCCCCCACGCGCGGGGGGACGAGGCCCGTGGACGCCCATCCTCAGCGTCCGCGGGCCTCTTCCCGTGTCCGGGCACGGCCGCCTGGCCGTGCCCGTTTCCGGTCAGTCCCGGTGGCCGGAACAGGCACGGCGGGCGCACACATCGAGCCATGGGCTGCTCAGCGGGCGGAGCTGTCCGTTTCCGTACGTTTGAAAACGGGCGCCGTGCGACACGGGAACGGGCCCGGGGGTCGCGTCGGGAGGCAGGAGGGCGTCCGGTGCGGTGCCCGCCGGGCGGGCCGGGGCGCGGCGTGCGGACCACCGGATTCTGACCGGTGCAGCTCGCAGGGGGTGCGGGCGCGGCGGGGAGCGGGCCGGAAGCCCGCGGGGGCCCGGTGCCTGTCCTCGGCACCGGGCCCCCGCGGGCTCTTTCGACGGGTGCCCCCGTGGGGGCGGTATCCGGTCAGTCGCGGCCCAGCTCGTTGTCGAGCATGTCGAACATGTCCTCGTCGGAGGCGGAGTCGAAGTCGAAGGACTCCTCCTGCGGTGCCGCGGCCCCGCCGCTCGCCGCGAGGGCCTCGGCGCGCAGGGAATGCCACTTGCCGCGCAGCACCTCCAGCCGTCCGGCGACCTGTTCGAAGAGTTCCGCGCCGACCTCGGCGCCCGCGAACGCCTTCTCCAGCCGGTCGAGTTCGCCCAGCACCCCGCCGGTCCCCTCGGCCGGGGCCGGGGCGACCTTGGCGTACAGGTGGTCGACCAGCTCGCTGGGCGTCGGGTAGTCGAACAGCAGGGTGGCCGGGAGCCTGACCCCGATCAGGGCGCCGAGCCGGTTGCGCAGCTCCACCGACGTCAGCGAGTCGAAGCCGAGGTCCTGGAAGGCGCGGGTCGGTTCGACGTCGGCGAGTCCGGCGTGGCCCAGCACGGTGGCGATCTGGCCGCGCACCAGGTCGAGCAGGACGTCCTGGCCCTCGGCGGGGGTGAGCCCGGCGAGGCGCGCGGTGAGGTCGGCGGCCGCGGCGGCGCCCCCGGCGGGGGCGGCGCGCCGGCCCGTGACCCGGATCAGCGACCGGAACAGCGGCGGCACCTCGCCCCGGGCGCGCAGGGCGCCCAGGTCGAGCCGGACCGGCAGCAGGTCGGGTGCGGGTGTGCCGCCGGTGACCGCGTCGAAGAGCGCGAGGCCCTGTTCGGGGGTCATCGGGGGCATGCCCGCCCGGGTCATCCGGGCGATGTCCGCCTCGCCGAGTTCGCCGGTCATGCCGCTGCCCCGGGTCCAGGGGCCCCAGGCGAGGGAGACCGCGGGCAGTCCGCGTCCGCGGCGGTGGCGGGCCAGCGCGTCGAGGAAGGCGTTGCCCGCCGCGTAGTTGGCCTGTCCCGCGCTGCCGAGGGTGCCCGCGACGGAGGAGAACAGGACGAACGCGTCGAGCCCGAGCCCCTCGGTCGCCTCGTGCAGGTGCCAGGCCGCGTCCGCCTTGGGCCGCAGCACGTCGGCGAGCCGCTGTTCGGTGAGGGAGTCGACGACCCCGTCGTCCAGGACACCGGCCGCGTGGACCACGGCGCGCAGCGGGCGGTCGGCGGGGACGGTGGCGAGGAGCGCGTCGACGGCGTCCCGGTCGCCGACGTCGCAGGCCGCGACGGTGACGTCGGCGCCCGACTCCCGCAGGGCGGCGGCGAGTTCGGCCGCGCCGCGCGCCTCCGGGCCGCTCCTGCTGACCAGCAGCAGGCCGCGGACGCCGTGTTCGTCGACCAGGTGGCGGGCGACGGCGGCGCCGAGGCCGCCGGTCCCGCCGGTGATCAGGACGGTGCCGGTCGGGTCCCAGACCGGGGTGGTCTCCCCGGTCTCCGGGTCGGCGCCGGTGGCACCGGAGACGGTGGCCCGGACCAGGCGGGGGGCGAGGAGCCGTCCGTCGCGCACCGCGAGCTGCGGTTCGGCGGAGGCCGCCGCGGCGGCCAGGACCGGCCCGACGTCGGCGCCGGGCGCCAGGTCGAGGAGGGTGAACCGGTCGGGGTGCTCGGCCTGCGCGGCGCGCACCAGCCCCCAGACGGCGGCCGCCGCCGGGTCGGTGCCGTCGGTGGCGCCCCGGGTGACGACGGTCAGGCGGGCGGCGGCGAACCGTTCGTCGCCGAGCCACTCCTGGACCGCCGTCAGGACCCGGGCGGTCGCGGTGCGGGCGGCCGTCGCGGTCTCCGCTCCCGTGACGACGGGCAGCAGCACCACGGACGGCACCTCGTCGAGGTCGGCGGCGCGGGCCGCGGTCGTCGCGCCGACGGCGGCGGCGAACAGGTCGGCGTCGGGTCCGACGGCGGTGAACGGGCCGTCGGCCGTCGCCGCGGTCTCCTCGGCGGCGACCCACTCCACGGTGAACAGGGAGTCGCGGTGGGCGCCGTCGCCGCCGAGCTGGGCGGCGGAGATCGGCCGGGTCACCAGCGAGGCGACCTCGGCGACCGGGGTGCCCGCGAGGTCCGCGACGGCGATGGCGAGGGTGCCGTCGTCGGCGCGGGAGAGCCGCAGCCGGACCGTGGAGGCGCCGACGGCGCGCACGGCGACCCCGTTCCAGGAGAACGGGACGCTGCCGCCCGACCCCTCGCCGTCCCCTTCGCCGTTCCCGGCGAGGGCGGTGGCGTGGAGTCCGGCGTCGAACAGCGCGGGGTGCAGGGTGAACGCGCCGCCGTCGGTGCCGTCGGGCAGGGCTGCCTCGGCGAACACCTCGCCGTCCCGGCGCCAGGCGGCCCGCAGGCCCTGGAAGACCGGGCCGTAGCGGAACCCGGCGTCCTCGAACCGCTCGTAGAGTCCGTCGACGTCGAGCGGTTCGGCGCCCTCGGGCGGCCACACGGTCGTGTCGAAGCCGGTCGCGGGCGCGTCGGCGGGCGCGGTCGTCAGGGTGCCGTCGGCGTGCGAGGTCCAGGGCGCGGTCGGGTCGTCGGCGGGCCGGGAGTGGATGCCGAGGGTGCGGCGGCCGGACTCGTCGGGGGCGCCGACGCCGACCTGGATCTGGACGGTGCCGCGCTCCGGGAGGACCAGCGGCGCGGCGAGGGTGAGTTCCTCCACCCGGTCGCAGCCCAGGACGGTCCCGGCGTGCACGGCGAGTTCCAGCAGGGCGGTGCCGGGGACCAGGACGGCGCCCATGACCTGGTGGTCGGAGATCCAGGCGTGGCTGCCCCGGGAGAGCCGTCCGGTGAAGAGGTGTCCCTCGGTGCCCGCGAGTTCCACCGCCGCGCCGAGCAGCGGGTGGTCGGCGGAGCCGAGCCCGGCGGCCTCGGCGCCCGCGCCGCGCGCCATCAGGTCCTCGGGCCAGAAGCGGCGGCGCTGGAAGGCGTAGGTGGGCAGGTCGGCGCGGCGGGCGCCGAGTCCGGCGAAGAACGCGGCCCAGTCGACGCGGACGCCGTGGCCGTGCAGCCGGGCCAGCGCGTCGACAACCGCCTCGTCGCCGGGTCCGGTGCGGCGCTGCGCGGCGACCGTGACGGCCTCCTCGGGGAGCGTCTCGCGGGCCATGGCGCAGGCGACGCCGTCCGGGCCGAGTTCGAGGAACCGGGTGGCGCCCGCGGCGTGCAGGGTGGCGACGCCGTCGGCGAAGCGGACCGCCTCGCGGACGTGCCGCACCCAGTAGTCGGCGGAGCGGAGTTCCCCTTCGCTCGCGGTGGCGCCGGTCAGGTTGGAGACGACCGGCAGGACCGGCGGCTGCGGGGAGAGCCCGGCGACGACCGCGCGGAACTCCGCAAGCATCGGTTCCATGAGCGGCGAGTGGAAGGCGTGCGAGACGCGCAGGGCGGTCGTGCGGCGGCCCTGGTCGCGGAGGATCGCGGTGATCTTCTCGACGTCCTCGGCGGTGCCGGACACCACCAGGGAGGCGGGTCCGTTGACGGCGGCGACGGAGACGCCGTCGGTGAGGTAGGGCAGCACCTCGTCCTCGGTGGCCTGGAGCGCGGCCATGGCGCCGCCCCCTGGCAGGGCCGCCATGAGCCGTCCGCGGGCGGCGACCAGGGCGCAGGCGTCGGCGAGGGAGAACACCCCGGCGACGTGGGCCGCGGTGATCTCGCCGATGGAGTGCCCGGCCACCAGGTCGGGGGTGACGCCCCAGGACGCGGTGAGCCGGTGCAGGGCGACGCCGAGCGCGAACAGGGCGGCCTGGGCGTACGCGGTGTCGTCGAGGGCGGCCTGGTCGTCGCCCCACATGACCTCGCGCAGCGGCCGGTCCAGGTGCTCGTCGAGTCCGGCGCAGACGGCGTCGAACGCCTCCGCGAAGACCGGGAACCGCGCGTGCAGGTCGCGGCCCATGCCGAGCCGCTGGGAGCCCTGTCCGGGGAAGAGGAGCGCGAGGAGTCCCTCGCCGACCGTGGTGGCGGGTTCCTCGCCCCGGGCGACGGCGCCGAGCCCGGCGAGCAGGTCGTCGCGGCCGGAGCCGGTGACGGCCACCCGGTGCTCGAACGCGGCGCGTCCGGTGGCGAGCACGTGGGCGACGTCCAGCGGGCGTGCGGTGGTGTCGGCGGTCAGCCAGGTGTGCAGCCGCTCGGCCTGGGCGCGCAGGGCGTCCTGGTCGCGGGCGGAGAGCAGCCACGGCACGACGGGCGCGGGGGCGTCGGGTGCCTCGTCGGCCGGGCGGGGCGCGGTGGGCGCCTGCTCGACGATGACGTGGGCGTTGGTGCCGCTGATGCCGAACGAGGAGATCCCGGCCCGGCGCGGACGTCCGTCGCCGGTCCACGGGCGTGCCTCGGTGAGCAGCTCCACGGCACCGGCGTTCCAGTCGACCTGGTCGCTCGGCGCGTCCACGTTGAGGGTGGCGGGCAGCAGGTCGTTGCGGAGCGCCATCACCATCTTGATGACCCCGGCGACACCGGCGGCGGCCTGCGTGTGGCCGATGTTGGACTTGATGGAGCCGAGCAGCAGCGGCCGTCCCGGCTCCCGGTCCTGCCCGTAGGTGGCGAGCAGGGCCTGGGCCTCGATCGGGTCGCCGAGGGTGGTGCCGGTGCCGTGCGCCTCGACGGCGTCGACCTGGTCGGCGGCGAGCCGGGCGTTGGCGAGGGCCTGCCGGATGACGCGGCGCTGCGAGGGCCCGTTGGGCGCGGTGAGCCCGTTGCTCGCGCCGTCCTGGTTGACGGCGGAGCCGCGCACCACGGCGAGGACCTCGTGGCCGTTGCGGACGGCGTCGGAGAGCCGTTCGACGACGAGGAAGCCCGCGCCCTCGGAGAAGCCGGTGCCGTCGGCCGCCGCGGCGAAGGACTTGCAGCGGCCGTCGGGGGCGAGGCCGCCCTGCCGTCCGAACTCGGCGAAGACGGCGGGCGTCGACAGCACGGTGACGCCGCCGGTGACGGCGAGGGAGCACTCGCCCTGGCGCAGCGCCTGCACGGCGAGGTGCAGCGCGACCAGGGAGGAGGAGCAGGCGGTGTCCACGGAGACCGCGGGGCCTTCGAGTCCGAGCTTGTAGGAGACGCGTCCGGTGACGACGCTGCCGTTGCCGTCGCTGCCCGGGTAGTCGTGGTACATCACGCCGGCGAAGACGCCGGTCCTGCTGCCGCGCAGGGTGTGCGGGTCGATCCCGGCGCGCTCCAGGGCCTCCCAGGACATCTCCAGGGCGAGGCGCTGCTGCGGGTCCATGCCGAGGGCCTCGCGGGGCGAGATCCCGAAGAACCCGGCGTCGAAGTCGGCCGCCCCGTCGAGGAAGCCGCCCTCCCTGGCGTACAGGCCGTCGGGGTGCTTCGCCTCGGGGTCGCGCAGGATCGACAGGTCCCAGCCGCGGTCCTCGGGGAACGGCACGATCGCGTCGTCGCCGGTGGTGACCAGGCGCCACAGGTCCTCGGGCGAGGTGATGCCGCCCGGGTAGCGGCAGGCCATGCCGACGATGGCGATGGGCTCGTGCATGGCCGCGGTGAGGCGGCGGTTGTCCCGGCGCAGCCTGGCGGTCTCGGCGCGCAGGGCGTCGGTGCCGGGCGCCGTCTCGTCGTCGGTGTCGGGGTCGGGTCCTTCCTCGTCGTCGAGGGTGGCGAGGAGGGCGTCCCGGTCGGAGTCCCGGAGGTCGCCCGCCTCGTGGGCCAGCTCCAGCAGGGTGTCCATCAGACCGGCGTCCCGCAGGCGCCTGGCCGGGATGGCGGACAGGGCGCGGCGGACGCCGTCGTCCTCCCCGGCCGCGTCGGCGCCGGCGCCGGCCACCGGGTGGGCGAGGGCGAGTTCCTCCTCGACGACCCGGGTGACGGCGAGGGCGTTGGGGTGGTCGAAGACGAGGGTGGCGGGAAGCCGCAGCCCCGTCTGGGAGTTGAGGTGGTTGCGGAGTTCGGTGGCGGCGAGGGAGTCGAATCCGAGCTCCTGGAAGGCCCGTTCGGCACCGATCGCCTCGGCGGAGCCGTGTCCGAGGACCGCGGCGACCTGCGAGCGCACCAAGTGCAGGACCGCGCGGTGCCGTTCGGCCGCCGGGAGGGCGGCGAGACGGGCCCCGGGCGAGGCTGCGGCGTCGGTGACGGCCGCCGCGGCGGCCGCGGTGGAGCGCCGTGCCGGTGCGAGACCCCGCAGGAGT
>NZ_FMCI01000224.1 GCF_900091845.1 Streptomyces sp. SolWspMP-5a-2
CGGCGAGGCGGCGGGCGAGGAATCCGGCCGGGTGGCGGATGGGGTCGTCGGGCAGCCCGGCGGTCACCGCCCGCTGGACGGCACCGGCGGGAACCCCGCGCGCCAGCCACTCCTGCACCGCGGGCACGAGCCGCAGCACGTCCCGCTCGGAGAGCAGCAGGCGGGAGTCGAGGGCCCGGAGCCCGCAGAGGAGGTCGGCGGCGGGCGAGCGGGGCGCGGAGACGGGAGGGGCCCCGGGGGCGGTGGTGGGGGCGGGGGCCGGTACGGAGACGGGGACGGTGCCGGGGTCAGGCCGGGGCTCCGGGACGGCGGTGGGGGCGGTCGCCGGGGTGTTCGGGGTCGCGGCCCTGGGCTTGTTGTAGGAGAACGTGCGGGTCACCACGCGGCCGGACGGTAAGCGCTCCTTGCGGCGGGCCAGGTACCCGTGGGCCTCCAACTCCCGCAGCGCGGCGGCGATCCGGATCTCGCCCTCGGGGAAGCGCGCGGCGATCGCCTTGATCCCGACGGGACTTCCCTGGGGCAGCGACTGGATGTGGGTGGCGAGCCCGATCGCGACGAGGGAGAGGTCGGGGTGCTGGGCGAGGTGGTTCCCGACCACGGTGAAGTGGTCGTGATGGCGTTCGGTGACATGACCGACCCCGCTGCCGGAAGGGCCGGACCGGGAACGGGAGGGCGCGATAGGCTGACGCACAGTCATCGGGAAGGGGCTTTCCTTCTCTGGTGATCAGGCCCTCGCTCCGGGATTGCCGTCCCGGCGGGGGCCGTTTCATGCTCGGCGTGGTGAGGCTGAGGCTGCACCACCGAATCCCGTGCGCGCCAGCGGAGTTGAGGAAGTTCACCCCTGAGGGTGACCGCCGGAGGTTTGGGAAGGGACGGGGTTGGTTCTTTCCCGGTTTCTTTCTTCTCTGGCGTCGAGCGGGACCGGGTCCCGACCACCCCCGACCCGGCACGAGCCGCCCGGGAACCATGACAGGACCCGAACCGGAGCCCCACCCGGAGGCCCCCCGCACGGACCGCCGGTCCCCCGCCCCGCCCCCGCCCCCGCGCACCCGGCTACCGGGTCGCGGTTGCGGGGGATGCGGTGAGGGAAGCACGCTCCCGGTGGGAGGACGGTGTGGGCATGAAGTCCGTGCGCCGGGAAAGAACCCCGCATGACCACCACACGCGCCCCGCGCTCCCCCCTCGTTCTCGCTGCCGGGATTCTCACCGGGATCGTCGCGCTCTACATCGGGCTCGTGGTCCTCGGGAACGTCACCGACTTCGGGACCAACCGGCAGTTCGTGCGGCACGTGCTCGCCATGGACACCACGTTCGGGGACGACGATCTGATGTGGCGGGCCATGACCAGCCGGTGGCTCCAGGACGCCGCCTATGTCGCGATCATCGTCTGGGAGGGGGTCGCCGCGCTCGTGCTGGGCGCCGGGACCTGGTTCTGGGGGCGCCGGGACGTGGGCCGGGCCCGGACGCTGTCGACGTACGGGCTGCTCATGCTGATGCTGCTGTTCGGCGCCGGGTTCCTCGCGATCGGCGGCGAGTGGTTCTCGATGTGGCAGTCGAAGGACTGGAACGGCCTCGACGCGGCGACCCGGGTCTTCCTGGTCAGCGGGGTCGTGCTGGTCGTCGTGCAGCTCACCGGTGACCGCCCGCGGGAGACGGACTGACGGCGGGGCGGGGCGCCCGCGGAGTGCGGGCGCCCTGACGTCTTTCTACTCGACGACCGTCACCTTCGTGCCCGTCGTCCCGAACGCCCAGAGGGCGGTGCCGTCCGCCGTGCGCAGGCGGATGCCGCCCGTCGTCTGGGTGGCGGCGGGCGGCGGGGAGGCGCCGTCCAGGGCGTTGGAGAACGCCAGGTTCACGCCCGACTTCACGCCGAAGTACAGAATGTTCTGGATCTTCACTCCGTCGGAGCCGGTGATCGGCCCCTCCTTGCGCAGCGAGACCGTGTAGCTGCCCGGGTCGGGGGCCACCGTCCCCGGCCAGACCGAGAAGGTGCGGCGGGAGGCGTCGCTGGCGTCGATCAGCCAGACCCGGTGCCGGTCGACGGAGTAGACGATTCTGCGGCCCGTGCCCGAGTCGTCCGGCACCCCCGTGGGCGCGGGGGACGCCGAGGGCGACGGTGACGCCGTCGCCCGCGGTGTCGGGCTGGCGGCCGCCGTGGGGGCCGGGTGCGGACCCCGGTCCGCCTGTACGGCCAGGACGACGACCGCCGCGACCGCTCCCGCGGTCAGACCGGTGACCCAGACCCATGAGGGCAGTCGGGCTGGCACGGGCACGCAACTCCTCAGCTACACGTCCTCGTCAAACAGAGGTCGGATCATCGTACTCACTCCAGCACGGGCAGAAGTTCCGGCAGATGCCCGTCGGAGGCGGCGGCGGCCCGTCGCCGCTCCTCGGGGACCTCCCCGTAGAGGGTCGTACGGGGCTTCGCCGGGCGTCCGGCCGCGTCCGCGACCGCGATCAGGTCCCGCACCGACTTGTAGGAGCCGTAGGAGGAGCCCGCCATCCGGGAGATCGTCTCCTCCATCAGCGTGCCGCCCAGGTCGTTGGCGCCGGAGCGCAGCATCTCCGCCGCGCCCTCCGTGCCCAGCTTCACCCAGCTCGTCTGGATGTTGGGGATCCAGGGGTGCAGCAGCAGGCGGGCCATCGCGGTGACCGCCCGGTTGTCCCGGATCGTGGGGCCGGGGCGGGCGATGCCCGCGAGGTAGACCGGCGCGTTGGTGTGGATGAAGGGCAGGGTCACGAACTCCGTGAAGCCGCCGGTGCGTTGCTGGATGCCGGCCAGCGTGCGCAGGTGGCCGAGCCAGTGCCGGGGCTGGTCGACGTGGCCGTACATCATCGTCGACGAGGAGCGGATACCCAGCTCGTGGGCGGTGGTGATGACCTCGATCCAGGTCGCCGCGGGCAGCTTGCCCTTGGTGAGGATCCAGCGGACCTCGTCGTCGAGGATCTCGGCGGCGGTGCCGGGCACGGAGTCGAGGCCCGCCTCCTTGGCCGCCGTCAGCCACTCCTTGACCGAAAGGCCGGTCCTGGTCGCGCCGTTGACGACCTCCATCGGGGAGAACGCGTGCACGTGCATGCCGGGGACGCGTTCCTTGACCGCCTTCGCGATGTCGAAGTACGCGGTGCCGGGCAGGTCCGGGTGGATGCCGCCCTGCATGCACACCTCGACCGCGCCGACCTCCCACGCCTGCTGGGCCCGGTCGGCGACCTGGTCGAGGGAGAGGGTGTAGGCGTCGGCGTCGGTGCGGCGCTGCGCGAACGCGCAGAACCGGCAGCCGGTGTAGCAGACGTTGGTGAAGTTGATGTTGCGGGTGACGATGTACGTGACGTCGTCGCCGACCGCCGCCCGGCGCACGTCGTCCGCGATGCCGGTGAGCGCGTCCAGCGCCGGGCCGTCCGCGTGCAGCAGCGCGAGCGCCTCCGCGTCGGTCAGCTTCGTCGGGTCGTCGGCCGCGGTCGCGAGCGCCGCCCTGACGTCGGTGTCGATGCGCTCGGGCGCCATGCCGGGCACGGCCGCCTCGCGCAGCGCGTCCCAGTCGCCGTACACCTCGTCGAAGTCGTCGCGGCGGTCGCCGGTGCGGCCCTCGGTGTCGATGGACGCGTGCAGGTCGGTGCGCCCCGAGGAGACGAACGCCTCCTCCGGCTCCTGCCACGGGCGGCCCTCGACGACCGCGTCCGGCAGGGCGAGCCCGGTCAGCGGGTCGGCGAGCGCCGTCACGTGCGGGCGCAGCCTCGGGTCGAGCCACGGCTCGCCCCGGCGCACGAACTCCGGGTAGACGCAGAGCCGTTCGCGCAGTTCGAACCCGGCCGCGCGGGACCGCTCGGCCAGCTCCTCGATCTGCGGCCAGGGGCGTTCGGGGTTGACGTGGTCGATGGTGAGCGGGGAGACCCCGCCCCAGTCGTCGACGCCCGCGCCGATGAGCCGCTCGTACTCGGAGTCGACCAGGTTGGGCGGGGCCTGGATGCAGGCGGCCGGGCCCATGATGTGCCGGGCGACGGCCACCGCGGCGACCAGTTCGTCGAGTTCGGCGTCGGGCATGCCGCGCATGGCGGTGTCGGGCTTGGCCCGGAAGTTCTGGATGATCAGTTCCTGGACGCCGTGGTAGGCGCGGGAGACCCGGCGCAGCGCGAAGAGCGACTCGGCGCGCTCCTCGTACGTCTCGCCGATGCCGAGCAGGATGCCGGAGGTGAAGGGCACGGAGGAGCGCCCGGCGTCCTCCAGCACCCGCAGCCGCACGGCGGGTTCCTTGTCGGGCGAGCCGTGGTGCGGGCCGCCGGGCTCGGACCAGAGCCGGGTCGCGGTCGTCTCCAGCATCATCCCCATGGACGGCGCGACCGGCTTGAGCCGCTGGAAGTCCGTCCAGGACATCACCCCGGGGTTGAGGTGCGGCAGCAGGCCGGTCTCCTCCAGGATGCGGACGGAGATCGCGCGGACGTAGGCGATGGTGTCGTCGTAGCCGTGCGCGTCGAGCCACTCGCGCGCCTCGGGCCAGCGTTCCTCGGGCTTGTCGCCGAGGGTGATGAGGGCTTCCTTGCAGCCGAGGGCCGCGCCCTTGCGGGCGACGTCGAGGACCTCGTCCGGGGACATGAACATCCCGTGCCCGGCCCGCCGCAGCTTGCCGGGGACGGTGACGAAGGTGCAGTAGTGGCACTTGTCCCGGCAGAGCCGGGTGAGCGGGACGAAGACGCTCTTGGAGTAGGTGATGACGCCGGGCCTGCCGGCCGCTTCGAGGCCCGCGTCGCGCACCCGGGCGGCGGAGGCGGTGAGGTCGTCGAGGGCCTCACCGCGTGCCTGGAGCAGGACGGCGGCCTCGGTGGCGTCGAGGGCCACGCCGTCCCTGGCTCGTTTGAGGGCGCGACGCATGGAGTTCTCGGTGGGGCCGGTTCCGGAGGTCGCGGAAGTCGTCATCCTTCGAGCATACGAGCGCCCTGAACTGCGCAGACAGGCGACGTCCGATTCGTCCCGGAGCGCCGCGCGTCACACGGTGTCACTGGCGGCGGGCAGGAAGGCCGTGTATCCGTCCAGCGCGCGCAGCACCTCGCTCTCCCCGGCGGGCGGCAGCTGCACGACGACCTCCTCGATGCCGAGGCCCGCGTAGTGGTCGAGCTTGCCCGGGGTCGGGAACACGGCGTAGGGGACGACCTGGAGGGCGGCCGGGTCGCGGCCCGCCTCCGCCCAGGCGGCGCGCAGCACCGGCAGCGACTCGCCGAGTCCGCGGCCGCCGATGGGCAGCCAGCCGTCGGCGAACTCGCAGATGTGGGCGAAGAGTTTCGGCCCCGCGGCGCCGCCGACCAGGGTGCGCGGTCCGGTCACCGGGCCGCGCGGCTTCTGGACGGGCTTGGGGTGCGCGAAGCTGGCCCGCACGCTGCCGAACTCGCCCTGGTGCGGGGTGGGTTCCTCGCTCCACAGGGCGCGCATCAGGGCCATCCGGTCGCGCACCAGGTCGCGCCGGGTGCGCCAGGCGACGCCGTGGTCGGCGGCCTCCTCGACGTTCCAGCCGTAGCCGAGGCCGAGGGTGAACCGGCCGCCGGAGAGGTGGTCGAGGGTGGCGATCTGCTTGGCGAGGTCGATCGGGTCGTGCTGGGCGACCAGGGTGATGCCGGTGCCGAGGGCGAGGCGTTCCGTGACGGCGGCGGCCTGGCCGAGGGCGACGAACGGGTCGAGGGTGCGCCCGTACTCGGGCGGCAGGTCGCCGCCCGCCGGGTAGGGGGAGGTGCGTTCGGTGGGGATGTGCGTGTGCTCGGGCAGGTAGAGCCCGGCGAATCCGCGCTGTTCCAGCTCACGGGCGAGCCGGGTCGGAGTGATCGTCTCGTCGGTGAGGAAGATCGTTACGGAGATGCGCATGCCCCTTCTCTACCGCTCCCCCGGCGAGATGTCCATACCGACCGGTCGGGATCGGGTGGAGAGGGAGGCGGGGGTGGGAGCGGGGGTGGGGTGGGGGTACGGGGCCGGGAGCGGGTGGGTGGCCGGCGTGGAAGGGGGCTGCCGGGTGCGCGGCCGGTATGGAAGGCGGCTGGCGTGAAAGGCGGCTGCCGGGTGGGCGGCTGGCGTGAAAGGGGGGCTGCCGAGTGCGCGTACATGCCCTATCGTCGCGCCGATCCCCTCCCTGACGGCGGGAGTTCACCCCCGTACCGGAAGGTGGCCCCATGGGTGACGACGACCAGGACGGCATCGAGGAATCCGGCCGCGGCCCCGGGCGGCGCGCGGTGTTCGTGGCGGGCGCCGCGACCGCGCTCACCCTGGGGAGCGTGACCTTCGCCTCGGCCGCGGGACAGCGGCGGCAGACCCGCACGGTCCGCGGCACGCTGCCCGCCGGATCCCCCGACTTCGTCTACGTGCCCGTCGATGTCCCCGCCGGGGTACGGGAGTTGCGCGTCGCCTACGCCTACGACCGGCCCGCGGTACCGGCCGGGACGGCGGGCAACGCCCTGGACATCGGCCTCTTCGACGAGCGGGGCACCGCGCTCGGCGGCCGGGGCTTCCGCGGCTGGTCGGGCGGGGCCCGCACGGAGTTCTTCGTCCGGGCCGACGACGCGACCCCCGGCTATCTGCCGGGCCCGGTGCGCGCGGGCACCTGGTCCATCGCGCTCGGCCCGTACACGGTGGCCCCGCAGGGCCTGGCGTACGAGCTGACGGTGACCCTGGAGCACGGCGAGCCCGGCGCAGCCCCGGTGCGCCGCTACCCGCCGGAGCGGGCCAGGGGCCGGGGGCGGGCCTGGTACCGGGGCGACTGCCACCTGCACTCCTGGTACTCCGACGGCCGCCGCACCCCGGCCGAGATCGCGGCGCTGGCCAGGGCCGCCGGGCTCGACTTCATCAACTCCTCCGACCACAACACCCACGCGGCGCACCCGCACTGGGCCGACGAGGCGGGCGACGACCTGCTGATCCTGCTCGGCGAGGAGATCACCACCCGCAACGGCCACGTGGTGGCGCTGGGCACCGACCCGGGCACCTTCGTGGACTGGCGCTACCGGGCCCGCGACAACCGCTTCGGGGAGTACGCCCGGCAGATCAGACGGGCCGGCGGCCTGGTGGTCCCGGCCCACCCGCACGCCACCTGCGTCGGCTGCGGCTGGAAGTTCGGCTTCGGCGAGGCGGACGCGGTGGAGGTGTGGAACGGCCCCTTCACCGCCGACGACGAGGTGGCGCTGGCCGCGTGGGACGGCCTGCTCGTGGCGGCGGCGCGCGGCGGGCGGGAGTGGCTGCCCGCGATGGGCAGCAGCGACGCGCACCGCGATCCGGACGTGGTGGGGCTGCCGCAGACGGTGGTGCTCGCCGACGACCTCACCCGGACGGCGATCCAGGACGGCATCCGCGCGGGCCGCTCCTACCTCGCCGAGTCCAGGGACGTCTCCCTGGCGTTCACCGCCACCGGCGGGCGGGGGCTGCGCGCGGGCATCGGCGAACGCCTGCGGGTCGCGCCCGACGCGCCGGTCACCGTCCGCCTGGAGGTCGACGGCGCCCCGGGGTGCGTGCCGCGCCTGGTGACCGACGAGGGCGTGCTGCTCACCGGTGACCCGCTGCCGTCCGGCGGGACGGGCGTCCTTCAGTGGCGGACGACGGCGGCGTACGCGGCGTACGTGCGCGCGGAGGTCCGCCACCCGGCGACGGCGCCCCCGCTGCCGGGGCCCCCGGCGGCGCTCACCAACCCGATCTTCCTGGGCGCGCGCTAGTGCCCTGACCTGGAGAGTCCACCGGCTCGCGACGCCCGGCAGCCTTTCCGGCGCGCCTTTCCGGTCACGGCATCAGGGGGTGTCCGGCGCCGGTGCGGTGGCCGGGGAGGCGAGGTCGGCGACCACCGCCGCGTGGTCGGAGGGCCAGACGCCGTCGACGGCGCCGTGACCGGCGCGCGCCGCCCGCAGCACCGTGCCGAGGCCGCCGGGTCCGGCCGGGCCTCCGACGTGGACGTAGTCGATGCGGGCGGCGGGGCCAAGGCCCGGCCGCGCGTACGGGGTGTCGTGGTTCCAGGTCGCGGCGGGCGCGGCCGGGTCCGCGTACTCCCAGGCGTCGAAGAAGACCTGGCCGGGGACGACGGGCGCGGTGCGCACCCCGCCGAAGAGGCGGACCTCGTCGGCGTCGGGCGGGGCGTTGAAGTCGCCGGTGACGACGGGCGGGAAGCCGGTGCCGTCCCGGTGGGCGGCGACGAACCGGGCGAGGGCGGTGAGCTGGTCGCGACGGACCGCCGAGGCGTGCGGCGGCGAGGCGAGGTGCGCGGTGAAGAACGGCACCGGGGCGCCGGGGGCGTCGAGCCGCGCGTACAGGGCGAGCCGCCCGTCGTCGAGGTCGGCGGGGGCGGGCAGCCTGAGCACCGCGCGCTCGGTGACCGGCCAGCGGCTGAGCACCGCGTTGCCTATCTCCACGCCGGTCCGGCCGAGCCGCCGCTGCCAGCGCTCGGAGGCGTCGGAGGCGGCCCACGTCCAGTGCAGGCCGAGTTCGTCGGCGAGCCAGGCGGCGAGGTTGACGCCGTCCGCCGACCAGACCTCCTGGAGGCCGACGACGTCGGGGCGCAGCTCGCGCAGGACCGTGCGGACGGCCTTCTGCCGCTCCTCCCACGGGCCGAAACGCCACCACAGATTCCAGGTCACGACCCGCATCGGCCACCGTCCCCCGTCGTTCGTCGGCGAAGTGCCCCTGCCCCGAACGGAGTCGGGCGAGAGCACAGACGTCGTCCCCGGACGGGGGAGCGGGAAAACCCCGGTGGTGGGGTCGGGTCAGCCGGGCCAGACGATCGACTGCACCTCGCCGTAGGCGTGCAGGGCGTAGGAGCCGACGTCCCGGCCCACCCCGCTGCGCTTGAACCCGCCGAAGGGCGCCTCCATGTTGCGGGCCACGGTGTTCACGCCGACCCCTCCGGCGCGCAGCCCGCGGGCGGTGCGGAAGGCGCGGGCGACGTCGCCGGACCAGACGTAGTCGATCAGGCCGTAGTCGCTGTCGTTGGCGAGGGCGACGCCCTCCTCGTCGTCGTCGAAGGGGACGACGACCACGACCGGGCCGAAGATCTCCTCGCGGGCCACCCGCATGTCGTTGGCGCAGTCGGCGAGCAGGGTGGGCGCCACCCAGAACCCGCGCTCGGACGGCGGCCGTTCACCGCCGGTGACGACCACCGCGCCCTCCTTGCGGCCGAGTTCGACGTACGCCTCGACGCGGTCGCGGTGGGCGGCGGAGATCACCGGGCCGACGACGGTGTCCCGCGCACGCGGGTCCCCGATCTTCAACCGGCTTGCGTAGGCAGCCAGTTGGTCCACGAGCCGCTGGTAGACCGGGCGCTGGGCGAGCACCCGGGTGGGGGCGGTGCAGATCTGGCCGCTGTAGAAGGAGAAGGTGGTGCCGATGCCGGCCACCGCCGAGGCGAGGTCGGCGTCGTCGTGGACGATCGCCGCGCCCTTACCGCCCAGCTCCATCAGCTGGCGTCTCATCGACCGCCCGCACACCTCGGCGATGCGCTGCCCGACCGCGGTGGAGCCGGTGAAGCTGACCATGTCGACGTCCGGCGAGGCGACGACCGCCTCGCCGATCGCGACGTCCTGCCCGGAGACGACGTTCACGACCCCGGGGGGCGCCCCGGCCGCCTCCAGCGCCGCCGCCATCCGGTACACCGACAGCGGGTCCTGCGGCGCCGGTTTCACCACCACCGTGTTGCCCATGGCGAGCGCCGGGGCGACCTTGCCGGCCGGGTTGGCCCACGGGTTGTTGTAGGAGGTGACGCAGGTGACGACGCCGACCGGGCGGCGCGCGGCGAGCGCGCCGATGACCCCGGCCCGGCCCATCGGTCCGGCCTCGCTGATCTGCGGTTCGATCGCCCACTCGTGGTGCTCCACGCGCGCGTAGCGGCGGAAGCGGGCGGCGGCCACCGCGACCTGCATGCCGCGCGCGGTGGCGAGGGTGGCGCCGCTCTCCGCGCTGGCCAGTGCGGCGTGCGCGGCGGCCTGCGCGCGGATCAGGTCGGCGGCCCGTCCGAGGACGGCCGCCCGCTCCTCGGGCGGGATGCGCGACCAGGGCCCGAACGCCTCCCGGGCGGCGGCGCAGGCCGCGCGCGCCTGTGCGGGGGACGCCTCGGGGGCGAGGCCGACGCGCTCTTCGGTCGCCGGGTCGACGACGTCGTGGAAGCCGCCGTCGGGCTCGGTCCACGCGCCGCCGACGAACAGCCGCTGGGGTGCCGGGGTCACCGGGTGGCCACCGTCCTGGTGTCGCGTCCGGAGCGCAGCACGCGGCCCGGTACGGCGCCGCTCACCACGTCGTCGCGGATGGCCTCGACGCCGTTGACCCACACGGCCCGCACGCCGATCGCCCTGGCGTCCAGGCGGGGGCTGTCGCCGGGCAGGTCGTGGACCAGGGTGGCCTGGCCCGCGTCGATGCGCTCCGGGTCGAACAGCACCAGGTCCGCGTGGTACCCGACCTCGATCCGGCCCCGCTCGCGCAGTCCGAAGAGGCGGGCGGGGTCGTCGGTGAGCATCTTCACGGCCTGCTCGATCCCGGCCAGGCGGCGTCCGCGCAGGCAGTCCCCGAGGAAGCGGGTGGTGTACGGCGCCCCGCACATCCGGTCCAGGTGGGCGCCCGCGTCGGAGCCGCCGAGCAGGACGTCCTCGTGCCGCCAGGTCTCGGCGCGCAGCGCCCAGGAGGCGGGGTCGTTGTCGGTGGGCATGGGCCACAGGACGGTGCGCAGTCCGTCGGCGGCGCAGATCTCCACCAGGCAGCCGAAGGGGTCCTGGCCGCGTTCGGCGGCGATGTCCCCGACGACCCGGCCCGCGAGCCCCTCGTTGGCGTCGCTGTAGGTGTCGCCGATGACGTACCGGGCGAAGTCGGCGAGCCGCCGGAAGACGCCCGCCTCCCGGGAGTCGGCGCGGCGCAGCATCTCGGCCCGCACCTGGGGGTCGCGCAGCCGGGCGATGCGCTCGGGCACCGGCAGCCCGAGGACCGGCCCCCAGCCGGGGATCAGGTTGAGGGCGCAGAAGGTGCCGAGGGACATGTTCATCGGGGTGAGGATCGGCATGGTGAGGGCGACGACGCGGCCGCCCGCCTTCCTGGCCCGCTCGCTCGCGTACAGCTGGCGGGGCACGCGTTCCGGGACGGCGGCGTCGATGGTGAGGACGTTCCAGTTCAGCGGGCGTCCGGCGGCGGCGCTCATGTCGGCGAGGAGGTCGATCTCGGCGTCGCTGAACTGGTCGAGGCAGCCGGCCGTGATCGCCTCGATCTGGGTGCCCTCGTGCTCGCCCACCGCCGCGGCCAGCGCCAGGAGTTCGGCGGGCCGGGCGTGCCGGGAGGCGACGGGCCTGCCGTCGCCGTCGGAGTGGGTGCTGGACTGGGTGGTGGACAGGCCCCAGGCGCCCGCGTCCATCGCCTCGTGGAACAGCCGCAGCATCGCGTCGAGTTGGGCCTCGGTGGGCTGTCCGCCGACGGCGTCGGCGCCCATCACGTACCGGCGCAGCGCGCAGTGGCCCACCATGAAACCGGCGTTGACGGCGATGCGGCCCTCCAGCGCGTCCAGGTACTCGCCGAACCCGTGCCAGGTCCAGGGCGCCCCCTCTTCGAGGGCGACCAGCGACATGCCCTCGACCTTGGACATCATGCGGCGGGTGTAGTCGGCGTCCTCGGGCCGGTCGGGGTGCAGGGGCGCGAGGGTGAAGCCGCAGTTGCCCGCGGCGACGGTGGTCACCCCGTGGTTGAGGGAGGGGGTGGCGTAGGGGTCCCAGAACAGCTGGGCGTCGTAGTGGGTGTGCGGGTCGACGAAGCCGGGGGCGAGGATCAGGCCGGTGCCGTCCTCCCGGCCGCGGGAGTCCCCGTCGAGGTCCCCGATCCCGGCGATCCGCCCGTCCCGCACGGCCACGTCGGCGACGAAGGCGGCCCGCCCGGTCCCGTCGACGACGGTGACCCCGTGAATGACATGATCGAACATCCCGTCAACTCCAGTCCCACGTCAACAGATCACACCCCGCCCGGCCCCCATCAGCACCAGCACGGCCCCTCACTCCCCGGGCCACCAGGACCCACCCGGCGCCCAGGACCCCGACGGCCCCTCACGCCCGAGGCCACCCCGACCCACCCGGCGCCCAGGACCCCGACGGCCCCTGACTCCCCGGGCCCGCCCCACCCACCCAGGGGCGCGGGGAACTGCGCGCCCGGCCACGACGCACCCGCACCCCGCGACGCACCCGCACCCCCTGGACGCCCCCGGACGCCCCCGCACCACGCACCGCCCCGCCCCGCCCCGCGCGACCGCCTACGACGAAGCCCTGAACCGCGAGGTCCGATGCACGGGATCCGTGTCGATCCGCGGGATCACGTGCTCCCCGATCAGCCGGATCGTGCGCAGCGTCTCCTCCTTCGGCACCCCCACCGGCAGCCCGAAGCTCAACTGGTCGGCCCCGGCCTGCTCCCACCGCTTGCACTGCGTGAGCACCTCGTCGGGGTCGCCGCAGATCAGCAGCTCCTCCTCGATGAGCAGCTCGACGAACTCGGGGGTGTACTCGGGCAGCGTCTCGGGCCACTCGGGGAACCCCTCGGGGCGCGGGAAGGTGTCGTGGTAGCGGAAGACCAGCGACGGCAGGTAGTGCAGCCCGCCGCTGACCGCCGTCGCGATCGCCTCGTCGTGGGTGGGCGCGCAGATCGCCGTCGTCGTCACCATCACGTTGTCGTTGACGAAGGCGCCGACGGGATCGGCGTCCACGATCGCGGACTTGTACTGCTCCAGCACCCACTCCATGTCGGAGACCTTCTGGATGCTGAAGCCGAGGACGCCGAGCCCCTTGCGGGCGGCCATCGCGTACGACGGCGGCGACCCGGCCGCGTACCACATCGCCGGGTGGGACTTCCCGTACGGCTTGGGCAGGATCTTGCGCGGCGGGAGCTGCCAGTGCTTGCCCTGGAACCCGGCGTACTCGTCCTGGAGCCACATCTTGGGGAACTCCGCGATGGTCTCCTCCCAGATCTCCTTGGTGAAGTCCATGTCGGTGATGCCCGGCAGGAACCCGAGGATCTCGTGGGACCCGGCGCCGCGTCCGCTGCCGAACTCGAAGCGGTTGCCGGTGAGGTGGTCGAGCATGGCGACCTTCTCGGCCACCTTGACCGGGTGGTTGACCTGGGCCAGCGGGTTGAAGATCCCGGAGCCGAGGTGGATGCGTTCGGTGGCGTGGGCGAGGTAGCCGAGGTAGACGTCGTTGGCGGAGAGGTGCGAGTACTCCTCCAGGAAGTGGTGCTCGGAGGCCCAGGCGTACTTGAAGCCCGAGCGGTCCGCCTGGATGACGTACTCGGTCTCCTCCATCAGCGCCTTGTGCTCGGCGAGCGGGTCGGTCTCGGCGCGCTTGCCCACGTATCCCTGTACAAAGAGCCCGAATTCCAAGGAGGGTCACCGTCCCCTGTCGTCCGCAGTATTTCTGACGCTCCGTCAGATACGGTCTGCCGCCCGACTGTGGCACCGGCCGCATGCACCGTCAATAGCTGACGGGCAGTCAGATGTGGTTCAGAGCACCGACACCCCGGCCAGCCAGCCGCCGTCGATGACGAACGGCTGCCCGGTGACGTACGAGGAGTCGTCGGCGGTGAGGAACAGCGCCAGCCTGGCCACCTCCTCGGGCCGCCCGATCCGGCCCAGCGGCACCAGCTTGCGGTACAGCTCGTCCAGCGCCCGCCCGGTCTCCTCGGGGTCCGCCTCCGGGTCGAGCAGGGAGGGGTTGGACATCGCCGTGTCGATCGCGCCGGGGCAGACCGCGTTGACCCTGATGCGCCGGTGGGCCAGCTCCAGCGCGGCCACCCGGGTCAGCCCGAGGATCGCGTGCTTGGTGGCCGCGTAGGCGCCCACCGCGGCCATGCCGGTGACGGCCGTGTAGGACGCGGTGTTGACGATGGTGGCGCCGTCCTGGAGGGCGGGCGCGACCGTCCTGATGCCGAGGAAGCAGCCGACCTGGTTGACCCGCACCACCCGCATGAACTCGTCGAGGGGGGTGTCCACCAGGGCGTTGAAGCGCAGGATGCCCGCGTTGTTGACGAGCCCGTCGAGGTGCCCGTACCGCTCCCTCGCGGTGTCCACGGCCGCCCGCCAGTCGGCCTCGTCGCCCACGTCGAGGTGGACGTAGAGGGCGTCCAGCTCCCCGGCCAGCGCCCGCCCCTGCTCGTCCAGGACGTCGGCGACGACGACCTCCGCGCCCTCGGCCCGGAAGAGGCGGGCCTCCTGCTCGCCCTGCCCGCGTGCCGCGCCGGTGACGAGCACCACGCGGCCGTCCAGCTTGCCCATGCCTGACTCCTAGAGGTGGGGCGCCACGTCGGCGCCGAACGCGGCCATCTGGTCGATGAGTTCGTCGCGGCCGCGGCTGCGGAAGCGCACCTGGATCTGGTCCACGCCCATCTCCCGGTAGGCGCGCAGGGAGGCGGCGAGGGCCTGCGGCGGGCCGCTGAGGGTGCGCCGCCCGACGTCCCGGCCCGGCACGCCGACGTACAGCGGCTCGGTGATCGCGCCGACCGTGAACGGGCCGTCCAGACCCGCCCGTTCGCGCAGCTCCCGGATGCGGGCGAGCTGGCCGGGCAGCCGGTCGCGCGGGTCGCCCTGCGGCAGCCAGCCGTCGCCCTTGAGGGCGGCCCGGCGCACGGCGGCGGGCGAGGAGCCGCCGACCCAGAGCGGGACCCGCTCCTGGGCGGGGCGCGGGAGCTGGCCCAGGTCCGCGAAGTCGTAGCGCTTGCCGTGGTGTTCGGGGTACTCCTCGGGCCCGAGGGCGGCCCGCAGGGCGTCCACGCACTCGTCCAGGACCGCCCCGCGCCGGTCGAAGTCGGCGCCCACCGCCTCGAACTCCTCGCGGACGTGCCCGGCGCCGACCCCGAGGACCAGCCGCCCGCCGCTGAGGCGGTCGAGGGTGGCGTACTGCTTGGCGGTGACCAGCGGGTGGCGCAGGCCGACCACGGCGACATGGCTGAGCAGCCTGACCCGCGCGGTCACCCCGGCCAGGAAGCCGAGGGTGGCGACCGGGTCGTACCAGACGGTGCTCATCGCGGCGGCCAGGCGGCGCGGGACCGCCACGTGGTCGCAGCAGGCGACGTAGTCGAAACCGGCGCGGTCGGCGGCGCGGGCGATCTCCGCGAGGTCCTCGGGACCGGCCGCCGCCTCCCACGGCTCGGCGTACAGGGTGCTCTGCGACTGGACGGGGAGCTGGATGCCGTACGCCGGGGCGCTCACCGCCACAGGCCCTGCGGCGTGAGTCCGAGCAGGTCGATCGCGTTGCCCCGGACGATGCGCTCCACCACGTCCGGCGCCAGGTGCCCCATCTGCGCCTCGCCGACCTCGCGGGACTTCGGCCAGGTGGAGTCGGAGTGCGGGTAGTCCGTCTCGTACAGGACGTTGCCGACGCCGATCGCGTCGAGGTTGCGCAGGCCGAACGCGTCGTCGAAGAAGCAGCCGTACACGTGGTCGGCGAACAGCTCGGAGGGCGGGCGGTGGACCTTGTCGGCGACCCCGCCCCAGCCCCGGTTCTCCTCCCAGACCACGTCGGCGCGTTCCAGGATGTAGGGGATCCAGCCGATCTGGCCCTCGGCGTACATGACCCTGAGGTTCGGGAAGCGCTCGAACTTGCCGCTCAGCAGCCAGTCGACCATGGAGAAGCAGCAGTTGGCGAAGGTGATGGTGGAGCCGACCGCTGGGGGCGCGTCCTCGGAGGTGGACGGCATCCGGCTGCTGGAGCCGATGTGCATGGCGACGACCGTGCCGGTCTCGTCGCAGGCGGCGAGGAAGGGGTCCCAGGCGTCGGTGTGCACGGACGGCAGCCCCAGGTGCGGGGGTATCTCGGAGAAGGCGACGGCGCGCACCCCGCGGGCCGCGTTGCGGCGCACCTCGGCGGCGGCCAGCTCGGCGTCCCACAGCGGGATGAGGGTGAGCGGGATCAGCCGGCCGCGGGCGTCGGGCCCGCACCACTCCTCCACCATCCAGTCGTTGTAGGCGCGCACCGCGAGCAGGCCCAGCTCCCGGTCGGCGGCCTCGGTGAAGGTCTGGCCGCAGAAGCGCGGGAAGGTCGGGAAGCACAGCGCCGACTGGACGTGGTTGACGTCCATGTCGGCCAGCCGCCGCGGCACGTCGAAGGAGCCGGGCCGCATCTGCTCGTAGGTGATGACCTCCAGGCGGATCTCGTCGCGGTCGTAGCCGACGGCGGTGTCGAGCCGGGTGAGGGGGCGGCGCAGGTCCTCGTAGACCCACCAGTCGCCCACCGGCCCCTCGTCGCCGGGACCGCCCATCACCGGCTTGAACCGGCCGCCGAGGAACGTCATGTCCTTCAGCGGGGCGCGGACCACCCGCGGGCCGGTGTCCAGGTACTTCCTCGGCAGCCGGTCCTGCCACACGGTCGGTGGCTCCACCGTGTGGTCGTCGACGGAGATGATCAGCGGAAACGCGGCGTCGGTGTCCATGGCTCCCACGGTAGCGCCGATCTGACGACCCGTCAGCTACGCGGTCGGCGGCCGCTCAGGTACCGGTGCGGCGTGTTCCGTGTGAGGGGTTTGTGACATCCCGCGCGCCCGCGTGTGATTGCGCTCTCCAGAGCTGACGCATCTCCCACGGACAAGGCAAACTGGCGGAGTTGCTCACAGTGTTTAGGGGGACGGCGATGGACGTACCGCGGGAGCCAGAGGTGCCGCGCGTACCCGAGCAGAGGCGTCCTGGCCGGCCGGCCCCGGCCGCGGCGGCCCGCTTCGGCGTGCTCGGACCGGTCCGCGCCTGGCGTGACGAGCAGCAGCTGAACACCGGCTCCCCGCAGCAGCGCGCCCTGCTGGCCGCGCTGCTGCTGCGCGAGGGCCGCACCGCCACCTCCGCCGAACTGATCGACGCGCTGTGGGGCGAGGAGCCCCCCTCGCAGGCGCTGGCCGCCGTGCGCACCTACGCCTCCCGGCTGCGCAAGGCGCTCGGCCCCGAGGTGCTGGTCAGCGAGTCCGGCGGGTACGCCGTGCGCGGCCTCGGGGACGGCGCGCTGGACGTGAGCGTCGCCCAGGACCTGGCCGCCGAGGCGGAGAAGGCGCGCGCCGCGGGCGACCCGCACCGGGCCAGGGAGGCGCTCGGCCGGGCGCTGGCCCTCTGGGACGGCGAGGCCCTCGCCGGGGTGCCCGGACCGTACGCGGAGGCGCAGCGGGTGCGCCTGGAGGAGTGGCGCCTGCAACTCCTGGAGACCCGCCTCGACCTGGACCTCGGGCAGGGCGCCCACGCCGAGGCCGTCTCGGAGCTGACCGCGCTCACCGCCGAGCACCCGCTGCGCGAACGCCCGCGCGAGCTGCTGATGCTGGCCCTGTACCGCAGCGGACGGCAGGCCGAGGCGCTCGCCGTGTACGCGGACACCCGGCGGCTGCTCGCCGAGGAGCTGGGCGTCGACCCGCGCCCCGGCCTGAGCCTGCTCCAGCAGCGCATCCTGCGCGCCGACCCGGAGCTCGCCGAGCCGCCCGCACCCCGGGCCGCCCCGCCGCCCGCCCCGACCCGCCCCGCGCAACTCCCGGCGACCGTCCCCGACTTCACCGGCCGCGCGGCCCATGTGCGGGAGCTGGCCGAGGTGCTGACGTCGGTCGAGGGCCGGGTGATGGCGGTGTCGGCGCTCGCGGGCATCGGCGGCGTCGGCAAGACCACCCTCGCCGTGCACGTCGCCCACCGCGCCCGCGGCGCCTTCCCCGACGGCCAGCTCTACGTCGACCTCCAGGGCACCGGGCCGCGCTCCGCCGAACCGGACGCCGTCCTCGGCTCGTTCCTGCGCGCCCTCGGCACCCCCGACACCGCGATCCCCGACTCCCTGGAGGACCGGGCCGCCCTGTACCGCTCCGTGCTCGACGGGCGCCGGGTGCTGGTGCTCCTGGACAACGCGCGCGACGCGGCCCAGGTGCGCCCGCTGCTGCCCGGCGCCGACGGCTGCGCCGCGCTCGTCACCTCCCGGGTGCGGATGCTCGACCTCGCGGGCGCGCACCTGGTCGACCTGGACGTGATGTCCCCGGACGAGGCGCTGGCCCTGTTCACCAGGATCGTCGGCGCCGAGCGGGTGGCCGCGGAGCGGGAGGCGGCCCTGGACGTCGTGGGGGCCTGCGGCTTCCTGCCGCTGGCGATCCGCATCGCCGCGTCCCGGCTGGCCGCCCGGCGCACCTGGACCGTCTCGGTGCTGGCGGCCAAGCTCGCCGACGAACGCCGCCGCCTGGACGAGCTGCAGGCGGGCGACCTCGCCGTCAAGGCCACCTTCGAGCTGGGCTACGGCCAGTTGGAGCCCGCGCAGGCGCGCGCGTTCCGGCTGCTGGGGCTCGCCGACGGCCCCGACATCTCGCTGGCCGCCGCCGCGGCCGTCCTCGATCTGCCGGCCGAGGAGACCGAGGACCTGCTGGAGGCCCTCGTCGACACCTCGCTGCTGGAGTCGGCGGCGCCCGGCCGCTACCGCTACCACGATCTGGTCCGGCTCTACGCGCGTGCCTGCGCCGAGCGCGACGAGTGGCCGCCCGAGGAGCCCGCCGCCGCGCTCTCCAGGCTGCTGGACTTCTACCTGGCCAGCGCCGCCGCCGTGTACGCGATCGAGCGGCCCGGTGACCGGCTGGTGGACCATCTGGCGCCCGCCGCCCACCCCGGTCTCGCCTTCACCGACCGGCACGCCGCCCAGGACTGGCTGTACGCGGAGGCGATCTGCCTGCTGGCCTGCGTCCGCCAGTGCGCGGCCAGGCCCGGCGGTCTGGCCCGCGCCATCGACCTGCTGTGGGCGGCGCACGACCTCTCCGAGTCGGGGGCCAACGCGCGGGCGTACGAGGCGACCGCGGAGGCGCTGCTCGACGCCGCGCGCCTGGCCGGTGACCCGCGCGCGGAGGCCCGCGCCCTCACCACGCTCGTCAACGTCCACCACGTGGGCGGCCGGTTCGAGCAGGCGGACCGGGAGGCGGAGCGGGCCGCCTCGCTCGCCCTGGGCGCGGACGACCTGCTGCCGGTGTGCTGGGCCCGCAACGCGCGCGGCATCATCGCGCTCTACCAGAACCGGCACGACGACGGCGAGGAGCATCTCTCCGCGGCCATCGAGCACTTCCGCACCCTCGGCGACCGCCCCGGCGAGGCCAGCGCCCTGTGCAACCTCTCCCGCATCCACCTCGCCACCGGCCGCACCGCGAGCGCCGTCGCGCTGGCCCGCCAGGGCATCTCCGTCTACGACGCCATGGACAACGCCCTGCGGGGCGCCAACGCCCGGTACGCGCTGGGTCTCGCGCTCACCCAGAGCGGCGAACTGACGGCGGCGGCCGAGCGGCTCCAGGAGGCGCTGGAGGTGTTCCGCGACAGCAGGCAGCGGCTGTGGGAGGGCATGAGCCTGTTCCGGCTCGCCGAGGTCGACCTGGCCGCGCGGCGCCCGGCGCAGGCGGCGGCCAACGCGGAGATGGCGCTGACCGTGCTGCGCGGGATCGGCGGGGAGTGGCGGCGCGGCAACGTCCTGACGGTGCTCGGCCGGGCGCTGGCCCGGATCGGGCAGACCGGCCGGGCGCAGGTGTGCTGGCAGGACGCGGCCGCCATCTACGAGGGACTCGGCTCCCCCGAACTGGCGCAGGTGCGCGCGCTGTTGACCCCGGCGCAGGCCGCCTGACGCCTTTCCCCGGAGCGCGGGCAGGGGTGTCCCCGGCCGGTCCTGGGGGGGCGTTCATCATTCGTTTATGCACGTGAGGCATGCTTTTTCCTGTCGATCCGTCGCGTCGGGGGGCAGACGGATCGCCGCGGGGACCTCACTCGCACGCAGGCGGTGACGTCCCGTGAGACCCGCCTGGTCACTTCCGGGGGAGTGACCAGGCGGGCGTTGTCCCATCGGCCCCCTGGCCGACTTCAAGGGGAGTTGACACCCATGAGCGAGAAGCTCACGTCACAGGACCTGCACGCCACCGACGAGCCCGCCGCCGAGGCCGTGGAGGCGAAGGATCTGCACGCCACCTCCGAACCGGCGGTGCTCGGTCTGCACCGGGTGCCGGACCCGGAGCCCGACGAGGCCGAGGAGCAGGCGGGGACGGACGGCGACCTGCACGCCACCGGGGACCTGCACGCCACGGGGGATCTGCACGCCACCGGCGACCTGCACGCCACGTCCAAGCCGGGCACGCCGTCGAAGTGAGCGACGCTCCGGGGGACGACCGGCCGCGACAGCACGGAGGGGAGCTGTCGCGGCCGCGGTGCGTCACCTCGCCCCGCGCCCGCGCAGTTCGCCCTTGACGACCTTGCCGCCCGCGTTGCGCGGCAGCCGGGCCACGAACTCGACCTGCCGGGGCACCTTGTAGTTGGCCATCTCCCGGCGCGACCAGGCGATCAGGTCCTCGGCCGTGCAGTGCGCGCCCGGCCTGCGCACCACGTACGCCCTGCCGACCTCGCCGAGCCGCTCGTCGGGCACCCCGACCACCGCGATGTCCGCCACGTCCGGGTGCAGGGCGAGGAGTTGCTCGATCTCCGCCGGGTACGCGTTGAACCCGCCGACGATGAACATGTCCTTGATCCGGTCGGTGATGCGGAGGTTGCCCGCGTCGTCCAGGACGCCCACGTCCCCGGTGCGCAGCCAGCCGTCCGCGGTGACGGCCCCGCGGGTCGCGCCCTCGTCGCCGTCGTAGCCGCGCATCACGGTGAAGCCCCGCACCAGCACCTCGCCGGGGACGCCCGGCGGCAGCGCGGCGCCCCGCGCGTCGGCGACCCGCACCTCGGTGCCCGGAACGGCGCGGCCCGACGTCGACGCGACGACCTCCGGCGGATCGCCCCGGCGGCACATCGTGACGATGCCGCTCGCCTCGGAGAGGCCGTAGGCGGTGAGCACCGTGCCGACGCCGAGTTCGCCGCGCAGCCGCTCCACCAGGCGCAGCGGGACCACCGCGGCGCCGGTCACCACCAGCCGCAGCGCCGACAGGTCGTACGCCTGGCGGGCCGGGTGGTCGAGGAGCGCCTGGTGCAGGGTCGGCGGCCCCGGCAGCACCGAGACCCGCTCCGCGGCGATGTTGGCCAGCACGGTGTCGACGTCGAAGACGGGCTGCGGGATCATCGTCGCGCCCCGGGTGAGGCAGGCGAGGACCCCGGCCTTGTAGCCGAAGGTGTGGAAGAACGGGTTGACGATGAGGTAGCGGTCGCCGTGCCGCAGGCCCGCGAGGTCGCTCCAGATCTCGTACGCGCGCAGGCTCTGCGCGTGGGTGATCACCACGCCCTTGGGGGCTCCCGTGGTCCCCGAGGTGAAGACGATGTCGGACGGCCCGTCGCCGCGCACGGCCGCCGCCCGCGCCCGGGTGACGTCCGCGCCGGTCCCCTCGCCGTCGGCCAGGAAGTCCTTCCAGGTGCGGAAGCCGGCGGGCGCGTCCCCGGACAGCACCACCACCTCGCGCAGTTCGGGCAGTCCCGGCAGCGGCCCCGGGCCCGGCCCCTCACCGGCCGCCCGGCGCAGCGCCGCCACGTACGAGGTGCCCAGGAAGGGGCCCGTCACAAAGAGCAGCCTGGCCCGGCTGCGGCGCAGCGCGTAGACCGCCTCGGCGCCCTTGAAGCGGGTGTTGAGCGGGACCAGGACCGCGCCCGCCGAGACCGCGCCGAGGGCGGCGACGATCCAGTCGAGCGAGTTGGGCGCCCACACCGCGACCCGGTCGCCCGGCGCGAGCCCGTGGGCGACGACGGACGCGGCCGCGCGCTCGACCCGGGCGCCGAGTTCGGCGTACGAGATCCGGGTCCGGCCCTCGACGACCGCCTCGGTGCCGCCGTACCGCTCGGCCGCCGACCGGACAAGTCCGGGGATGCTGCCCCACTCCACGTCACCACGCACGACCGGCCTCCAGCGTCCCGCACACCCGTAGCTGACGGACCATCAGATTAGCTGTAGCCTGACGAACTGTCAGCAACCGTCGCACGGCACGGAGGTGGGCAGAGCATGGCCGCAGCGGGCATCAAGGACGCGACCGCCGTCGTCGGCATCGGACAGACCGCCTTCGCCCGGCACCTGCCCGAGGACGAACGCACCCTCGCCTGCCGGGCCGTTCTCGCCGCCCTCGACGACGCCGGGATCGCGCCCGCCGAGGTCGACGCCCTCGCCTCCTACACGATGGAGGAGACCGACGAGGTCGAGCTGGCCAAGGCGGTGGGGTTCGGCGACCTCACCTGGTTCGGCCGGATCGGCTACGGCGGCGGCGGCTCCTGCGCGACGGTCGCCCAGCTCGCCGCCGCGATAGCCGCCGGGCAGGCCCGGGTGGGCGTCGCCTGGCGGTCGCGCAAACGCGGCAGCGGGGCCCGCCCGTGGACCGACACCGTGCGCCAACTGCCCACCCCCGCCCAGTGGACGCGCCCCTTCGGACTGCTGCGCCCGGTCGACGAGATCGCCATGCTGACCCGGCGCTACCTGCACGAGTACGGCGCCACCCGCGACCACCTCTTCAACGTCGCGCTCGCCTGCCGCAACCGGGCCAACCAGAACCCGGACGCGATCATGTACGACCGCCCGCTCACCCGCGAGATGTACATGACCTCCCGGTGGATCAGCGAGCCGCTCTGCCTCTTCGACAACTGCCTGGAGACGGACGGGGCGCTGGCGTGCGTGGTGGTCGGCGCCGAGCGGGCCCGGGACTGCCGCCGGACGCCGGTCCTGATCCACGCGGCGGCCCAGGGCCTGCCCGCCCAGCACCACGGCATGGTCAACTACTGGAACGACGACCCGCTCACCGGACCCGCCTGGACGGCCGCCCGGCACCTGTGGAAGCACGCCGACCTCACCCCCGAGGACGTCGACGTCGCCCAGATCTACGACGCGTTCACCGCCCTGGTCCCGCTCTCCCTGGAGGGCTACGGCTTCTGCGGGCGCGGCGAGGGCGGCGCGTTCACCGAGCAGGGCGCCCTGGAGACCGGCGGTCGGCTGCCGATCAACACCGGCGGCGGCGGCCTCAGCGAGGCGTACGTGCACGGCTTCAACCTGATCACCGAGGGCGTCAGACAACTGCGCGGCACCAGCACGGCCCAGGTGCCGGGGGCGTCGACGTGCCTGGTGACGGCGGGCGAGGGGGTCCCCACCTCGGCGCTGCTGCTGCGCAGGGGGGACTGACGGCCGGGCGCGGTCCCGGCGATGGAGGCCGACAGCATGTTCAGGAACAGGAGTTGATGACGTTGCTGACCCCGGTCACCGACCCCGAGGGCGCCCCCTTCTGGGAGCACGCCCGCGCGGGACGGCTGCACATCCAGGCGTGCGCGGACTGCGGCACGTTCCGCTTCCCGCCCCGCCCCTGCTGCCCGCACTGCCAGTCGTTCGCGCGGGAGTGGCGCGAGGTGAGCGGCCACGGCCGGATCTGGTCGTACGTCGTGCCGCACCCGCCGCTGCTGCCCGACTACGCCGCGCAGGCCCCCTACAACGTGATCGTCGTCGAACTCGCCGACGCCCCGCGCATCCGGCTGGTCGGCAACCTCGTCGCGCGGGCCGGGGCCCGGCTGGACTCGGTGGCGCCCGAGCGCCTGCGGATCGGGGCCAGGGTGCGGGTCGTGTTCGACCCCGCGGGCCTGCCGCAATGGGTGCTGGAGCGGTCGTGACGGTCCGGCTGAGCACCGGGGACCCGGCGGGCGTGGCCGTGGTCACCCTGGACCGCCCCGAGCGCCTGAACGCCATCGACCTGCCGACCCGGGACGCACTGCGCTCCGTGTGGCGGGCGCTGCGGTTCGACACCTCGGTGCGCGCGATCGTCCTCACCGGGGCCGGGGACCGGGCGTTCTGCACCGGCCTCGACCGGAGCGCGGAGGTCCCGCAGCCCGACTCCCCCTACATGACGGACGATCCGCTGCTGCAAGTCGGCCCGAAATCCAACGACCTGTGGAAACCGGTGATCGCGGCGGTGACCGGGATGGCCTGCGGCGGCGCCTTCTACCTGCTGGGCGAGGCCGAGTTCGTGGTCGCCGACCCCGGCGCCACCTTCTTCGACCCGCACACCGCCTACGGGATGGTCAGCGCCTACGAGTCGATGCTGATGGCGGCGCGGATGCCGTACGGGGAGGCGGCCAGGATGGCGCTGCTGGGCACGGCGGAGCGGATCGGCGCGGCCCGGGCGCACCAGATCGGCCTGGTCTCCGAAGTCACGTCCCCGGGCGGCGCGTTGGCGTCGGCGCTGGCGAGCGCGGCCGTGGTCGCCGGACATCCGGCGGCGGCCGTGCAGGGCACGGTGCGGGCCCTGTGGGCGGCCCGGGAGGCGGCCGTGGCCGCCGGGTTCGCCCAGGCCCCGCACCTGATCGCGCTGGGCAACCTGCCGCCGCACGAGCAGGCGGAGCTGTTCGGCGCCCGGCGGCGGGAGTTCAGGGTGCGCTGACCCGCACGGCGCCCGGGAGCGCGCCGGACGCCGTCACCCGGCGGTGGCCACCGGGTCGACGACGCAGCGCTCGATCCGGCCGGCGACCCCGGCCGGGGCCGTCACTCGCGCGGTGGCGCTGCCCCGGGCGCCGACGGAGGTCCGGCCGGTGCCGGTGGCGAGGGTGAGCCCGGCGGAGTCCTCGAAGGTCACCCGGACCGTGAACGTCCCGCTGCGGCTCGCGGAGTTGGTGACCCGGACGGTGGTGACGGGCTCCCGCCCGGTGGCGCACCGCACCAGCTCGGCCCGCCCGTCGCCCGCCCGGCCGCCGGACGAGGACGAGGAGGTGGGCGTGGAGCGGTACCCGGGCCGCCGGTCGTAGGAACTCCCGCCGCCGTAGCCGTCGTTGCTCCGGGAGGTCGAGGTGTCGTGGTCCTGCCGGGAGCTGCTGCACCCCCCGCCGCCACCGTGGTGGTGCCGGTTGGTGTGCCGCCCGGTGGAGAACCCGGACAGCGCGAGGACCGTGAGCGCGACGACGGCCGTGAACTTGATCGTGCTTCCCCGTGACTGCATGCGGGGAACAGTAATGACGATCTGTCACGGTCACGTCACCGTCGTGCGCGCAGTCGGCGAAGATCCGGGCGGACGGCCCGGCGCGTGCTCACGCCGTCCGCGCCGTCCCCGTCCCCTTCTCCGCGTCCAGGGCGTACACGCAGCGGTCCTTGCTGCAGGCGTAGACCACGCCGTCGCGGACCACCGGTGAGCCGGTGATCTCGCCGCCGGTGGCGAGCTTCCAGCGGAGGCGGCCGTCGTCGGCCTTCAGGGTGTAGAGCAGGTGGTCGGTGGAGCCGAAGTGGATGCGGCCCTCGGCGACCGCGGGGGCGCCCACGATCTCGCCGCCGGACTGGAACCGCCATTTGGGTGTACCGGTGACCGCGTCCAGGGTGTAGAGCCCCTTGCCGCTGCCGACGTGGACATGGCCGGCGGCGACCAGCACCGGGTCGACGGAGGCGCGGGACTCGGTGGCGATGCGCCAGCGGTCGCGGCCGTCGGTGGCGTCGAGGGCGTAGACGGTGCCGAGGTAGTCGGCGAGGTAGACGCCGCCGCCGGTGACGGCCGGGCCCGGCACGAAGGCGGGCGGCGAGAGGAACGCGGCCGGGGCCTCGAAGTGCCACTTCACGTGCCCGGCGGCGACGTCGATGGCGAGCACCCGGGTGCCGGCCGAGACGTAGACGTACCCGTCGGGGGCGTGCGTGAGGCGCACCGGCACGCCGCCGCAGGAGGCCGCGTCGCCGATCGGGTAGGACCAGCGCTCGTCGCCGGTGCGGGCGTCCAGGGCGCGCAGCCGGGCGTCCTGCCAGATGTAGACGGTGCCGTCGTGGACGGCGGGGCCCGCCTCGGGCGACTCGAAGTCCGTCTGGCAGCCGGTGGCCTCCCAGAGCTTCTGGCCGCTGGACGCCTCCCACGCCTGGACCCCGCCGCCGCGGCTGCCGGTGACGACCGTGCCGCGGTCCGCCTGGATGGAGTACACCCAGGCGTCGGTGGACACCCGCCACAGGTCGCCGCCCTCGCGGGCCTCGAGCGCGAACAGGGTGGGGCCGTCGGAGGCGTGGATGCGGCCGTCGGCGACCGCCATGGACCAGGCGACGTCCCGGGTCTTGAAGCGGCGGCGGCCGGTCGCCACGTCCAGCGCGTGCACCTCGAAGGAGGTGACGTAGACGAGGTCGCCGTCGACGGACGGGGTGCCCCAGACGTCGTTCGACATCCGGAACCGCCAGGGGCGCCAGGCGCCGTTGACGGTCTCCGGGGGCAGCGCGGGGGGCGTGGGGACGACGGGGTCCGCGCCGTTCACGCCGGGGCGCGGTTTGGACCAGGAGGCGGCGAGCGCCGACTCGGGGGGCGGTGCCTTGACGGCGGCGGCGCGGACGTCCGAGACGCGCGGGCCGGGGCCGATCGGCACCTGGGCACCGGCCAGCCGGACCGGGCCAGGCGCCGGGGCGCCGACCGGACCGGGGGCGCCGGGACGACCGGGTCGTGCGAGGGCGGCGGCGGGATCGGCAGCGGCGCGGGACGGCCGCCGCCGCGGGCGGGCGGCTGGCCGGGCTTCGGGGCGGGACGGCCGTTGCGGCGGGCCTCGATCAGCCCGACCGCGCGCTCCGGCAGCCACGCGGAGGCGGTGCCGCTGTCGTCCGACCCGGACCCGAACAGGTGCGGGGCGAGCTGCGACTGGAGGTCGGCCGGGTTGGGGCGGCCGGTGGCCTCCATCTGCATGCAGGAGTCGATCAGCGGGCGCAGCTCGTCCGGCAGGCCCTCCAGGTCGGGCTCCTCGCGCAGCAGCATGAAGACCGTCTCGACCGGGTTGGCGCCGTGGAAGGGCGGGTGTCCGGTGGCGGCGAAGACCAGCATCGAGCCGAGCGAGAAGACATCGCTCGCGCCGGTCACGCTGCGTGAGTCCTTGGCCTGCTCGGGGGACATGTAGGCGGGGGTGCCGACGGCGACGTTCGTCATCGTCAACCGGGTGTTGGAGACGCCGGAGGCGATGCCGAAGTCGATGACGCGCGGGCCGTCCTCGACGACGAGGACGTTCGACGGCTTGAGGTCGCGGTGGACCAGGCCCGCGCCGTGGATGGACTGGAGGGCCTCGGCGACCCCCGCCGCCAGCCAGCGCACGGCCTGGGCGGGCATCGGCCCGCACTCGTTCACTATCTCTTCCAGCGACGGCGCCGGGACGTAGGCGGTGGCCAGCCAGGGCACGGCCGCCCGGGGATCGGCGTCGACCACGGCCGCCGTGTAGAACCCGGAGACCGCGCGGGCCGCCTCCACCTCGCGGGTGAAGCGGACCCGGAACAACTGGTCCTCGGCGAGTTCCGTGCGCACCGTCTTGATCGCCACGCGCCGCCCGGACGCCGAGCGCGCGAGATAGACCAGCCCCATGCCGCCCGCACCCAGCCGTCCCAGCACCTCGAACGGCCCGATCCGCCGCGGATCGTGCTGCGTCAGCTGATCCACCACTTGCCTGCCACCTCCCCGTACGGGCCGCGCCACCGACTTATGGGCACGACCCCGTGCAGCGTCTCACCACCGCACCGCCATGGCGGCACGCACCCTGATTCTTCCTGTCCGGGCCACAGGTTGCGAACCCGGGAACGAATCTGGGTGCCTCCCCCCATACCGACACAAACAATGCCTGGTCAGCGCTGGAGAACGGCGAAGGACGCCCCTTGATTGTCGATGACGACCGCCACTTTTCCGTACGACGTCTCGAATGGCGGCACCTGCACCCGTCCGCCGAGCCGGACGGCGCTCCGTACGGCGGCCGCGCAGTCCTCCACCCGGAAGTGCACGACGAAGTGCGGGGGCATCTCGGCGGCGAACACCTCGCCGACCGCGGCCCGCCCGAAGTCGGGCTCCGCCCCGGGGCCGAACAGGGCGTCGTGGAAGAGGCCGCCGTAGAAGTCGTCGGCGGCCTCGGTGTCGCGCGCGTACAGCTCCGCCCAGGCGAACGTGCCGGGCTCGTGGCGGCGCCCGAAGCCGGGGTGCCGGCCGGGCTGCCAGAGCCCGAAGACGGCCCCCTCGGGGTCCGTGACCAGGGCGGTCACACCGAGGTCCGCGACCGGCAGCGGGGCGGTGACGACCTGTCCCCCGGCCGCCCAGACCCGGTCGGCGAGCGCCTCGGCGTCCGGGGTGGCGAAGTACACCGTCCAGACGGTGGGCATCCGCCCGTCCCGCTTCGGCGCGAGCGAGGCGACGGGCTCCCCGCCGAGCCGGGCCCACACGCCCGCGCCGGGGGCCTCGCGGTCGCCGGGCTCCCCGAAGGTCCACCCGAAGAGATCACCGTAGAACCGCTTGCCCGCGGCGACGTCGGGAAGCTGCGCGTCCACCCAGCAGGGGACGCCCTCTCCGTATGCGGATGCCCTGTTTTCGGCCATAGCGCCAAAGTAACGGCGACGCGCGCACCCCGCAGACCAGGCACAGCCTCCTCCATCCCCTCGTGCACCCCATTTGCAGTCGGCCGAATCGCGCTCCCATCACCCCTCGGTAAGCTGACGGCATGACAGGACAAGTGCGTACCGTCGACGGCCGCGTGGCCGGCCGACGTGGGCAGGCGACCCGGCAGAAGCTGCTCGACTGCCTCAGCGAGATGCTCAGCTCCTCCCCCTACCGGGACGTCAAGGTCATCGATGTCGCCCGGAAGGCGGGGACTTCGCCCGCGACCTTCTACCAGTACTTCCCGGACGTCGAGGGTGCCGTCCTGGAGATCGCCGATCAAATGGCCGCCGAGGGAGCCGGGTTGACCGAGCTGCTGGCCGGCCGCAGCTGGGTGGGAAAGGCCGGCTGGCAGACAGCGCAGGAACTCGTGGACGGCTTCCTGGAGTTCTGGCGGAAGAACGACGCCATCCTCAGGGTCGTGGACCTCGGCGCGGCCGAGGGCGACAAGCGGTTCTACAAGATCCGGATGAAGATCCTCAACTCCGTGAACAACTCCCTGGCCGACTCCGTCGCGGAGTTGCAGGCCAAGGGCAGGGTCGACAAGGACGTGAACCCGGCGGCGGTCGCCGGTTCGCTGGTCGCGATGCTCGCGGCGGTCGCCTCGCACCAGAAGGGGTTCCAGAGCTGGGGTGTGAAGCAGGCCGAACTGAAGCCGAACCTGGCGCTGTTGGTCCATCTGGGCGTGACCGGCAAGAAGCCGACGAAGTAGCCGTACGGACGGCTGCCGGCTCAAGTCCTGTCTGGCAGGCGGTGGTGGCCCCGGCCTGGGGCGGCCGCCGCCTGCCGCGCTGTTGTCCGGGGGCCCGCACCCGCCCGGCGGACGGCGGGGGGGCACGCGCTTTGCGCCCGCGCGCCGGGCGTGCTTGGCTCGCCCGATGAACCTACTGCTCACGGCGGCCGGCCTGCGCAACGAGACGCTGCGCGACGCCCTGCGGGACATGCTGGGAAAGCCGTTCGGCTCGGCGAACGTCGTGTTCGTCCCGACGGCGTCGGTCGCCGAGCCCGGGGACCACGGGTGGTTCGTGGAGGACCTGAACCGGCTGCGCAGCCTCGGCTGGCGGGAGTTCGACGTCCTGGAGCTGAACGGCCTGCCCCGCACGACGGTGCTCGACCGGCTGCTGCACGCCGACGCCGTCTACGTGGAGGGCGGCAGCCACTACCACCTCGCGCGCAGCATCACCGGCAACGGCCTGGCCGACGGGTTCCTGGAGGCGCTGCGGGACCGGGTCTACGTGGGGGTCAGCGCCGGTTCGATGATCTTCAGCAAGCGCCTCGACGAGCGCTCCGCCGACGTCATCGGGGACACCGCGGACCTGCACGCGCTCGGCGCGACGACCGTGGCCCCGCCGTTCGGCCTCTTCGACTGGTACCTCAAGCCCCACCTGTACTCGCCGGACTTCCCCGAGCGGGACGACGCCTGGGCCGACCGCATCGCCGCGCGGGCCGACTTCCCGATCTACTTCATCGACGACGACACGGCCGTCCGGGTCAGGGACGGCGAGCCGGACGTGATCTCCGAGGGCCGCTGGCGGTTCTGCCCCTGATCTCCGGCCGGGCGGCGCCCGCGCGGCTCACACCCGCACCTCCCCTCCCCCGAAGAGCAGCGCCGCCTCCGCCGACCGGGCCCGCAAGCGGTGCGCGGGGCCGAACAGCAGCTCGTCGCCCGCCGCGCGCTTGAAGTACAGGTGCGCCTCGTGCTCCCAGGTGAACCCGATCCCGCCGTGCAGCTGGATGCCCTCGGCCGCGGCGCACCGCAGCGCGTCCAGCGCCTGGGCGAGGGCGAGGCCGCCGACCCGTCCTGCGGCCCCGCCCGCCCGCTCCCCCGCCCCGGTCGCCCAGGCCGCGTAGTACGCCGCCGAGCGGGCCGCCTGGAGACGGACGTGGACGTCGGCCAGCCGGTGCTTGACCGCCTGGAAGGAGCCGATCGGGCGGCCGAACTGCTCGCGCCGCGCCACGTGTTCGACCGTCCGCTCCAGGGCCCGCCCGGCCGCCCCGACGGCCTCGCAGGCGAGCACGGTCGCCGCCAGGTCCCCGGTGGCGGCCAGCGCCCCGAGCACGTCGGCGTCCTCCCCGCCCAGCAACTCCGCCCCGGCCTGCCGCAGTTGCACCCGGGCCTGGGGCCGGGTGGCGTCCAGGGCGGTGCGCCGCGTCCTGGTCACCCCGGGCGCGTCCCCCGGCACCAGGAACAGGAGCGTCCTGGAGCGGGCGAACCCGCCGGTGTGCGCGGCGACCAGCAGCAGCCCGGCGCTGTGCCCGTCGAGCACCTGGTCCGCCTCCCCGTACAGCCGCCACCCGGTGTCCGTCCGCCCGGCCTGCACGCCCCCCGCGCGGCCCCGCCCGCCCACGCGCCGCCGTTGCCGCCGGTCAGGGCGAGGGCGGTGGCCAGGTCGCGGCCCGGCACGGCGAGGGCGGCGGTGAGGTCGCCCGCGGCCAGCCGGGGCAGCAGGCGGGCGCGCTGCTCCCCGGTGCCGAGGGCGAGCAGCAGCGGGGCGGCGAGCACGGCGGTGGCCAGCAGCGGGGAGGGGGCGAGGGCCCGGCCGGTCTCCTCGCAGGCCAGGGCCAGGTCGGCGACGGGGCAGCCGACGCCGCCGTACCGCTCGGGGAGGGCGAGGCCCGGCAGCCCGAGCCGTTCGGCGAGGTCGGCCCAGAGGGCGGGGTCGTGGCCCTGCGGCCGGTCGACGGCGGCGCGCAGCTCCTCGGGGCCGCAGCGGGCGCGCAGGAGGTCGCGCAGGGTGCGGCGGATCTCGTCCTGTTCGGCGGTGAAGCTGGCGTCCATGGCACTTCCCTCCGGATCTGACGGTCCGTCATATTAGGAGCCGGGGCACGAGTTGGACAGAGCAGCGAGGGAGGTGGCCGTACATGGCTGCGGTCGTGGCATCGGGCGGCAGGCGGGTCGCGGTGGTGGGGGCGGCGCTGTCCGACTGCGGCCGCCTGGACGAGGCGACCCCGTACGCGCTGCACGCGCAGGCGGCCCGCAGGGCGCTGGCCGACGCGGGGCTCGACCGGCGGCACGTGAACGGCTTCGGCTCGGCGGGCCTCGGCACCCTGGCGCCGGTCGAGGTGGCCGAGTACCTGGGCCTGCGTCCCACCTGGGTCGACTCCACCGCGGTCGGCGGCTCGACCTGGGAGGTGATGGCCGCGCACGCGGCGGACGCGATCGCCGCGGGCCACGCGGAGGCGGTGCTGCTGGTCTACGGCTCCACCGCCCGCGCCGACATCCGGGCGGGCCGCCGCACCGGCGACCTCTCCTTCGGCGCCCGCGGGCCGTTGCAGTTCGAGGTCCCCTACGGGCACACGCTGATCGCCAAGTACGCGATGGCGGCCCGCCGCCACATGATCGAACACGGCACCACCGTCGAGCAGTTGGCGCGGGTCGCGGTGGACGCGCGGGCGAACGCGGCGCTGAACCCGGAGGCGATGTTCCGCACCCCGCTCACCGTGGACGAGGTGCTGGCCGGGCCGATGATCGCCGACCCGTTCACCAAGCTGCACTGCTGCCTGCGCTCCGACGGCGGGGCGGCGGTGCTGCTGGCGGCCGAGGAGTACGCGCGCGACTGCCGGACCGCGCCGGTCTGGGTGCTGGGCACCGGCGAGCACGTCTCGCACGCGGCGATGTCGCAGTGGCCCGACTTCACGGTCTCCCCGGCGGCGGTCAGCGGCAGGCTGGCCTTCGAGCGGGCCGGGGTCGGCCCGGGGGAGATGGACTTCGCCGAACTGTACGACGCCTTCACGTACATGACCCTGGTGACGCTGGAGGACCTCGGCTTCTGCGCCAAGGGCGAGGGCGGGGCGTTCGTGGAGGGCGGACGGCTGCGGGTGGCGGGCGGGGAGCTGCCGGTGAACACCGACGGCGGCGGCCTCTCCTGCCAGCACCCCGGCATGCGGGGCCTGTTCCTGCTGGTGGAGGCGGTGCGGCAACTGCGCGGGGAGGCGGGGGCCCGGCAGGTGCGGGGCCGCGACGGGGAGATCGCCCGGCTGGGGGTGGCGTCGGGGACCGGGGGATGGTTCTGCTCGTCGGGAACGGTGGTGCTGGGCAAGTGAACAGCCCCCCGCCGCGTCCGGCGGCTCCCGGGAGCCGACGGCCCACCGCCCGCACCGCCCCGGCCCGCCCGCTCCCCCAGCGGGCCGCTCCCCCGGGGGAACGGCCGGTCGGTGCCGGTCAGGGCCGGTCGGTGCCGGTCAGGGCCAGAGCAGCACCCGGCGCCAGCCGCCGCCGTCCGCGCCGGTGCCCCCGCCGGTGCCGTCCGCGCCGGTGCCGTCCCCGCCGTCCTCCCGCGTCTCGTAGCGCAGCCGGACGTGGCGGCGGTCCGGGTCGCCCTGGAAGAACTCCACCTCGGTGGGGCGCAGCCGGTACAGGGTCCAGGTGGGCGCCGGGGTCCGCGGGTCGGAGTCGGCCTGCTCCCACGCCTCCCGCGAGCGGCGCTCCAGCGTGCCGAGGGAGTCGAGGGGCTCGCTCTGCCGTCCGGTGAGGGCCGCCGCCAGCGCGCCGGTCGACCGGGCGTGCAGATCGGCCTGGCCCTCCCCGGACGGCGCCGCTTCGACCGGCCCGCGCACCCGCACCTGGCGGCCGAGGACCGGCCAGTACAGGACGAGGGCCGCGTACGGCAGGGCGGCCAGTTGACGGCCCTTGCGGCTGGTCGCGTGGGAGGCGAAGGCCCAGCCGTCGGCGTCCGCGCCGTGCAGCATGACGATCCGGGCGTCGGGGCGGCCGTCCGCGTCGGTCGTGGCCAGCGACATGGTGTGCGGCTCGGGCTGTCCGGCCGCGACCGCGTCCGCGAACCAGCGCGCGAAGAGGACGAGCGGGTCGGCGGGGGCCGCGGCGGGGTCGAAGGGGCGCAGCTCGGTGGCGTCGGGGGGCCAGACGCGGAGCGTCCGGAGCAGGGCGTGGAGATCGGTTGCCGGCATGTGCCGAGTATCACTCGCCGACCGTCCCGTCCCGGCCCCTCCGGTCGCGGAACCCGTGTCGGCCTCCTCGCGCCGTCCCGGCCGCGGGGTCCCTGTCAGTTCTGCCGTGTGGGGTCGGCGTCCGCCGGGTGGGGGCGCAGCCGGGGTTCCGGGTCGCCTGCCACCCGGCCGTGCAGGTGCATGTCCCTGAAGCGGTCGACCCGGCCCTCCGCGAACATCGCGCCGCGCAGGGTCCCCTCGTAGCCGTACCCGCACCGCTCGGCCACCCGGCAGGACGCCTCGTGGCCGAGGGCGTGTCCCAACTCCAGCCTCTGCAACTTCAGTTCGTCCAGCGCCCAGCGGGACACCACGGCCAGGGACCGGCTGGCGACGCCGCGTCCGCGCGCCTCGGGCAGCACCCAGTAGCCGATCCTGCCGGTCCGCATCACGGGGTTGATCGCGTCCACCGATATGTGTCCGAGGGCCGCTCCGGTGGCCGCGTCCGTCACGCAGTAGTCGGCCACCGTGCGCTCGGGGGCGGCCAGCGCCTTCTCCGCGAGGGACGCGCGGGCGTCGACCAGGTCGTTCATCGCCTTGAGCGGGGTGTTCCAGCGCTGGAACTCCGGGTCGGTCCTGCCCCGCAGCCACGTCTCGACGTCCGCCTCGGAGGTGGCGTCCCAGTGCCGCAGGCGCAGCCCGTGTCCGTGCAGGACCGGGAAGGGGGCGGAGGGCGGGAAGAGGTGCTGTTCGCTGGAGGCCATCAGCCTATTCAAGCCGTTCCCGGACATTCCCGCGCCGGGATCGCCGCTCGGCCGCCGCCCGCCGCCCGGCGCGGGGGCGCACTCACCCGTCCCCGGGCCGGAACACCGGCACGCCGTCCCGGAACGCCACCCGCAGCCGGGCCCCGGCGCGCAGCCGGTCCCTGTCCGCCCCGACCAGCTCGGTCATCATCCGCGGCCCCTCGGCCAGGTCGACCACCGCGGCGACGTACGGGGTGCGGTCGCGGAAGGGGGGCAGGTCGTTGCGGTGGACCACGGACCAGGTGTAGAGGGTCGCCAGGCCGCTCGCGGTCTCCCAGGTCACGTCCTCGCTCCAGCAGTGCGGGCAGAACTCGCGCGGGTAGTGGTGGGCCCGTCCGCACGCCCCGCACCGGCGCAGCAGCAGCCGTCCCCCGGCCGCCGCCTCCCAGTAGGCGCGGGTGAAGGCGTCGGCCTCGGGGAGGTCGTGGCGCGGCGCGGTCACCGGAAGAGTCCGAGCGCGCTGTCCACGGACCAGCTCTGCCAGGACATCGCGAAGAGGGCGACGGCCGAGATGAGCGCCATCATCGCGTTCTGCCCCTGCTCGGCCCAGTCGTGGATCATGAGGGTGAAGTAGAGGACGTTCAGGAGCAGGCCGCAGGCGAGCGCGACCGGGGTCAGGAGACCGGCCACGAGGCCGAGTCCGAGGGCGAGTTCGGCGTGGACCACGAGGTGGGCCATCACGCGCGGCCGGGGTTCGACGACGGCGGCGAAGCCGGTGCGCACCGCTTTCCAGCGGTGTCCGGACGCCACGTCGGCGGCCCAGGCGATGCCGGTGCCCCGCTCCAACCAGCCCTTCCTGTCCTTGTGCCGCCAGCTCTCCAGCCACCACAGGCCGAGGCCGATGCGGAGTATCGCGAGCCACTCGGCCCCGTCGAGCCAGATCGCATCCATAAATCTGACGGTACGTCAGTTGCGGTCGGTTGCCGAGGGGTCGGGCCGGAATCGGCGGGGGCGGGAGGTCCGCGCGGCGGGCCGGGGTACGCCGTCGGGGCCCCGCGCGCGGCCGGATCGCCGTAGTTGGGGCACCCCGCGCGCGCACCGCCGTGTCCCCAGGCGTGATCAATTAGCAACCAATTCCGGTCTTGACCGAGACCCATCAACCCCGTACGTGATTACGCTCGCGCTCATGGCCGACTCCACACCGTCCGCACCGACCGCCGGACCGAAGCACGCAGACCGCCCCGTATACGTCATCGGCGGCGGTCCAGGCGGACTCTCCGTGGCCCACGCGCTGCGCGCCCGGGGCGTGCGCGCCGTGGTCCTGGAGCGCAGCGGCGCGGTCGGCGCGTCCTGGCGCGGCCACTACGACCGGTTGCGCCTGCACACCACCCGGCGCCTCTCCGCCCTGCCGGGGCTGCCGATGCCCCGGCGGTTCGGGCGCTGGGTGGCCCGGGACAACGTGGTGCGGTACCTGGAGAAGTACGCGGAGCACCACGAGCTGGAGATCGTCACCGGGGTGGAGGTCTCCCGGGTGGAGCCCGCGCCCGACGGCACCGGCTGGCTGCTGCGGGCCACCGGCGGGCGGGAGCTGACCGGCTCGGCGGTGGTGGTCGCCACCGGCTTCAACCACACCCCTCGCGTCCCCGACTGGCCCGGACGCGAGGGCTACCGGGGCGAGTTGACGCACGCCGGGCGGTACCGGAACGCGCAGCCGTACGCGGGCCGTGACGTGCTCGTCGTCGGCGTCGGCAACACCGGCGCGGAGATAGCCGTCGACCTGGTGGAGGGCGGCGCGGCCCGGGTCAGGCTCGCGGTGCGCACCACCCCGCACATCGTGCGCCGCTCGACCTTCGGCTGGGCCGCCCAGTACTCCAGCGTCCTGGTCAGGCGGCTGCCGGTGCGGCTGGTGGACCGGCTGGCCAGGACGATGTGCCGGATCAGCGTCCCCGACCTCACCGCGCAGGGCCTGCCCCGCCCGGACACCGGCCTCTACAGCCGGGTCAGGCAGGGCGCGGTGCCGGTGCTCGACGTCGGCCTCGTGGACGCCGTGCGCACCGGGTCGGTCGAGGTGGTGGCCGCCGTCGACGGCTTCGAGGACGGCAAGGTGCGGCTCGCCGACGGGACCCTGCTCCAGCCGGACGCGGTGATCGCGGCCACCGGGTACGCGCGGGGCCTGGAGAACCTCGTCGGTCATCTCGACGTCCTCGACGGGCGCGGCCGGCCGGTCGCCCACGGGGCGCGGACCGCGTCCGGGGCGCCGGGGCTGCACTTCACCGGGTTCACCAACCCGATCAGCGGCATGCTGCGGGAACTGGCCCGCGACGCGGAGAAGATAGCGAAGGCGGTCGTCCGGGACCAGCGCCGCGCGGCCCGCCGCCGGACGGCCTCCTAGGGCGCGTCCGACCATCTCCCTCCGCCCTCCGGGCAACGACGCGCACGGTCAGACACGTTCTGGGGCGTGTCCGGGCTCCGGGCGCGGGCGGTGGCGCCCGTGGCCGACTTCCGCCGCCCGCGCGGCCGATGCGGCCCGGGGGGCTGTGCGGGACCGTCCGCCGGGGCCAGAATGTGAGCGCCGCTCAGCTTTCCGGCGCCGCCCGCCCGGCCGGCGGCCGGGGACGCGTGCGGTCATCCGCCCACGGCACCGCGCGGCGCCGGTGGCAACGGTCCGCCCCGATGTTCGACTTTGCGTGCACACCCGTTCCTGACGGACTGTCAGTTCAGTAATCTGACAGTGCGTCAGATAATGGCTGTCACACAGGAGCGGGCGGACCGATGCTTGGATCAACCCACGGCACCCTCACCACCGACTCCCGCCGGGCCCGGGTCATCGCCTGTGGCGAGCACCCGGGACCGGCCGTCCACGGCAGGCCGGCCGACGTCGGCGATCTCGACGTCGGCGGCCGGCCCCTGCACGCCGACGTCCCCGACCTCGACCGGTTCTTCCGGCCGGGATCGGTCGCCGTCGTCGGCGCCTCGGACGCCGAGGGGCGCCCGAACACCGGCGTCACCCGGCAGCTCGTGGAGTGGGCCCGGCGGGTCGGCGCCCGGATCCACCCGGTCCACCCGACCCGCCCGTCCGTCTTCGGCATCCCGTGCCTGCCCTCCGTCGCCGACCTGCCCGAACCGGTCGACCTCGCGGTCCTGCTGGTCGCCGACCCGGTCCCGGTGATCGAGCGGCTCGCCGAGGCCAAGGCGCGCTTCGCGGTCGTCTTCGCCTCCGGTTTCGCGGAGACCGGCGCCGACGGCAGGGCCGCCCAGGAGCGGCTGGCCGACGCCGTGCGGCGCACCGGCACGCGGCTGCTGGGGCCCAACACCAACCTGAACGCCTTCGAGCGCTTCCGGGACGACCTCGACGGCCCGGCGATCGCCCTGATCACCCAGTCCGGCCACCAGGGCCGCCCGGTCTTCGCCCTCCAGGAACTCGGCGTGCGGCTCTCCCACTGGGCGCCCACCGGCAACGAGGCCGACCTGGAGAGCGCCGACTTCCTCTCCTACTTCGCCGAGCGGCCCGAGGTCGGCGCCATCGCCTGCTACCTGGAGGGCCTCAAGGACGGCCGGTCCTTCCTGCTCGCCGCCGACCGGGCCGCCCGGCGCGGGGTGCCGGTCGTCGCGGTGAAGGTCGGCCGCACCGAGACCGGGGCGCGCACCGCCGCCTCCCACACCGGCAAACTCACCGGCGCCGACGCCGTGGTGGACGCGGCCATGCGGCAGTTCGGCGTGATCCGGGTGGACGCCCTCGACGAACTCCAGGACACCGCCGCCCTGTTGGCGCGGGCCAGGCCACCGGTCACCGACGGCGTCGCCGTCTACTCCATCTCCGGCGGCACCGGCGCCCACTTCGCCGACCTCGCCACCGAGGCGGGGCTGCGGCTGCCCGCGCTCTCCGCGGCCAGGCAGGCGCAGCTGCACCAGTGGATACCGGAGTACCTGGACGTGGCCAACCCGGTCGACAACGGCGGCCACCCGGTCGGCGACCACCGCGGCCGCAAGATCATCGACGCGCTCCTCGACGACCCGTCGGTGGGCGTGCTGATCTGCCCGGTCACCGGCCCCTTCCCGCCGCTCAGCGACCGGCTGGTGCGGGACCTGGTGGACGCGGCCGAGCACACCGACAAGCTGGTGTGCGTGGTGTGGGGCTCACCGGTGGGCACCGAACCGGCCTACCGCGAGGTCCTGTTGGGCTCCTCCCGGGTGGCGACCTTCCGGACCGTCGGCAACTGCATCACCGCCGTCCGCGCCTACCTCGCCCACCACCGCTTCACGGCCGGCTACCGCTCCCCCTTCGACGAGGCGCCGCGCACCCCCTCGCCGTCCTTCCGCAAGGCCCGCGCCCTGATGACCCCCGGGCAGCAGCTGAGCGAGCACGCGGCGAAGCAACTGCTGCGCGCGTACGGCATCCGGGTGCCCCGCGAGCAGTTGGTGACCAGCGCGGCGGCGGCCGTCCGGGCGGCGGGGCTGGTCGGCTACCCGGTGGTGATGAAGGCGTCCGGCGCGCGGCTCGGCCACAAGACGGAGCTGGGCCTGGTGCGGATCGGGCTCACCTCGGCGAGCCAGGTCAGGGACGCCTACCGGGAGCTGACGGACATCGCGCGCCTCCAGGGGATCGCGCTGGACGGCGTCCTGGTGTGCCAGATGGTGGAGCGGGGCGTCGAGATGGTCGTCGGCGTCACCCACGACGAGCTGTTCGGGCCGACGGTGACGGTCGGGCTCGGCGGCGTCCTGGTCGAGGTGCTGCGGGACGTCGCGGTGCGGGTGCCGCCGTTCGGCGAGGACGAGGCCAGGAACATGCTCGGCGACCTGCGCGGACGGGCCCTGCTCGACGGCGTCAGGGGCCGCCCGCCCGCCGATGTCGAGGCGCTCGTCGAGGTGGTCCTGCGGGTGCAGCGGATGGCCCTGGAGCTGGGCTCCGACCTCGCCGAGCTGGACATCAACCCGCTCGTGGTGCTGCCCCAGGGGCAGGGCGCGGTGGCACTGGACGCGCTGGCGGTGTGCCGGTGAAGATCCCCGTCCACCACCGGGTGAGCGGCCGGGTCGCGACCGTCACCCTGGACCGCCCCGAGGCGCTCAACGCGCTCACCCCCGCCCAGCGCGACCGGCTCATCGAACTGTTCACCGCCTTCTCGGCCGACCCCGAGGTCAGGGCGGTGGTGCTGACCGGCACCGGCCGCGGCTTCTGCGCGGGCGCGGACCTCCGCGGCGACCCGACACCCGCCCCGGCACCCACCCCGCCCCCGGTCAACCCGCCGGGTCCCGGCGGCACCCCGGGTCCCGGCGGCGTCTCGGACCCCAGCACCACCCCGAGCCCCGGAGCCCCCTCCGACCCCAGCACCGCCCCGCCCCCCGCCACCGTCCCGGCTACTGCGGAGACGTCCGGCCGTCCTCCGCGTACCGGGCGGGTCGCCGGGGACGTCTCCCGGACGCTCCGCCTGGGTGCCCAGCGGCTGATCGGGGCCGTGCTGGACTGCGAGAAGCCGGTGATCGCCGCCGTGAACGGCACGGCCGCGGGCCTCGGCGCGCATCTGGCGCTCGCCTGCGACCTGGTGCTGGCCGCCGAATCGGCCCGGTTCATCGAGGTGTTCGTCCGCCGTGGCCTGGTCCCGGACGCGGGCGGCGCCTATCTGCTGCCGCGGCTGATCGGCCCGCAGCGCGCCAAGGAGCTGATGTTCTTCGGCGACGCCCTCGGCGCGGCCGACGCGCAGCGCCTCGGCCTCGTCAACCGGGTCGTCCCGGACGCGGAGCTGGCGGAGACCGCGGCGGCGTGGGCGGACCGGCTGGCGAGCGGTCCCACCCGGGCCCTGGCGCTCACCAAGCAGTTGGTCAACAGCTCCCTGGAGACGGACCGCGCGGCGGCGTTCGCGGCGGAGGCGGCGGCGCAGGAGCTGAACATGGCGACCCACGACGCCCAGGAGGGCCTGCGCTCCTTCGCCGCGCGCGAGTCCCCGGTGTTCAGGGGCCGTTGATCCCCGCGCGGCGGGCGCCGGGCCCGCGGACGGCCCGAAGTACCCGCACCGCCCGCCTTCCCATCTGACACTCCGTCAGTTTCAATGGAGGGGTGATGGGACAAGCGGGAACGGCCGAAGCGGCAGTGCGCTATCTCAGGTCGGCCCCCCGGCCGCACCCCCGCCGGGCGACCGGCCTGCGCTGCGTCCGGGAGGACGAGCGGGCCCCGGTCGACCGCACCGAGTTCCGCCGGGTCCTGGGCCAGTTCGCGTCCGGCGTCACGGTCGTCACGGCGCCGCCCGCCGATCCGGACTCCGCACCGGCCGGTTTCGCGTGCCAGTCCTTCACCTCCCTCTCCCTCGACCCGCCGCTGATCGCGTTCATGGTGGGCCGCGCCTCGACGACCTGGCCCAGGATCGCCCGCGCCGGCGTCTTCTGCGTCAACGTCCTCGCGGCGGACCAGGGCCCGCTGTGCCGGGCGTTCGCGGCGAGCGGCACGGACAAGTTCCTGGGCGTCGCCCACACCCCGGCGCCGTGCTCCGGCGCCCCGCTGCTCGCGGGCGTCCTGGCCTGGATCGACTGCACGGTCCACGCGGTGCACACCGGCGGCGACCACCTGATCGTCGTCGGACGGGTGGACGCGCTGGGGACCGGGAACGGCTCGGCGGCGCCGCTGCTGTTCCACCGGGGCCGCTTCCTGCCCTGACCGCGGCCCCCCGGCCGCTCCGGGCCGCTCAGCCGGGGACCGTGACCGGCCGGCGGCGGATCACCAGCGCCATCAGGGCCGCCGCCGCGCACAGCGCGCCGGAGGCGTACCAGACCATGTCGTAGCTGCCGAAGGCGTCCCGGGCGAGGCCGCCGAGGAAGGCGACCAGGGCCGCGCCGACCTGGTGCGAGGCGAGGACCCAGCCGAAGACGATCGCGCTGTCGTCGCCGAACCGCTCGCGGCACAGGGCGACGGTCGGGGGGACGGTGGCGACCCAGTCGAGGCCGTAGAAGACGATGAAGAAGAGCATCGGCGGGTGGACGCTGGGCGCCAGCAGCATGGGCAGGAACAGGAGCGAGACCCCGCGCAGCGCGTAGTAGACGGCGAGCAGCCTGCGCGGTTCGAAGCGGTCGGTGAACCAGCCGGAGGCGATGGTGCCGACCACGTCGAAGACGCCGATCACGGCGAGCAGCGAGGCGGCGGCCGTGACCGGCATGCCGTGGTCGTGGGCGGCGGGCACGAAGTGGGTCTGGATCAGACCGTTGGTGGAGGCGCCGCAGATCGCGAAGGTGCCCGCGAGGAGCCAGAAGGTGCCGGTGCGGGCGGCGGTGAGCAGGACGGTCACCGCGCGCCGGGCGGCGCCCCTGACGGGGGCGGGCCTGGGCACGAACGCGGTGGCGCCGTAGGGCTTCTGGCCGATGTCGGCGGGGTGGTCGCGCAGCAGCAGCCAGACGAAGGGGACGACGGCGAGCGCGGCGAGGGCGACCGTGACGGCGGCCGGGCGCCAGTCGTGGGTCTCGACGATCCAGGACAGCAGCGGCAGGAAGACGAGCTGGCCGGAGGCGGAGGCGGCGGTGAGGATGCCGGTGACCAGGCCGCGCCGGGTGGCGAACCAGCGGTTGGTGACGGTCGCGGCGAAGGCGAGCGCCATCGACCCGGAGCCGAGGCCGACCAGGAGGCCCCAGCTGAGCATGAGCTGCCAGGCGGCGGTCATCCAGACGGTGGACCCGGCGCCGACGGCTATCACGGTCAGCGCGACGGCGACCACCTTGCGGATGCCGAAGCGGTCCATCAGGGCCGCCGCGAACGGCGCGGTGAGCCCGTACAGGGCGAGGTTGACCGAGACGGCCGCCCCGATCGTGCCACGTGACCAGCCGAACTCCAGATGCAACGGGTCGATGAGCAGTCCGGGCAGGGAGCGGAAGGCGGCGGCGCCGACGATCGTCACGAAGGTCACGGCCGCGACGAACCACGCGCGGTGGACGCGGGGGGCGGCGGGCGCGGGACCGCGCGGGGCCCGGTCGGCGACGGCGGCGGAGTCGTTTGTCTGCGTCACGTCGTAGAGCTTCCGTTCGGCACCGCCCGTGCAGCGAGTGGCCCGAAGGACAGTGTTCGCTAGGATCGGGCCATGAGCCGCGCACCGGAGCACCGCCCGCACCGGGTCGTCGTCCTCGCCCTGGACGGCCTCCTCCCCTTCGAGCTGGGCATACCGCACCGGGTCTTCGGCCGCCCGGTGGACGCCGACGGGCGCCCGCTGTACGAGGTGGTGACCTGCTCGGTGCGCCCGCCGGGCCCGGTGGAGACCGACGCCGACTTCACCGTGGACGTCCCGCACGGGCCCGAGGCGCTCGCGGGCGCCGACACCGTCGTCGTCCCCGCCTCGTACGAGCTGGGGCCGGTCTTCGAGGACGGGGTGCTCACCCCCGAGCTGGCCGCGGCGCTGGCCCTGATCCGCCCCGGCACCCGGCTCGCCTCGATCTGCACCGGGGTGTACGTGCTGGCCGCCGCAGGGCTCCTGGACGGCCGTCCGGCGACCACGCACTGGGCGGACGCCGACCGCCTCCAGCGCCTCTTCCCGCGGATCGCCGTCGACCCGGACGTGCTCTTCGTCGACGACGGCGACATCCTCACCTCGGCGGGGGTCGCGGCCGGCATCGACCTGTGCCTGCACATGGTCCGCCGCGACCACGGCGCCGCCGTCGCCAACGAGGTGGCCCGGCGCACGGTGGTCCCGCCGCACCGGGACGGCGGCCAGGCGCAGTTCATCCGCCGACCGGTGCCCGAGCCCCGGTCGGCGAGCACCACGGCGGCCCGCGCCTGGGCCCTGGGCAGGCTGCACGAGCCGCTCCAGCTCCGGGACATGGCGGCCAGGGAGGCGATGTCGGTGCGCACCTTCACCCGCCGCTTCCGCGAGGAGGTCGGGGTGAGCCCGGGGCAGTGGCTGACCGGGCAACGGGTGGAGCGGGCACGGCAGTTGCTGGAGTCGACCGACCTGTCCGTCGACCGGGTCGCCCGGGACTGCGGGTTCGGCACCGCGCAGTCGATGCGCCAGCACCTCCAGGCGGTGCTGGGCGTGACGCCGACGGCCTACCGGCGGACGTTCCGGGCGGGCGCCGACAGCGGCCTGACGGCCCGACTCTGACGCGGCGTCAGAACGTGAGCACGCCGCGTGCCACCCGGCCCGCCTCCGCGTCCGCGCGCGCCTTCGCGAAGTCCTCCACCGGGTAGGTGGCGGTGACGAGTTCGTCCAGCAGGAGCCGCCCGGTGCGGTACAGCCCGGCGTAGAGCGCGATGTCCCGCTGCGGGCGCGAGGAGCCGTAGCGGCAGCCGAGGACGGACTTGTCCAGGTAGAGGGAGGAGACCAGGAAGGACGCCTCGGCGGTCGCGGGCGGCACCCCGAGCAGCACCGCCTGCCCGTGCCGGTCCAGCAGGTCGACCGCCTGCCGGATCAGCTCGACCCTGCCCACGCACTCGAAGGCGTGGTCCACCCCGGTCGGCAGGATCTCCCGCACGCCCTCGGTGGAGGTCAGGAAGTGGGTCGCCCCGAACTCCCTGGCCACCGCCTCCTTCGCCGGGTTGGCGTCCACGGCGACGATCGTCACGGCGCCCGCGATCCGCGCCCCCTGCAGGACGTTGAGGCCGACCCCGCCGGTGCCGATCACCAGCACGCTGTCGCCCCGGTCGACCGCGGCCCGGTTGAGGACGGCGCCGACGCCGGTCAGCACCCCGCAGCCGATCAGCGCCGCCGACGTCAGCGGGAGGTCGGCGGGGATGCGCACCGCCTGGACCGCCTTCACCACGGTCCGCTCCGCGAACGCCGAGTTGGCCGCGAACTGGAACACCGGGCGCCCGCCCCGGGTGAAGGGCCGCCCCGGCCGCCCGATCGCCCGGCGGCACATGGTCGGCCTGCCCCGGTCGCACTCCGCGCAGGTCCCGCAGTTGGCGAGGGTGGACAGCGCCACGTGGTCGCCGGGCGCGACGTGCGTGACCCCGTCCCCGACCGCGTCCACCACCCCGGCGCCCTCGTGCCCGAGCACCACGGGGACCGGGAACGGGATGGTGCCGTCGACCACCGACAGGTCGCTGTGGCACAGCCCGGCCGCCCGCACGGCGACCCGCACCTCCCCCGGGCCGGGGTCCCGCACCTCCAGGTCGTCGACGACCTCCACCCGCGTCCCGTCCCACACCACACCGCGCATCACACGGCCCCCTTCGGCTCCCTCGGCAGCCCGAGCACCCGCTCGGCGATGATCGTGCGCTGGATCTGGTCCGAGCCGCCGTAGACGGTGTCGGCCCGGGAGAACAGGAACAGGTGCTGGGCCGCGTCGAGCGCGTACGGCGTCCCGGGCGTCCAGTCCGCGGGGCCGACCCCGGCCGCCGCGCCCCGCACCGCCACCGCCAGCTCGCCGAGCCGCTGGTGCCAGCCCGCCCACAGCAGCTTGGCGACCGAGGGCGCCCCGGCGTCTCCCGAACCCCCCAGCGTGCGCAGGGCGTTCCAGCGCATGGCCCGCAACTCGGCCCAGAGGGCGACCAGTCGCTCGCGCAGCACCGGGTCGGCGGCGGCGCCGCTCTCCACGGCGGTGCGCACCACCCGCCCCAACTCGGCCGCGAACCCGATCTGCTGGGCCAGCGTCGACACCCCGCGCTCGAAACCGAGCAGGCTCATGGCGACCTTCCAGCCGTCCCCCGGGCCGCCCACCAGGTGCTCGGCGCGGGCCAGCGCCCCGTCGAAGAAGACCTCGTTGAACTCGCTGGTGCCGGTGAGCTGCCGGATCGGCCGCACCTCGATCCGGTCCGGCTGGTCCATCGCCACCAGCAGGAAGGCCAGCCCGTGGTGGCGCCGGGAGTCGGGGTCGGTGCGCGCCAGCACGAAGCACCAGTCGGCCTCGTGGGCGAGGGAGGTCCAGATCTTCTGCCCGGTGATCCGGTAGTGGCCGTCGCCCTGCCGTTCGGCCCGGGTGCGCACCCCCGCCAGGTCGGAGCCCGCGCCGGGTTCGCTGTAGCCCTGGCACCACCACTCCTCACCGGCGGCGACGGCGGGCAGGAAGCGCCGTTTCTGGGCGTCGGTGCCGTGCGCGAGGAGCGTCGGCGCGAGCAGGTTCTCCCCGATGTGCCCGGAGCGCGGCGGGGCCCCCGAGCGGGCGTACTCCTCGGCCCAGACGACCTGTTCGGTGAGGGACGCGGTGCGGTTGCCGTACCCCTCCTCGCCCCAGCCGAGGCCGATCCAGCCGTCCCGGCCGAGGACGCGCTCCCAGCCGCGCCGGTCGCCCGAACCGGACACGTGCGCCGCGAGCCAGTCCCGCGCGCGGGCCCTGAACTCCTCGTCCCCGGCGGCGAATCCAAAGTCCACGAGGTTCCCTTCCTGGCGCCGACGTACCGGACCGGGCGGCTGGACGCGCTCCGCGCGCGCCCCGCCCGTCATGTGTTCGGCCGCTCCCCCGCCCGCGCGGCCCGCCCCATCTCGGCCACCCGCTCCAGCAGCGGCATCGGGTCCGTGCCCACCGTCCGGGGCAGGACCGCGGCGATCCGCTCCGGCGTCCAGCCCCCCTCGGCGTACGCGGCCCGCAGCTCCCGGGGCTGCGCCCACACCGCGATCCTGGGTCCGGCGACGGTGTACACCTGCCCGGTGATGCCCTCCTCCCGGGCCCGCTCGGAGAGCAGGTAGACGACGAGCGCGGCGACGTCCTCCGGTTCGCCGATCTCGGCCAGCTCCATGGGCACCCCGGCCGACATCCGGGTCCTGGCGACCGGCGCGACCGCGTTGGCGCTCACCCCGTACTTGTGGAGTCCGAGGGCGGCGCTGCGCACCAGCGAGATGATCCCGCCCTTGGCCGCGCTGTAGTTGGCCTGCGACACCGACCCCTGGTGGTTGCCGCTGGTGAAGCCGATCAGGGTGCCGCCGCGCTGCGCGCGCATGACGGCGGAGGCGGCCCGGAAGACGGTGAAGGTGCCCTTGAGGTGGGTGGCGATCACCGGGTCCCACTCCTGCTCGGACATGTTGAACAGCATCCGCTCGCGCAGGATGCCGGCGACGCAGACGACGCCGTCCAGCCGTCCGTACGCGGCCAGCGCGGTGTCCACGACGCGACGGCCGCCCGCCATGGTGGAGATGTCGTCGGCGACCGCGACGGCCGTGCCGCCCGCCTGCTCGATCTCCTTGACGACCGTGTCGGCGATCTCGCTGGTGGGGTCGGCGCCCGCGACCGAGACGCCGTAGTCGTTGACGACGACACTGGCCCCCTCGGCCGCCGCGGCGAGCGCCACCGCTCTGCCGATGCCGCGTCCCGCGCCCGTCACGGCGACCACCCTGCCTGCCAAGAAGTTCCCCACGCCCGGCCCCTTCCCGCGGTTTCTGACGGTCCGTTAGATTTTTGACCCGCCAGACACCCGGAGACAAGCCCTGGGGAGAGCCGATGTCGCTGCCCGCCGAATTCCACGAGATCGCCCGGCGCGTGAACAACTGGGGACGCTGGGGGAGCGACGACGAGATCGGCACCCTCAACCTGATCACCGACGCCGTCGTGCGGGACGCGGCGGCCGGGGTCCGCACCGGCCGCCGCGTCCCGCTCGCCCTGCCGCTGCGCCAGGACGGGGTGCAGAGCGGGCTGATCCCGGGGCGGGTCAACCCGCTGCACGCCATGGTGCAGATCAACCAGGAGATCTTCGGCCCCGGCACCGTCGCGTGCAGCGACGACGCCGTGACGATGGGGCTCCAGGCCGGCACCCACTGGGACGCGCTGCCCCACGTCTCGCACTCGGGGCGCCTGTACAACGGGCGCCCGGCCGACTCGGTGACCGCGCACGGCGGCGCCGCGTTCAGCTCGATCGCCACCGCCCGGCACCTCGTCTCGCGCGGGGTGCTGCTCGACGTGGCGCGGGCGCACGGCACCGACCGGCTGCCGGGCGGGCACGCGGTGACGCCCGAGGACCTGGAGGCGGCACAGGAGCTGGCCGGGACCCGGGTGCGGGCGGGGGACGTGGTGCTGGTGCGGACCGGCCAGATACGGGCGTACCTCGCCGGGGACCGGGAGGGGTACGCGTACCCGTCGCCGGGGCTCTCGGTGCGCACGCCCGAGTGGTTCCACGCCCGGGACGTGGCCGCCGTCGCCAACGACACGCTGACCTTCGAGGTCTTCCCGCCGGAGATCGAGGACCTGTGGCTGCCGGTGCACGCCCTGCACCTGGTGGAGATGGGGATGCTCCAGGGCCAGAACTGGAATCTCGAAGAGTTGTCCACAGCCTGTGGAGAGACCGGCCGCTACACCTTCCTGCTGTCCGCGATGCCGGAGCCGTTCGCCGGCGCGACCGGCACCCCGGTGGCGCCCGTCGCCGTCCTGTGAGCGCCGCGCGGGCGGGCCGCGGGCGAGGCCGGACGGCG
>NZ_FMCI01000025.1 GCF_900091845.1 Streptomyces sp. SolWspMP-5a-2
CCGAACGGCCGTGCCCCGTCCGGGCGCGGCCGTCCGGCGTGATCGGCGCGCCGCCCGCCCGCTCTTAGCTCACAGCGTGAACTAAGGGTTGGAGGAAAGTCGCGCGGGCCCGGCACTCGGGGGTATGTTGCAGGTCGAACAGGGTGCGAAGGGAGCCACATGGCGGGGCGGAACGGGCGCACGGTACGCGACCTCAGAAGGGCCAACCGCACGGCCGTGCTGCAACGGCTCTACTTCGACGGACCCCTCAGCCGCTTCGAACTGGGACCGGCCACCGGCCTCAGCTCCGGCTCGGTCAGCAACGTCGTCTCGGACCTGGTCACCGACGGACTGGTCGAGGAGGCGGGCAGCGTCGACTCCGACGGCGGCCGCCCGCGCACCCTGCTGCGGGTCGCGCCCGGCAGCGGCCACATGATCGGCGTCGACGTCGGCGAGACCCGGGTGCGGATCGAGCTGTTCGACCTCACCCTCACCGAACTCGCCCGCGCCGAACGCCCCTTGGCGCAGCGCCGCTACGAGGTCGAGGGCATTGTCGGCCACATCCGCGACGGCGTCGCCGAGGTGCTGGCCGGGGCCGGGATCGCCCCCGAGCAGCTCCTGGGCGTCGGCATCGGCGTCCCCGGCATCGTCGAACGCACCCCCGACCGGGGCGCCGTCGTGCACGGCCAGACCATCGGCTGGTACGACGTCCCGCTGGAGAGCCTGCTCCGCGCGACCTCCCAACTCCCCGAGTCCGTGCCGTACTTCATCGACAACGGCGCCAAGACGCTCGGCCAGGCCGAGATGTGGTTCGGCGGCGGACGCGGTGCCCGCAACGCCGTCGTCGTCCTCTTCGGCTCCGGTGTCGGCGCCTGCCTGGTCACCCCGGAGGTCGAGCACGGCCGCGCCGTCGAGTGGGGGCATCTCACCGTCCGGGTCAGGGGGCGCCGCTGCCGGTGCGGCGCGCTCGGCTGCCTGGAGGCGTACGCGGGCGCCGAGTCGCTCATCGAACGCTGGCGCGAGGAGGGCGGCCGTCCCCCGGCCGACGAGGAGACGGCGCTGACCGCGCTGCTCGCCGCCGCCTACCCGCCCGAGGGGACCGAGGCCGACCCGGTGGCCCTGGCCGTCCTGGAGGAGACCGCCGAGTACCTGGGCGCCGGGCTCTCCGACCTGATCAACCTCTTCCAGCCCGAACGCATCCTCATCGGCGGCTGGGCGGGCCTCCAGCTCGGCTCCCGCTTCCTGCCCTCGGTCCGCAGGTACGCCATGTCGTACGCGCTGCGCCACCCCGCCGAGAAGGTCACCGTCGACCTCGGCAGGCTCGGCCCGGACGCGGTCACCGTCGGCGCCGCGATCCTGCCGCTGGCCGACTTCTTCGCCCGGGGCGGCCGGCGCGCCGAACCCGCCCCCGAGGGCCCGGCCCCCGCATGGCGCACCGCGATCGAGGACCGCGCACCGCACTGACCGCGCCCCACCCCGCCGGGAGCCGACGGGGCGGAAGCCCGGGGCGCGGGAGCGCAGGGGCCTTCCGGCCGTCCGGCGGGGTCGTGCCGTGAGGTGACGCCATGGGGGCGTGCGGCGGGGGAGTGCAGCGAGTTCACGCCGCGGCGAAGGACCCCCACAGGGCCCTCCCGGGAGCGGCCGTCAGTCGGTGGCGAAGGCGTCCACGCCCGTGCGCCGCGCCGACTCCGCCCACAGCCGGGCCGCCTGGTCCGGGTCGACCGCCCATGCCTTCACGCCGGTGCGCTCGCCGTCCTCAGGGGCGGGCCCGGCGACGTCGCAGTCCTCCAGGTAGAGGCCGCCGAGGCCGTCGAGCAGGGGCGAGGTCGCCGCCCACACCTGGGTGGCGGCGCCCTGCGGCGGGGTCTTGAAGCCCTCGGGGTCGAGCGGGGTGCCGTTCTCGTCGATCCAGCCGCGCTCGACCATCTCCTCCTTGGGCAGGTGCCGTTGGAGCGGGGTGAGGATGCCGCCGGGGTGCAGCGCGAAGGCGCGGACCCCGGCGGCCTCGCCCAGCCGGTCGAGGTGGACGGCGAAGAGCACGTTGGCCGTCTTGGCCTGGCCGTACGCCTCCCACTTGTCGTATCCCCGCCGCCAGTCGAGGTCGTTCCAGCGGATGCCGGAGAAGTGGTGGCCGCGGGAGGAGACCGAGACGACGCGGGCGCCGCCCGGCGCGATGGCCGGCCAGAGCCGGTTGACGAGGGCGAAGTGGCCGAGGTGGTTGGTGGCGAACTGGGCCTCCCAGCCGGGCCCGACCCGGGTCTCGGGGCACGCCATGATCCCGGCGCTGTCGATGACGATGTCGATGCCGCGGCCGGTGGCGAGGAACCGCTCGGCGAAGGCGCGCACGCTCTCCAGGTCGCCGAGGTCCATCTCGTCCACCTCGACCCCGTCGAGCCCGGCGAGCGCCTCCTCGGCGGTGGACCGGCGCCGCGCCGGGACCACGACCCGGGCGCCCGCCCCGACGAGCGCGCGGGTGGTCTCCAGGCCGATGCCGGAGTAACCGCCGGTGACGATCGCGAGCCTGCCGGTGAGATCGATGCCCGCCAGGACCTCGTCGGCGGTGCTGGTCGCGCCGAAACCGGACCCGATGCTGTGCTGTTCAGTCATGTCCAGAACGCTACGGACTGGAGTGCTCTCCAAGTCAAGCGCGGGCCCGGCGCCGCGCGGGCGGCACCGGGCCCCGGCAGAGGAAAGCCCCGACCGGACGGGGGAATCACGGTCGGGGCGGTCGAGGTGTGGGCGCGGACGGCGGTCGCCTCTCGGCGAATGGCTCCACAGGGCTTCAGCCGAACGATCGTCCCTGTGGGCGGAGGGTGAGGCCCGGGGACACTGTTCCGTCCGCTCCCACGGTTGGTTCAACGGAGAACCACCCCCCGTTGTTCCTGGCCGTCCCGCCTGACCCCGTGACCTGAGTCACCCCCCGGCCGGGCGCCCGGCCGGTCACGCGCCCCGGCTCCAGGCCAGCAGCCGGTCTGCGGGCCAGGTCGTCACCACCCGGTCGGCGGGCACCCCGCACTCCTCGGCGCGGGCGCAGCCGTACCCCTGCCAGTCCAGTTGCCCCGGCGCGTGCGCGTCCGTGTCGATCGCGAAGAGGACCCCGGCGTCCACGGCCCTGCGCAGCAGCCTGCGGGGCGGGTCGAGCCGCTCGGGCCTGCTGTTGATCTCCACCGCCGTGCCGGTCTCCGCACAGGCCGCGAAGACCTCGTCGGCGTCGAACAGCGACTCGGGCCGCTCGCGCCCGCCGAGCAGCCGTCCGGTGCAGTGGCCGAGGATGTCGGAGCGCGGATCGCGGACGGCGGCCACCATCCGGCGGGTCATGGCGCGGGCGTCCATGCGCAGCTTGGAGTGGACGGAGACGACCACGACGTCGAGCCGCTCCAGCAGCTCGGGCTCCTGGTCCAGGGCGCCGTCGTCGAGGATGTCGCACTCGATGCCGGTGAGCAGGCGGAACGGTGCCCAGGAGGCGTTCAGGGCGGCCACCTCGTCCAGCTGGGCGCGGAGCCGTTCGGGTGACAGCCCGTGGGCGACGGTGAGCCGGGGGGAGTGGTCGGTGAGCACCGCCCACTCGTGCCCGAGCCGGGCCGCGGTCCGCCCCATCTCCTCGATCGGGCTGCCGCCGTCGGACCAGTCGGAGTGCAGATGGCAGTCCCCGCGCAGCAGCGCCCGCAGCCGCTCGCCGCCCCGCAGGTCGGGCGCGGCCCGCGCGTCCTCGTCCTCGGCCCTGGCCAGGTAGGCGGGCACCTGTCCGGCGAGGGCCTCCCGCACCACCTGCGCGGTCTTCGGGCCGACGCCCTTCAGCGACTCCAGGGAGCCGTCCCCGGCCCGCGCGCGGACCTCGTCGGCGGGCAGCGCCGACAGCACCCGGGCGGCCCCGCGGAACGCCCGCACGCGGTAGGGCGGCGCCAGGGACCGTTCGAGCAGGAAGGCGATGCGCTCCAGCGCCTCGACGGGGTCCATGGCCGCCTCCTCCGGTCGGTCCCGGCGGTCACGGGCGGGGCGCCCACCCGGACCGGATCGATCAGAATCAGGACCAATCCGATCATTCGTGACGACGGGATGCGTTCTAGGCTCTATTGCATGACCGAAATCGCGAGCCCGCACCTCTCCCGTCCGCGGATCATGGTGCTCGGGGTGCAGCCGGGCAGGCCGCCGTTCCGGATCGTCGAGATCGACGGCGAGGTGGTGGGCGAGGCGACGACCCTCACGGACGTGCTCCGGGCCGCCGCCGTGCGCGGCATCACCATCCACGACCTCGACGACCCGGAAGTGGTCCGCTGGGTGGGCGGCGACAAGTTCACCTGGCAGCCGCGGTAGGGCGGGCCCCGCCCGGGACCGCCGTCCGGCTCAGCCGACCGTCCACTTCTGGTTGGCGGCGCCGGTGCAGGTCCAGATCTGCAGCCGGGTGGCGTTGGCGGAGTTGTTGCCGGTCACGTCCAGGCACTTGTTCGCCTGCGGGTTGACGATGTCGTGCGCCCCGGTGACCGTCCACTTCTGGTTGGGGCTGCCCGCGCAGTCCCACAGCTGCACCGTCGAGCCGTCCGCGGTGCCGTTGTCCGTGACGTCCAGGCACTTGCCCAGGGCCCGGACGGTGCCGTCCGCGCCCACGGTCCACTGCTGGGCGCCGGTGCCGTTGCAGTCGTAGAGCTGGACGGGGGTGCCGTTGGCCGGGTTCGCCGCCGCCACGTCGACGCACTTGCCCGCGAGGCCGCGGATGGCCGAGCCGCCGGGCGCGGAGTCGCCGGTCGTCACCGACACCGAGTCCACGAGGAGCTGCTGCGGGAACGCGGTGGAGCCGTCCGGGTCACCGGGCCAGTAGCCGCCCACCGCGAGGTTCAGGATCAGGAAGAACGGCTTGTTGAACACCCAGCTCCGGCCGCCCAGGTCGGCGGGGGTGCGGCGCTGGTAGACGGTGCCGTCGACGGACCAGGTGATCGAGTCCGGCGCCCAGTCCACCGCGAAGGTGTGGAAGGCGTCGGCGAACGCCTGGCCGCCCGGCAGCGAGTACCCGGCGCCGATGCCGCCCGAGCCGGAGTAGCCGGGGCCGTGGAGGGTGCCGTGCACGGTCGACGGTTCGAAGCCGACGTTCTCCATGACGTCGATCTCGCCCGAGTCCGGCCAGTTGACCGGCGTGCCCAGCATCCAGAACGCCGGCCACATGCCCTGCCCGCGCGGGATCTTCATCCGCGCCTCGACGTGGCCGTACTGCGCGTTGAACTTCCCCGCCGTGTTGAGCCGGGCCGAGGTGTACTGGCATGTGCCGTACCAGCACTGGTAGTTGGACGGGTTCTCCCGGCGGGCCGTGATCACCAGATGGCCCTGCCCGTCCAGCGCCGCGTTCTTCGCGCCGGACGTGTAGTACTGCCGCTCGTGGTTGTTGACGTTGTCGCCGGTCTCGATCTGCCACTTCGACCCGTCGACGGCGGCGCCCGCGGGCCCGTCGAAGGTGTCGGAGAAGGCGACCGCGGCGGCCGCGGTGGGGGCGGCGGCCGACGTCGCCGGGCGGGCCTCGGCGGCGGGACCGGTCGCGACGGACGCGACGAGGACGGCGGGCAGGGCGGCGAACAGGCATCTGCGCAGCAGGCGTGGAGAGGCCACGGAAGTTCCTTCCGGCGGGGTGGGGGGTGAAGGACGTCGCCTCTTGATTTAAGAAGTGAGATAAGGAAAGCGTCAAGCCCCTGGTCCATACCAGGGACTTGACGCTCGGAGTCCGTTCCGGTCAGGCGTTCTTCGTCCGCTTCAGGGACTTGGGCAGCCTCGAAGCCCTCGACGCCTTCGTGTTCTTCGCGGTCTTCGTGTCCCGCGACGCCTTGGACGTCCGCGACGCCCAGACGGGCCGCGAGAGCTTCGAACCGGACTTCTTGAAGCGGGACGTGCCGGACGTGCCGGTCCTGCCGCTCTTCGCGCGCGGCGCCGTCGCGGCGGGTTCCTCCGCCGGGACCGGACGCCGCCTGCGCGCGTGCACCGCCCGCCCCATCCGCCGGCCGAGCAGCAGGTAACCGATCAGCGCGCCCGAGGTGTTGAGGATGACGTCGTCGATGTCGAAGGAGCGCCCGGTGATCAGCGCGCCCTGCGCGAACTCCACCGTCAGCATCACGATCGCGGTGAGCAGCAGCACCCGCAGCAGACCCCGGGCGCGCGGCGCGAGCACCGGCACCAGGATGCCGAACGGCACGCCCAGCACGATGTTGCCGCCGATCTGCTTCACCGCGTCCCGCATCTGCGGCTGGTCCAGGTAGGCGCGCAGCGAACTGCCCGGGTGCAGGTTGGTGTGGATCAGCGACACGGAGGCCGGGGACGGCTGCAGGGTCAGCTTGGCCAGCACCACCGCGAACGCCACCATGAACCCGAAGGCGATCAGCATCGCCAGCAGACGCACCGGGAGGGGCAGCACGTGCCGCTCCCGCTCGACGACCGGCGCCTCGTCGCCGCCGTCCCGCCTCGATGCGCGCCGACGCCATCCGCCGCGCGGCCTTGTCTCTGCCCGGGTCATGTCCGTCCTCCGGTCGTGGTGTTCCTCAACGTCCCCGTGTCGAGGGGCGGTTACCCGGGAACCGGCCGAGGATGCGGTGCCCGGGGCACGTGCCGCGGACGGTCATGATCCGTAGCTGACGTGCACCTCCTTGAAGCCCAGCGAACGCAGCAGACCCTGGAGCATCTCGGTCGTGTTGGTCTCGGCGCGGGTCGTCAGACCGCTCTCCTTCGCCGCGTCCCCGATGTGCTTGACCGCGACCTTCTGCACGGCCTGCTCGCTGTTCGGGTTGTCGGAGAAGAAGTCGCCGAGCCGGTCCAGCAGTCCGCGCTGCTTGGAGACCGCGTACGAGCGGTCCGGGTTCAGGGCGGGCTTGCCGAGGGCCGCGTGCGGCAGCCGCAGGGTGGCCTCGGTGCGGTCCTTGTCGACCTTCACGTCGTCCTCGCCGAGCTTGCCGAGGTCCACGTAGGCGTCCACGGTCCCGGCGCCCACGTACAGGACACGGGAGCCGCGGATCGCGTCGGGCAGGTACTTGCTGTCCTTCTCCAGGTCGACGACGACCTGGAAGTTGCCGGACGCGGCGTCGTAGCGGCTCATGTCCTGGATGGACTGGAGCAGCGTGGGCCCGGTGCGGTCGTGCGTCTCGGTCCCGAAGAGGTTGTTCAGTCCCGGCAGCACGCTCAGCACTATTCCCGCGAACAGCAGCACGAGCACCAGCACGACGGCGCACACCGCCTTCGCCCAGCCGGGCATCCGCCCGGACGCCCGCTTGATGGGAGTCGTCATGGTGACGGCCCTCCTTCCTACCGACCACATGCCCCTCAAGCCCCTTGTCAGACCGCCCTGTTGCCGGATCGGGACAGAGGCCGCCGGAATGTGACCGGACCCGCGCGACGCCCCTGGTCCCCGCGCGGCGCGCGGGACGATCAGTAGCATGAGGGCGACCCGTTCCGATCGTGCGAGGAGCACATCGTGCGCGACATCTCCGTGTTCAGCGGCAGCGCCCATCCCGAACTGGCCGCCGAGGTCTGCGCCCACCTGGGGGTTCCGCTCAGCCCGACCCGGGTGAGCCGGTTCGCCAACGACTGCCTGGAGGTGCAGCTCCAGGCCAACTGCCGGGAACGGGACGTCTTCCTGATCCAGCCGCTGGTCAAGCCCGTCCAGGAGCACCTGGTCGAGCTGCTGATGATGTGCGACGCGGCGCGCGGGGCGTCGGCCGGGCGGATCAGCGTCGTCATGCCGCACTACTCCTACGCGCGCTCCGACAAGAAGGACGCGCCCCGGATCTCGCTCGGCGGACGGCTGGTCGCCGATCTGCTGGTGGCGGCGGGTGCGAGCCGTGTCCTGGCCATGACCCTGCACGCGCCGCAGGTGCACGGGTTCTTCTCGGTGCCGGTCGACCACCTGCACGCGCTGCGGGAGCTGGCCGCCTGGTTCCGCCGCTACGACCTCAGCCGCACCACCGTCGTCTCGCCCGACCTCGGCAACGCCAAGGAGGCCGCCGCGTTCGCCCGGATGATCGGCGCCCAGGTGGCGGCCGGTGCCAAGCAGCGGTTCGCGGACGACCGCGTCTCCATCAGCTCGGTGATCGGCGAGGTGGCCGACCGGGACGTGATCGTGCTCGACGACGAGATCGCCAAGGGCAGCACCGTCATCGAACTCCTGCAACGGCTGCGGGAGTTCGGGCCGCGCTCGATCCGGATCGCCTGTACGCACGGGCTTTTCGCGGGCGGCGCGCTCAAACGGCTCAGCGACCAGGAGGACGTGCTGGAGATCGTCTGCACCAACACGGTCCCGGTCCCCGCGGCGGAGCACACGGACAAGCTGCGGGTGCTGTCCATCGCCCCGGCGCTGGCCGAGGCGGTACGGCGGATCCACAACGGGGAGTCGGTCAGCGCCCTGTTCGACGCGCCCCGGGACGCGTAGGCGCCGCGGGACACGGGCGCCGGGTCCCGGCCGTCACAGGGAGCCGGAGGCGGCGCCGGGGCGTTCCAGGGCCGCGTCCAGTGTCGGGTGGGGAGGCAGCAGCCGGGCGAGGCCGGTGACGCGCAGGATGCGCAGGGTCAGCGGGTGGGCGCAGACGAGCCGCAGTTCGCCGTGCTGGTCCAGCACCCGGGCGCGGGCCCGGTAGAGCAGCCTGAGCCCCGAGCAGTCGAAGAAGTCGACCCCGCCGAGGTCGATGACGAGCCGGACGCCCGGGTGGGCGGTGAGCCGGTCCAGGTGCGGGGAGATCTCCACCGCCGCCGCGATGTCGATGTCCCCGCGCAGCTCCAGCACCGTGTGCCCCCGGTCCTGGTGGACGCGGACATGACGGGCCGGGCGCGCAGGATCCTGCCGCACGACGACATCGCCTCCATCCAGCTCCGCGCGAGGCGGCCGCTCAGGTCACCGGGGTACGGGGTGACGTCCTGTGCGGAGCCCGAGAGCGCAGCCATGTGCCCGGGGCGGGGCAAGCGCAGATCGGTTCCCCGCCCAGCAAGTTACCCCCGATGGAATGAATTTGAGCATGTTCGATTGACATATGTCTGTGAACTGGATCCGCGAGTCGCCAAAAGATCGGACCGAGCGGGCGGGAAGCGGAGGCGGAGCCGGCCAGCCGCGCGGACGGACGCGGGG
>NZ_FMCI01000319.1 GCF_900091845.1 Streptomyces sp. SolWspMP-5a-2
AGGCACTCCTCGTAGCGGGGCAGCACGCCCGCGGCCTCGGCCCGTGCCAGCGAGGGGGCGGCCCGGTCCCGCCCGGAGAGGACGAACTCCATGTCCTTCGGCCAGGCCACGCCGAGCGCCGGGTCGAACGGGTCGACGGCCAGCTCCCGTTCGGCCCGGTACTCCGTGCTGACCAGGTAGGACATCACGGTGTCGTCCTCCAGGGCGAGGAAGGCGTGCCCGACGCCCACCGGGAGGTACGTGGCCCGGAAGGAGCGGGCGTCCAGTTCGACGACGTCCCACCGGCCGAAGGTCGGGGAGCCCACCCGGATGTCCACCACGACGTCCATCGCCCGCCCCCGCGCGCAGTGCACGTACTTGGTCTGCCCCGGCGGGGTGGTCGTGAAGTGGATACCGCGCAGCACCCCGCGCGCGGACCTGCTGTGGTTGGTCTGCGCCACGGTCAGGCCATGGCCGACGGCGGCCACGAACGCGCCGTGCTGGAGCGGCGAGACGAAGGTGCCGCGCTGGTCGCTGTGCACCTCGGGCGTGAACGAGAAGGCGCCCGTCACGGCGAGCGCGCGGGTCCGCATCCCGGTCACCGCCCGTCGACGACGTCGAGGGCGGGCAGCGGGAAGACCAGCTTCCCCCCGCCGGACAGGAACTCCCGCTCCCGCTCGATGAATCCGTCGCGGTAGATCCACGGCAGGACCAGCAACTGGTCGGGCCCCAGCGCCTTGGCCTCCGCCTCGGAGACGATCGGTATCCCGGTGCCCGGGGTGAGGCAGCCGGCCTTCTCCTCGCTGGGCTCACCGACGCACACCAGGTCGTCCCGGCTCAGCCCGCAGTACTGGAGGATCACGTTCCCCTTGGTCGACGCGCCGTAGCCGACGGTCAGCCGGCCCGCCTTGCGGGAGTCGTCGAGGAACTCCCGCAGCGTGTCCCGCGACCGCGCGGCCCGCTCCGCGAACCGCAGGAACGGAGCGGGACCGTCGAGCCCGAGCGCCGCCTCCCCGGCCCGGATCGCGGCCAGGCCCGCCTCGTCCACCCGGTGCCTGGTGGGGGTCCTGGCGAGCGTGACGTCCAGGCTGCCGCCGTACACGTCGGTCAGCTCCGCCCTGATGACGGTCAGCCCGACCTGTCCCGCCATCCACTCGATCTGCCGCAGGCTGTAGTACGCCAGGTGTTCGTGGCAGACCACGTCGTAGGCGGTGGCCTCCAGCATCGACGGCAGATAGCTCTGCTCGGTCACCCACACCCCGTCGTCGTCCAGGATGTCGCGCACGTCCCGCATGAACTCCAGGGGCCGCGGCAGGTCGTAGAACATCGCGATCGAGGTGACGGCCTTGGCCCGGCGCGTGCCGAACCGCTCGGTGAACGCGTCCTTGGAGAAGAACGACGTCACCAACTCCGCCTGCGGCGGGTACAGATGACGGAACTTCCCGCCGACCGGGTCCACCCCCACCAGATCGGGTCCACCGGCCGGGTACTGCCGCAGCAGGGTGGAGTCGTTGCTGCCGATGTCCACCACCAGGTCACCCGGGCCGGGCGCGACCAGCTTCATGACGGCGTCCACCTTGCCCGCCAGGTGGCGGATCATGAAGGGGCGGATGCCCGAGCGGTAGCCGTACCCCTCGCCGTACATCAGACCGAAGTCGGCGACGTGCCGCAGTTGCACGAGGCCGCAGCCGTCCGGCGCGCACTGCACGAGTTCGAGCGGCACCACGGGGACGGTCTCCTCGCGCGACCGGGGAAAGACACCCGTCAGCGCCTGTGGACCGAGGTCCAGCACGGGCAGCAGCGTGCGGTTGCCGCAGACGCGGCAGCGATCGATGACCACTCGTCCTCCTGGTGGTGACAGCGTGGTGCCGGTGTGGCGGCAGCGCCTTCTTCGCCCGGTCGGCTCCGCGGCAGCCGGTGAGCCGAGACGCTCCCACGGGCGCCTAGAGAATCCGTCGACTCGCCCCCGCACGACCGCCGTTCGGCGGCCGAGGACCGTACGACCGGATCTCCAGACGCCGCTCCTACGGTGAGCGCCACGGGAGGCCGACGGCTCCTTCTGGAAGGGACACCGGCATGAGTGATCTGACCGAGACCGCCACCAGGACCGGGACCGGAGCACCGTCCGGCACCCGCACCGGCGTCCCCGGGCCGCGCGCGGACACCGACTCGCCCGCGCGGTTCAGGCGTTCCGCGCGCGCGATCGGCTCCGGCGCCTGGATGGCCACGGCGGACTTCGCCGGCTGGCTGGCCGAGCGCGCCGCGGCCCACCCGTTCCGGGTCCGCCCGATCGCCTTCGACGACCTGGAGGGCTGGTCCTTCGACCGGACCACGGGCAACCTCGCCCACCGCAGCGGCCGCTTCTTCACCGTGCGCGGACTGCGGGTGCGCACGGGCGAGGGAGCGGCCGCCCGGGAGTGGCAGCAGCCGATCATCGACCAGCCGGAGGTCGGCGTCCTCGGCATCCTGGCCAAGGAGTTCGACGGCGTACTGCACTTCCTGATGCAGGCCAAGATGGAGCCGGGCAACCCCGGACTCGTCCAGCTCTCGCCGACCGTGCAGGCCACCCGCAGCAACTTCACCCGGGCGCACGGCGGCGCGGCCGTCAAGTACCTGACGTACTTCACCGGCGGCGGGCGGCAACGGGTCCTCGCCGACGTCCTCCAGTCCGAACACGGGTCGTGGTTCCTGCGGAAGGCCAACCGGAACGTCATCGTGGAGACCACCGAGGACGTGCCGTCCGACCCGGACTTCTGCTGGCTGACCCTGGGCCAGCTCGGCGAACTCCTGCTCCGGGACAACGTGGTGAACATGGACGCGCGCACCGTACTGGCCTGCGCGCCCCACCTGCGGGCCGACCCCGAGGCGCTGACCTCCGACACCGAACTCCTCTCCTGGGTCACCACGGAGAAGTCCAGGCACCAGGTGCGGGCCGAGCCGGTGCCGCTGGCCCGCACCGAGGGATGGGTGCGGACCGCGTCGGACATCCACCGCCCCGACGGCCGGTTCTTCCGGGTGGTGGCCGTCAGCGCGGAGGCCGCGAACCGCGAAGTGCCGGGCTGGACACAGCCGTTGTTCGAGCCGGTCGGCACCGGGGTGACGGCCTTCCTGGCCGGCCGCTTCGACGGGGTGCCGCATCTGCTGGCGCACGCCCGCACCGAGGGCGGCTTCCTGGAGACGGCCGAACTGGGCCCCACCGTGCAGTGCGTCCCCGACAACTACCGCGGCGGCGCGGAGCACCCGGCGCCACGCTTCCTCGACGCGGTGCTCGGCGCCGACCCCGCCGACCTCCGCTACGCGGCCCTGCACGCGGAGGAGGGCGGCCGGTTCCGCAACGCGGTCAGCCGCCACCTCATCGTGCGCGTCGACGCCGTCGCCGCAGGACTCGCCACCCCGCCGGCCGGCTACCGCTGGGTCACCCCGGGACAGCTCAACTGGCTGGCCCGGCACAGCCGTTACGTGAACGTGCAGGCCCGGTCCCTGCTCGCGGCCCTCAACACCGGGGCGGTGCGGCTGTGACCGGGCCGCTGCGGATCGGGATCATGGGGTGCGCCGACATCGCCCGGCGCAGAATGCTCCCCGCGATGGCCCGCGCGCCGCTGACCGAGGTCGTCGCGGTGGCCGGCCGCGACCCCGCCCGCACGAGGGAACTCGCCGCCGTCCACGGCTGCCGCCCGGTCGACGGCTACGCGGCGCTCCTCGCCGACGACGCGGTCGAGGCGGTGTACGTGCCGCTGCCCGCGTCCCTGCACGCCGAGTGGGCGGAGGCGGCGCTGCGGTCGGGCCGGCACGTGCTGGTGGAGAAGCCGGCGGCGCTGCGCCGCGAGTCGGTGCGGCGGCTGGTGGAGCTGGCGAGCGGCAGCGGGCTGGCCCTGATGGAGAACGTCATGTTCGTCCACCACGGCAGGCACGCCGTCGTCCGCAAGCTCCTCGCCGACCGGGCCATCGGTGAACTGCGCGGGTTCGAGGCGCACTTCACGGTCCCGCGGCGGTCCGAGGACGACATCCGCAGACGGCCCGAGCTGGGCGGCGGCGCCCTGTGGGACACCGGGGTGTATCCGCTGCGCGCCGCCCGGCACTTCCTCGGCTCCGGCCTGCGGGTGGTGGGCGCCTCGCTGGTGCGGGGCCCGGGGCACCGGGTCGACTCGTCGGGTGCGGCGCTGCTCGTCGCGCCGGACGGCACCTGCGCGCACCTGTCCTTCGGCCTCGACCACGCCTACCGCAGCGGGTACGCCCTGTGGGGGACGGGCGGCAGCATCACCGTGGACCGCGCCTTCACGCCGGGGGCCGACCTCTGGACGGAGATCAGGCTCGACGACGGCTCGGAGCCGCGGGTCCTGCGGCAGCCGCCCGAGGACCAGGCGTACAACACCGTGATGGCGTTCGCGGCGGCGGCGCGGGCCGGCGGCACGGCCGACGCGATCTGCCTGGAACAGGCCCGGCTGCTCGACGACGTCCGCGCGGCGGCGGCCCGCACCTGACCGCCTGACCGCCCGAGCGGCCAGCGGGGACGGGCGAGGGGCGGGCGAGCGGGCGGCCGGGAAGCGGGAGAGCGGGACGGGTGAGGGGCGGGACCCGGCCGGGTCCCGCCCCTCACCCGTCGTCGCGGAGCCTCAGTGCGCGGGCTGCGAGACGTCGTCCGCGGCCGGTTCCGCCTCCTCGCCCGCCTTCGCGTCGGGCCGCAGCGAGGGCAGCGCGCACATGAGCAGGAACGCCAGCGCCATGCCGGCCATCACCCACCAGAGGGTGTTGATGAAGGCGTCGACGAAGGCGGCGCCGCTGGCCCGGTCGGCCCTGGAGGCGTCGTCGACGACGGCGAAATAGGCCACCGAGGCCAGTCCGAGGCCGATCGCCATGCCCATCTGGTTGACGGTGTTGGTCAGTCCCGAGGCGGAGCCGGCGTTCTGGAACGGCACGTCGGAGAGGACCGCGCTCATCAGAGGAGCCATGATCATGCCAAGAGCCCAGCCGGCGACGACCAGCACCGGCGCCAGTTCCCAGGTGGTCGTGCTGGTCCCCTGGTGGTCGGCGACCCAGTGGTAGCCGTACAGCCCGACGATCATCAGCAGGGCGCCCGCCTGGAGCACGGCCCGCCCGAACCTCGGCATCAGCACCCGCATCGCCACATTGGTCGACAGCGCCATCGTGGCGCCGAAGAGCAGGCTCGTCAGCGCGGCGTGGATCGCGCTCCAGCCGAGCCCGATCTGCATGTACAGGGCGCCGGTGAGCGAGAAGAGACCGAACGTGGTGCCGAAGGTGAGCTGGACGGCGATACCGGCCGCGAAGCTCTTGATCCTGAACAGCGACAGCTCCACGAGCGGAGTGCGCTCGGCGCGGATCCTGGCCCGCTGGTGCAGCACGAAGACGACGAAGGTGGGCACGCTCAGCGCCATCGCCACGAAGCTCCAAGCGGGCCAGCCCGCCTCCCTGCCCTGCGTGAGCGGGAAGACCAGAAGCAGCAGGCCGAGCGAGGCCAGGGCGACCCCGACCAGGTCGAGACGGACCGCGTGCGGCGCCTTCGACTCGGTCAGATAGCGCTGGCCGAGGATCAGACCGGCGATCCCGATCGGCAGGTTGATCAGGAAGATCGGCCGCCAGCCGAGGCCCAGCAGGTCCCACTCGACGAGCAGCGCGCCGATCACGGGACCGGAGACCGCGCCGATGCCGCTGATCGCGCCGAACAGCCCGTAGACCCGCCCGCTCTCCTCGGGCTTGAAGGTGACCTGGATGATCGACAGCACCTGCGGCACCATCATCGCGGCCATCAGGCCCTGGAGGATCCGCGCCCCGATCAGCATCTCGGGGCCCACGGCCAGCCCCGAGAGGGCGGACGCGGCGGTGAAGCCCAGCATGGAGAGCTGGAAGACCCGCTTGCGGCCCCAGATGTCACCGAGCCGCCCGCCGGTGATCAGACCCACCGCGAACGCGAGGGTGTAACCACCCGTGATCCACTGGATCGCGCTGTACGAAGCGTCGATGTCCCGCTGGATGGTGGGGATCGCGACATTGACGATGGTCGCGTCGACCAGGTCGAGCAGGGACGCGGTCAGAACCACCGCCAGCGCTATCCAGCGGCGCCGGTCATCGGCGGAGGCCGGCGGAGCCTCCTGTACAGGATTCATGGTCCTCGCTCCTGGATTTCTCGTGGGTGGGGGTCCGTCGATCCCGCGGACGTTTTGACGCTAGACCCCATATAGGTCAGGAGACGTCCGTGTTCGCGCCCCCCGCCGCGGTCCCGGTGGAGCCGTCGACGGACTGGCTGGCCCGCGCCCCCAGATCGCGCATGTAGGCCACCAGGGCGGGCGGTTCGTGCACGTCGAACGGACAGCCGATGCTCACCAGGCGGAACGCGAGCCATCCCAGGGAGTCCGCCTGCGTGCGCAGCAGACACCGGCCGCCCGGCAGCTCCTCCAACTCGTCGCCCGTCCCCACGAGACGGTCCTCGACCTCGCCCGCCGGGGCGTGCAGGGTGGCCACGGCCCGGTACAGCGGCGCCAGTCCGGAGAGCTGCCGGGTCACGTACGCGGCGGCGTCCTCGACCGGCAGGTACCGCACAGGACCGCGCACCCCCGTCGGCCGCGGACCGCGGATGCGGTCGACCCGGAACGTCCGCCAGTCCTCCCGTTCGTTGTCGTAGGCCACCAGGTACCAGCGCCGCCCGGTCGGCACCAACCGGTGCGGTTCCACCAGCCGTTGGCTCTCCTGCGGCCGCCCCGGCTCCCGCCCCGGGGCGCCGTACGCCGTCCGGTAGCCGAACCGCAACTGCTCCCGCCCGGCCACCGCTGCGGCCAGCACGGTCAGATGCTCGACGGCGATCCCCGGGGCGTGGCCGGGCAGCGGCACCGTCGCGGCGCCCAGGGCGCTGACCCGCTGCCGCAGCCGCGACGGCAGGACCTGCTCCAGCTTCGCCAGCGCCCGCACGGCGGCCTCCTCGATGCCGTCCACCGCGTGGGCCGCGGTGCGCAGCCCGACGGTGATGGCGACCGCCTCGTCGTCGTCCAGCAGCAGCGGCGGCATGGCGGCGCCCGCGACCAGCCGGTAGCCGCCCACCGCGCCCCGGGTGGCGTGCACCGGGTACCCGAGGTCGCGCAGCCGGTCTATGTCCCGGCGGATGGTGCGCGGGCTGACGGCGAGCCGCTCGGCGAGTTCGCTGCCGGGCCACTCGCGCGGGGTCTGCAACAGGGACAGCAACTTCAGTAATCGCGCTGAGGTCTCGCTCATGACGTCCAGGATCCCAGCAGTCCGGTGGCCGGACGGCGGCCCGTCCGTCGCGGCGGCTCCGACGCCGTCCGGGCCACGGAGGTCATGCTCCCCAGGCGACCGGCAGCGACGTCAGGGTGTGGTTGATCTCCCCGACGTGCCAGGGCAGTTCAGCCTCGGCGACGGCGAGCCGCAGGTCCGGCAGCCGGCCGACCAGGCCGGTCAGCGCGATCTCCATCTCCATCCGGCCCAGGTGCTTGCCGAGGCAGTGGTGGATGCCGTGGCCGAAGGAGAGATGCGGGTTGTGGGCGCGGCCCACGTCGAGCCGGTCCGGGTCCTCGAAGACGGTCCCGTCCCGGTTCGCGGAGGCCAGGGACAGCAGCACGGCGTCGCCCGCCGCGATCCGCACCCCGCCGATCTCCAGGTCCTCGGCCGCGATGCGCGGGAAACCGGAGGTGTCGGTGGCGAACAGGTTGACGTGCCGCAGGAGTTCGTCCACCGCCGTCGGGATGCGCGCGGGCCGCGCGACCAGCGTCTCCCACTGGTCCCGATGCCGGCCGATCAGCGCGAGCACCGAGTTGGCGAGCTGGTTGGCGGTGGTGTCGAATCCGGCGCCGATCAGGGTGAAGCCGAACGTCACCAACTCCGGTTCGCTGAGCCGGTCGCCCTGGTCGCGGGCGGTGATCAGCTCCGACAGCATGTCGTCCGAGGGACTGCTCCGTTTGCGCGCGATCAGCCCGACGATGTACTCGCTCAGTTTCGCGAGCCCCTCCAACGACGCCTCGCCGCCCGCCCGGTCGTCCACGGTGGCGAAGGCGCGGGCCCACCGCTCGAACTGCCGCAGGTCCTCCGGTGGCACACCGAGCAGCTCACCGATCACGGTCAGCGGGAACGGGAGGGTGAGCTGCGGGACGAGGTCCGCGGGCGACCCCTTGGCCTCGATGTCGTCGAGCAGTCCGTCGAGCACCGACTGCACCCGGGGGCGCAGCCGTTCCACCCGGCGCCGGGTGAAGGCGCCCGCCACCAGCTTGCGCAGCCGGGAGTGCTCGGGCGAGTCCATCGAGATGATCATCTCGGGGGTGGTGTACATGGTGCCGCCGATCCGGGGCGCGGCCGGGCCGCAGGCCAGGGCGCGGCTGAGCCGGGGGTCGGCCTGCGCCGCCCGCACGTCCTCGTACCGGGTGACGAGCCAGGCGTCCACCCCGCCCGCCGTCCGTACGCGGGTGACCGGCTCCTCGGTCCGCCAGCGCGCGTAGCGGGGATCGGGGCCCCGGTAGGAGGAGCCTTCGAAGGGGAAGGTCTCGGGGTCTTCGGTCGAGGGCACGGTCGGGACACCTCCGCTGGCGCCGGCTGCCGACGGGCAGGCGGCTGAGGACGTCGAAGAGGGCGTTGCGGACCCGGTCACGACGGATTGTGGATCTTGTCGGCCCAGTGCGGCGAGTCATGGGTGACCCGGCGGGAGCGCGTGAACCACTCGCCGTCCTGGCGGACGAGGACGTCCTCGACCGTCGTGGTCGGCTCGAAGCTCACCTTCCCCGAGGCGTCCGTCATGCTGACCATCGCCTGGTAGGACACCTTCAGCATGTCGTCGGAGTGGGGCTGCGGCTCGATCCGCATCCGGTCGAACCAGTACCGGTAGACGATCCCGTCGTAGTACGCCACGTCCTGGGCCCGCGCCGCACGCGCCGACACCTCACCGACCAGCGGCTTCTCCGGGTCACCCCGGCGGGCCCGCATCTCGGTGAGCAGGGCGCTCCTGCCCTCGATCCGCCACCCGTTGGGCACGTGCTCGATGGAGCCGTCCTCGGTCATGGTCTCCAGGAACTCCTCGAGCCGCCGCTCCTCGAGCAACGGCATCTGCCGGGCGTAGAACTGCAGGACGTCGACGTAGAGTTCTGCGTCGACCCGCCGGGTGCGCTGCGGTGCGTGCATCACTGCTCTCCTCATGGTCTCGGACGGGCACGGGCCGACCTCGGCCGGCGCCCCCACCCTGGCGCGGCCCGCTGGACCTCACCTGGAACCCGGCTCGTGCCCCGCGCTCACTCCGCGGGGCCCGCCAGGACCGCCGCGTAGTTCTTCCTGGCCGCCGTGTCGTACTGGAGCGCCACATGGCTCGTCGCCGCCGTGATGTCCCGCCACAGCCGTTGCAGCGGATGCCGGGCGCCGAGCCCCGCGGTGCCCGCCGCGGAGACCAGCAGCCCCGCGGCCTCCCTGACCGACTCCGCGGCGAAGGTCGCGTTGCGCTCGTTGCGCGCCATGGGGGCGGGTGTGAACAGCCGTTCGTCCAGGACCCGGGTGTTCTCCTCGACGAGGCGCAGCGCGGCGTCGACCCGGCCCGAGGCCCGCACCAGGGCCGATTCGTTGGCCGTGGTGCGCCGTCTGCCGGTGAGCAGCGCGGCGAACGCGGCCAGGGCGCCGGTGCCCGCGCCGAGCACGGGCGCGATGAAGGTGAGCCCGCCGACCGCCTGGAACGGCACGTTGTGGGAGGCGACCGTCGAGTGCGGGTTGCGGCCGGTCATCATGTCGCCCCGCCCGAACGACAGATGGCCGGGGACGGTGGCGGACTCCACCACCACGGTGTGGCTCGCGGTGGCCCTCATCCCGACGCTGTCCCAGTCCGCCCGCACCTGGCAGGCGCCCCGGGGCAGCGCGAAGAAGCGCAGCGCGGGCGGCCCGTCACCCGACTCCACGGCCGCGCACAGCAGCACCCAGTCCGCGAAGTCGATCCCGCTGACGTAGCTCCACCGCCCCCGCAGCCGCCAGCCGTCCCCGGCCTGCTCGGCACGGCCGCCGGGCATCAGACCGGTGGCGATCACGACGTCCTGCCCGCCCTCCCACAGCGCCCGCTGCCCCTCCTGCGGGAGGTGGCAGGCGAACCGCGCCGAGTAGGCGCTGAGCGAGGCGCACCACGCGGTCGCCGGACACGCCTGGCCCAACGCGACCACCGCGCGGGTGAGTTCGGCGAACGAGCCCTCCGCGCCACCCCACCGGGCGGCCACGAAATGCCGGGCGAACCCCGCCTCGCGCAGCCCCTCGACGACCTCGGGAGCGAGCGCGCCCTCCCGGTCCGCGGCCTGTGCCTGCTGGGCGGCCAGTGCGCACAACTTCTCGACGGGAAGGGCCCGTTCGGCCGCCCCTTGCGTCTCCTCGTGCATGGTGTGCCCTTCCTGTCGGCCTGCCGGGTCAGACGGCGTCGGAGAAACGGGCCAGCGTCTCGCCGGGGCTGGAGCCGTCCAGCGCACGGTGGATGTTCCACGCGCCGTCGCCGTGCCGGTGCAGCTTGACGTGCGCCAGGTCGACGCGGGTGCGCCCGTCGCCGGCCGGGGTGAAGTCGACCTCGATCTCGCTGGCCCGGTCGTCGTCGGGGACCGACTGCCAGTGGCCGTCGATGCGCCAGGTCATGGCGAGCCGGTGCGGCGGGTCCCACTCCAGGACGCGCCCCCAGGCGATCTCGTTGCCGTCGACGTCCCACTCGTAGTAGCGGCCGCCCACGAGGGGTTCGAAGGCCAGGCCCGCCCGCTCCTTCTTCACCAGGACGTGCGAGGGCGGCCACCAGTCCGCCGGGCGTTCGGTGAACACCTCGAAGCAGTGCTCCACGGACGCGGCGACGACGACCGACTTCCTGACGTCGGGGATCTCTTCGGGCATCGGACACTCCTCGGCTGGGGGCGGCGGTCGGCCCGCACGTGTGGACCCCGTCCACCCTCGGCCCGCTGCCTCGACGCACCGTCGAACCGGGCTCGACCGGCGCCCGCCTCCAGCCCGTTTCGAGACCCGCGCAAGCGGACGTTGCCACGGTCGTGCGCGGAGGTCCGACCGGCAGACCCCAGGACGGGAGAGCGGCATGACGGACACAGAGCGGCGGGTGGCCCTGGTCACCGGTGCGACCAGTGGGATCGGGCTCGCCGTGACGGAGCTGCTGGCCCGCGGGGGCATGGCGGTGTTCTGCTGCGCGCGCAGCGCCGAGAACGTGCGCGCCCTCGTGAAGCGGCTGCGCGAGGAAGGTTTTGAGGCCGCGGGCACCGCGTGCGACGTCACCTCGACCGAGCAGGTGCGCGCCGCCGTGGCCGCGGCGGTCGACACCTACGGCCCGATCGGCGTGCTGGTCAACAGCGCGGGCCGCAACGGCGGCGGGGAGACCGCCCACCTCGACGACGCCACCTGGCTCGACGTGATCGACACCAACCTGCACGGCGTCTTCCGGGTCACCCGGGAGGTGCTGGCGGCCGGCGGCATGGTCGAGGCGGGCTGGGGCCGGGTGATCAGCATCGCGTCCACCGGCGGCAAACAGGGGGTGGCGCTGGCCGCGCCCTACTCGGCGTCCAAGCACGGCGTGGTCGGCTTCACCAAGGCGGTCGGTCTGGAACTGGCCCGCACCGGCGTCACGGTCAACGCCGTCTGCCCCGGCTTCGTCGAGACGCCCATGGCCGAACGGGTCCGCCAGGGACACGCCGCCTACCACGGCGTCAGCGAGGACGAGATCCGCGCCCGGTTCGAGGCCCGCATCCCGCTCGGCCGCTATGTGACGCCCGAGGAGGTCGCCGGACTCGTCGGCCACCTGGTGACGGACGGCGCCGCGTCGATCACCGCCCAGGCCCTCAACGTCTGCGGCGGGCTCGGCAATTACTGATGACCCCTACCAGCCGAGGCGAGACGATGACATCCAAGGCCGACACCACCCAGGCACCCCCCGACGCGGCCGACTTCCGCGCGACCATGGGCTGTTTCCCCACCGGCGTCACCCTGCTCACCTGCGGGCGCGACGACGACCTGACCGTGATGACCCTCAACAGCCTGACCTCCGTCTCCCTCGACCCGCTGCTGGTCCTGGTCTCCGTCAAGGCGGACGGCAGGATGCGGCCGCGGATCCGGGCCCACGGCGGCTACGCGGTCAACGTCCTCGGCACCGCCCAACGCGACCTGGCCAGGCGGTTCTGCCTGCCCGACCGCCCCGAGGGCGCCCCCGCGGCCCGGCTCCTGGGCGCGGTCACCGGCATCTCCGGCCACGCCGTGGTCCCGTCCGCCGCGGCCTGGCTGGAGTGCGCGCTGCACCGCGAGTTCGAGGCGGGCGACCACGCGCTCCTCGTCGGCCGGGTGCTCGCCGTGTCCGGCGCGGCACCCGGCGGGCGGCCCCTGGTCTTCCACCACGGCGGCTACACGGCGCTGCCCGACACCCGGGGGACCGGCGCATGAGCGCCGTCGCCCCGTTCGGACGGCTGAGCAGGATCGCCGACGGCGTGTACGCCTACGTGCAGGCGCCCGGCGGCTGGTGTCTCAACAACGCGGGGCTCGTCGTCGGCGCGGGCGCCTCCGTGCTGGTGGACACCGCCGCCACCGCGAGCCGCACCGCGCACCTCGCGGACCAGGTCGCCGAGGTCACCGGCGACGGCCCCGACTGGGTCGTGAACACCCACTTCCACGGTGACCACGTCTTCGGCAACGGCCGCTTCACGCCCCGCGCGACCGTCGTCGCCCACGAGGGCACCCGCGCCGACATGGCGGAGGCGGGCCTCGGGCTGCGCGGCCTGTGGCCCGGCGTCGCCTGGGGCGACACCCCGCTCACGCTGCCCACGCTGACCTTCCGCACCGACCTCACCCTGCGTCTCGGCGCGGCCGGACCGAGGGTGGAGCTGCTGCCCGTCGGACCCGCGCACACGGCGACCGACACCGCCGTCTGGGTGCCCCACGCCGAGGCGCTGTTCACCGGCGACGTCGTCTGGTCGGGTGTCACGCCCTACGTTCTGATGGGGTCCGTGGAGGGCTCGCTTTCGGCGCTGTCCCGGCTGCGCGCCCTGCGGCCCCGCGTGGTGGTCCCGGGGCACGGCGCGGTCGGCGGCCCCGAACTGCTCGACCGCACCGAGGAGTACCTGCGGTGGTGCCGACGGCTCGCCGAGGACGGTCTCGCGGCCGGACTCGCCCCGCTCGACGCGGCCCGGCGGGCCGCACCCGGCCCCTACCGCGCGCTCGTCGATCCGGAACGCCTGGTCGGCAACCTCCACCGGGCCTACGCCGAATTGGAGGGGCTGCCGCCGGGGGCCAGGATCGACGTCGCGGGGTCGTTCGAGGAGATGTGCGTCCTGCACGGAGGTCTGCCGGAGTGCCGCGCCTGAACTGCGGGGCGCGGCACCCGGCCCACCCGGCGCTACCGCTGTCCCGGAGTGTTCCTGCGGATGATCCTGGAGCGGGTCAGCAGCGCCCCGCCGGGCTCGCGCACCAGCACGTCGTCCACGGTGTAGGCCGGCTGGAAGGACAGCCCACCGCCCTCAGACTGGGCGACCAGCGTGTAGTAGGAGACGCCCAGGGCGCCGTCCGCGAGCTGTTCGACGAGCAGATGGCCGAACCAGTGCTGGGTCGCCACGCCCTGGTAGCGGGGCAGCCGCGCCCGCATGGCGGCGACCATCTCGTCCCGGCCGCGGGTCCGCCCGCCGTCGGCGTGCACCACCTCGCCGTCCGGGGTGAAGGTGTCGGCGAAGCCGTCGATGTCGAGGGCGTCCGCCCGCCGCATCTGCCGGGCGTAGAACGTCTGGATCTCCGCGTAGAGGTCTCCGGTGACCTCATCAGGGACGGTGCGGTGCTGGGACTGGGCCACGACGGCTCCCCTCGACGATGTACGGGACGCCGTCCACGGTGCCCCAGCCCCCTCCACCCCCGCTGGAGACCAGGTCAACCCAGCCCGCCGACGCACCCCGACCGAGAGGACCCGACATGGACCGCACCCGCACGACCGCGACCCCGGCAGGCACCTGGAGCGAACACCTCGTCGTGGAGGGCCGCTCCTACGCCAGCACCCTGCGCTTCACCGCCAACGGACGGGCCATGATCCTGGCCGGCCCCCGCCCGGGATCGGTCGGCGCGGGCTACTGGCACAGCACGGGTCCCGACACCTTCACGTTCCGGATCGTCGAGCTGGAGTTCGACGCGGACGGGGTCCTCACCGGCTGGGTGGACATCGACCAGGCCGCCGTCCTGCACGGCGACACCTTCACCTGCCACGGCGTCTCCCACGTCTACGACGCGCAGGACCGGCTGCTGGCCACCGTCCACGCCGAGGGCACCTCGACCCGAGCCTGAGCACCCCCGGCCACCCGAACGGGAGCGGGCCGCACACCGTCCGGTGTGCGGCCCGCTCCCTCGGCCGACGGCACGGCCGTCTCAGACGTCCCGTCCGTGCCCCCGCGCCAGCTCCTCCAGGACCGGCACCACCTCCCGCGGCGACGGCATGGCACGCCACCGCGCGTACAGCGCGTCCGCCCCCGCCCGGAACGACGGCTCGCCCAGCAGCCGCAGCAGCCGCCCCCGCATCTCCTCGGCGGACTCCGTCCGGTGATCGAACGTCAACCCGGCCCCGGCGCCGGTCACATAGGGCGCGTACGTCGCCGACTCCAGCCCGTCGGCGGCGATGAGCTGCGGCACCCGGTGCGCCACCGCCGCCATCACCGTGCCGCTGCCCCCGTGGTGCACCACCGCGGAGCAGGTCGGCAGCAACTGGTTGAACGGCACGTAGTCGAGGGCCCGCACGTTCTCCGGGACCCGCTGCCCGGCGAGCTGCGCCGCGTCGAAGGTCGCGACGACGTCCGCGTCCAGGCCGTCCACCATCGCCAGCAGCTTTGTGACCAGCCCCGCGTCGGTGGCGTACTCGCGCCCCGACATGCCGAGCGACAGGGCGACCCGGGGCCGGTCCACCCCCTGATGGAGCCACTCGGGCACGGTGTCCGCCCCCGTGTACGGCACCCGGCGCATCGAGACGGTCGAGGCGGGCGTGGCCAGCCGCAGCGCCTTCGGCGTCGGGTCCAGGGTCAGCTGACCGAGGAGGAGTTCGTCGTCGACCGTCACCCCGTGGCGCAGCGCCGCCCGCGACACCGCCTCCGCGAGCGGCTCCGGGTACCCCGTGCCCTCCTCGCCGCCCTGCCGCAGGTACCGCTGCCTGGCCCAGCCGCAGTAGTCGGGCCCCCACAGATAGCGGGCGTGCGCGGCCCCGGTGACCCGCGCGGCGACGGCCGCGGCCGGCCACATGTCCCACAGCACCAGGTCGGGCCCCCAGGCGCGGGCGAGCGCGACCAGCTCGTCGGTGCCCGCCACGGCCGCGTCAGGCCCGTCACCCGGCGTGTGGAAGATCCTGGTGCCGGCCAGCGCGAAGTAGCTGAACATGAACCAGGCGTGCGCGTCGGCGCCGGTGACGGCCCACGCCTTCGCCAGCCGGTCGCGCTCCTCCTCGGGCAGCACGTAGCCGCCCACCTCCGACAGCACCGGCATCGTCTCCGCCGTGCCCACCGGGACGGCGGTGAGACCTGCCGCCGTGATGGTGTCGACCAGCGCCGGGTGCGAGGCGACCCGCGTCTCGTGCCCCGCGGCCTGCAACGCGCGCGCCAGCGGGACGATCGGGTAGAGATGCGCCGCCATGGGCCAGACGACGAACAGGACACGCATAGGAGACCTCCTCGGTTCTCCCACGGGGCGTTCGGCGCCCGGGGTGGGATCGGCGGACATCTGTGCAGGGGCCGGCGCTCCCCGGCCGCCGTGCGCTCACCAGGGCAGGACGCCCGCGTCCGTGACGAAACGGCCCGTGGGACCGTCCGCGTCCAGCAGGGCGAGCCGCACCTCGATCGCGGCGCCTTCCTCGGCGGTGCGCTCGCCGACCCCGTCGTTGATGTCCGTGGCGACGAACCCGGGGGAGCAGGCGTTCACCTTGATCGCGGTGTCCCGCAGCTCGTTGGCGTACAGCAGGGTCAGCATGTTCAGGGCCGCCTTGGAGACGCTGTACGCCGTGATGGCGGGCATCGCCGACCCGTCGAGCCAGGCCGGAAGACCCATCTCGCTGGAGACGTTGACGATCCGTCCGGCCGCGGAGCGGCGCAGCAGCGGGAGGACGGCGTTCGTCACCGCGGCCACGCCGTGCACGTTCGTCTCGAACGTGGCCCTGAGCTGGTCGGCCCCGACCTGGCTCGGTGGGTTGGCCGGCCACTCGACGTTGACACCGGCGTTGTTGACGAGGATGTCGAGGCGGCCGTGGCGCGCGTCGACGCGCCGGGCGGCCTGCTCGATCAGGCCGGGGTCCGTCACGTCCAGATGCACGAAGTGCGCGTCGGCGCCCCCGGCGCGCAGCCGTTCCACGGCGGCCTCGCCGCGTCCCTCGTCCCGGGCTCCGGCCAGCACCACGGCGCCCAGCGCGCCGAGACGCCGCGCGGTCTCGAACCCGATTCCCTTGTTGGCGCCGGTGATCAGGGCGATCTTGCGGTCAGTAGCCATGCGGGGAGCATCGCAGCGGCGGCTCGTGTCCCTCTGGTGCGTCGCTCACGCACCGCTCGGGGACCGGCCGCCGCCCCGGTCGGGGGCCGGGTCAGGGCCGGTCGCCGGGGAGCACCGCCTCCACGATGCTCTGCACCGAGCGCGTCGGGATCAGCCGGCCGACGCTGAGCCCGGCCTCCGTGAGCAGCCGCGTGTACTCCTCACCGGTCCGCTCCTGGCCGCCCGCCATGACGTGCATGGCGAAGTCGAACGCCTTGCTGGTGTGCGGGACGTCACCGGCCGGGATCACCCGCTCGATCAGCAGCAGCCTGCCGTCCGGCTTCATCGCCTGCCGGCAGCCGCGCAGGATGCGCACCGCGTCCGCGTCGCTCCAGCCGTGCAGCACCGACTTCATCAGGTACAGGTCGCCGCCCGCCGGGAGGTCACCGAAGAGGTCGCCGCCCACCACCTCGCACCGCTCGGTGAGCCCCGCCTCGCCCAGGCAGGTGCGCTCCACCACGTGCGGCAGGTCGAACAGCACCCCGTTGGTCAGCGGGCGCGCCGTGAGGACCGCCGCGAGCAGCGTGCCGTCCCCGCCGCCCACGTCGACGATCCGGCCCGTCCGCGGGAAGTCGTACGCCTCGACGATCGCGCCCCGCTCCACCCGGCTGTGCTCCTGCATGGCCGTGTCGAACGCGGCGCCCTCCTGCGGGTTGTCCCGCAGGAACTCCCAGAACGGCTGCCCGAACGCCGTCGCGAAGGCGCCGTCGCCGGTGCGCAGCGCGTGGTCCGCGTGCTGGAAGGCGCGCGCGGTGATCCGGCCCGACTGGGCGATCGTGGTCCGCACCGAGCGGGGATGGTCCGAGCGCAGGCACGCGCCGACCTCGGTGAGCGCGAACCGTCCGGGCGCCGACTCGGTGAACACCCCGCACCCCGCCAGCGCGCGCAGCATGCTGTGCAGGGTCCCCGCGTCGGTCCCGGTCCGCCGCGCCAATTCCTCGGTGGACCGCTCCTGCCCGGCCAGGAGATCAGCGATCCCCAGCTCGGCGGCGAGGTGGAGGGCCCGCGCGTAGATGAAGCCGTCGCCGAGCGCCAGCAGGCGCAGACTGCCGTCCTGTTCCAGAGCGCTGCTCATCCGCTGTCTCCACTCCTTCGTCCGTGACGGTGGGTCACCAGCGTGCGGGAGAGCGCTCAACGGCGGCTTGAGGGCGGATGCACCGGGTGCGCCCGAGGTCCTGGGCGCCCACCCGGCGGTTCAGGCGTGGGCGCCCACGGTGACGGTCCCGACGGTCAGTTCGGGCTTGCCCTCCAGGACGGCGCCCACCCGCTCGACCTGCTCGTCGAGTGCCGCGAGGTGCGCGCCGGACAGCGGCGCGAGCGGCTCCACGGTGATCTGGATCCGCTTTCCCGACCTGCGCTGGTGCCAGACACCGGCGACCGTGCCGTCGACCAGCAGTACCGGGTAGTTGCCCGCCTGCCCCGACGGCGTCAGCGCCCGCACGGACGCCCGGCCCGGGTAGAGGAGGCCGCGCGGTTGGGCGGCCACCACATAGGCGTCGAAGTACGGAAGGAGCCGCACGCCCCGGTGCGGCTCGGCCGGGATCGCGGTGTCGCCCGCGTTGACCCAGGCGGGGGTGCCCTCGAGGTCGACCTGCTCCAGGTCGCCCTCCATCGCCCGGAACAGACCACTGGCCCACCCGCGGGGCGCGTTGAGCCACTGGGCGAAGTTCTGCGGGGTGGCGGGACCGTAGGCGTGCAGATACCGCTGCACGAGCCGGCGCTGCGCGGTCGGCCCGTCGAGCGGGGTGACGTCGCTGAGGTAGCGCAGCGGGTTGGTGTACGTGACCTTGCGGCCGCGGTTGGGCGCGAAGCACAGCACGCCCCGGTGCGCGGCCAGCGTCATCGCCTGCCGCCAGCGCGGCCACTTGCCCTGGAACGCCTCCATGACCAGGTCGCCCGCCCACGGCCCGGTGGCCGCCACCACCGCCTCGGTGAGCTCGTCGACGGTCAACTCGGCGCTCTCCAGCGACTTCCCGATGGCGGCGACGACCTGTTCCGTCTGGTCCTCGGTCATCTGGACGTCCTTGGGGAACGGACTGGGCGACTGCGGTATGGAGCTGAACGCCCCGATCCACAGCGGGAGATCGGCTGTCGTCAGCAGATGGACGGTGCCGCGCGGACCGTACATCTTCACCAGCTCCCGCCGGTCCCACAGCGCCGCGCGGACCTCGGCGCGGGTGGCGCCCTCGATCCGCAGCGCCACCGACAGTTCGGCCGCCGACAGGATCTGCGCGTGGGCGCCGCACAGGGTGGAGACGATCCCGGCGGGACCTTCCCGCCCCGACGGCGAGACGAGCGAACCCCGGTCCATCCGCCGTAAGGAGACTCCGGGCCACGACAGTCGTGGAGTGTCGGCATTCATGGAAAAATCCCTCCGAACGGGGTCGAGGCTCTCCGCGGCGCGGCGAGTTTAGCAGCGGCGCGACGGCGCCCATGGCGAGGCGGGCCGTCCCCCGACGACCCGCCGCACCATGGGCGGCGACCGGCAACACAGACCCCAAGGGCCGTGCTGCCAGGGGTGGTTGTGCTGCCCCGGCGGGCCCGTCAGGTGCCGGGTGCCGACGGCTGCGGGGCGGTTTCCGCGGGCCGGGCGGCGGCCTTCGGCGGCCGGGGGCGGCTGAAGCGCCGCATCGCCGGGGCCTCCACGCACGTGTACAGCAGCCACGCCAGGACCAGGCTGATCGCCAGCGTCAGCGCCCCGTACCCGAACACCCCGGCCAGGCTCACCGGCTTCGCCCAGTTCTCCGGGTGGACGGCGCCGATCGGTCCGTAGGCGACGACGAGGTAGTGGACCAGATACAGGCTGTAGGAGATCTCCCCGAGCCGGACCAGGGGCCGGCTGCCCAGCACCCTGACCCGGTCGCCCGTGTCCGCCCGCGCGAGCGCGCCGATCAGCAGCGCCAGCGGCAGCGAGGTCGCGGCCACCCGGTCGAAGACGCCCGGCAGATGTGCCCCGGCGACGAACGCCACCACCGCGAGGGCCAGCGCCGGGACCACCCCGAACGGGAGCCTGCGGCCGCGCATGACGATCAGCGCCGTCAGCACTCCGAGGGCGAACTCCAGGAGCCGGGTGACGGGGAAGTAGTAGGTGAACCAGACCGCCCACCAGTGGTCGTTCGTCAACGGCATCGTCGGCCGCGCGGGCAGCAGCCCCGCCACCAGCGGCACGAGCGCGATCAGGACGGCCGTACCCGCCAGCCACCGCCACAGATGCCCCGGCCTGATCCCGCGCGCCACCCGCAGCAGCAGCGGGAACGACAGATAGAAAAGCAGCTCACAGGCGAGCGACCAACTCGGTGCGTTGCCACCGTAGTTGATGACCGCGTCCTGCTCCGGTATCCAGCTCTGCACCAGGAAGACCGTCGGCACGGTGTTGATGGCGGTGATCGGCACGCTCGCCGACAGCATCAGCAGCAGCGCCGCCGCCAGGGTCACCAGATGGTTGGGGAAGATCTTCACCAGCCGTCTGCGCCAGAAGCGCCGCGCGGTGTCCTCGGGGCGGCTCACCCAGGTGAGGATGAAACCGCTCAGCACGAAGAAGAACGACACCCCGACGTTTCCCGCGGCTTCGACGTAACGCTGTGCGTCGTGCGCCCGGGTGCCGCCGAGCCGGGGGATCAGCGCGATCCCCACATGACAGACCAGCACCATGCAGGCGGCCAGGAACCTGGCACCGGTGAGCGCGGGCAACCGGGACCGTTCGATGGCGGTCGTCGACGCCGTCATGGCGCCTCCTTTGCATCCAGTGAGGACGTCAGGGCCGACGACCCTGGCGAAGCGACGACACGAGCCCCTCCAGGACGGGCACGATGTCGCCTGGGCTCGGTACGGCGAGCCAGTCGCGGCGCAGTTCCTCGGCGGCGTCCTGGAACGCGGGCTCGGTCAGGACCCGCACCAGGCTCTTGCGCATCTCGGTGGTGGACGTCCGCGGGCCGACGGTCAGGCCGGCTCCGTAGTCGTGAACGTACCGCGCGTTGCCCGCGTACGCCGCTGTCGCGTCCGCCACGACGAACTGCGGGACCCCGTGCGCGACCGCCGCCATCAACGTCCCGATGCCGCCGTGGTGGACGATCGCCGCACACGTGGGCAGCAGCAGCCCCAGCGGCAGGTAGCTGACCGTGCGCACGTTCTCCGGCAGCGGACCGTCCCCCAGTTGCGAAGCGTCGACCGTCGCCACCACGTCGACGTCGAGTCCTGACACCACCTCCAGCAGATCCGCGACCAGCGCGCGGTCGTTGCGGTACGCGCGCTGCGTGGTGCCCAGCGACACCGCCAGCCGGGGCCGCCCGGACGACTCGTACAGCCACGGCGGCACCACGCCGGGCCCGCCGTAGGGGATCCGCCGCACCGGCACCCGGCGTCCCGGCGCCCGCACCTGCATGCCGGGCAGCATCGGGTCCACCGTGAACTGGCCCAGCAGCAGCTCCTCGTCGACCGGGACCCCGTACCGCTCGGCGCTCGGCCGCACCAGCTCCGTCACGGGATCGGCGAGCCCCGCCGACCGCAGCGCCGCCCGGCCCCGGGAGGTCCGGTCCGCGGCCCAGCCGACGAAATCGTGCCCCCACAGGATCCGCGCGTGCGCCGCGCCGACCGCACGCGCCGCCACCGCCCCCGACGGCCAGTTCGGGTCCCACAGCACCAGGTCGGGACGCCACGCGCGCGCCGCCGACACCAGCGCGTCCACCCCCGCCCAACGCTCCTCGGGCGCCCCCTCCTCCGGGTGGAAGATCCGCGAGGAGGCGTAGGTGTAGGTGCTGAACGTCCCCCACACCGGGTCGTCGGCGGAGAGCGCGAGCGCCTCGGTGAGCCGCGCCCGGTGCTCCTCGGGGAGGAGGAAGTCAGCGACCGCGGACGGCGACGGCACGCTCTGCGGGGAGCCGAGCGCCACCGCGTCGAACCCGGCCGCGGTGATCACTTCGGCCAGGTCGGGATGCGAGGCGATCCGGACCTCGTGTCCCGCGCCCTGGAGCGCCCAGGCCGGCGGCAGCGCGGGATAGAGATGGGCCGGCAGGGGCCACACGACGATCAGGACACGCATTCGGATCTCCTCCGGGCGGACGGCGACGGCGCTGAAGGACCGTCGTCGGTCAGGCGGGCACGCACTCGACGATGGACATCAGGGACGGCGTGGTCAGGATCCGGCTGACGGTGAAGCCGCCCCGGCCGAGGATGTCCTCGAACTCCGCCTGGGTGCGCTCCTTGCCGTCCACCACCGCGAGCATCGACA
>NZ_FMCI01000167.1 GCF_900091845.1 Streptomyces sp. SolWspMP-5a-2
AGGCCGCGGCACCGGCTCCGGCCGCCGCGCCCGCCAAGCCCGCCGCCGCCCGGCCGAAGGCCGTCCCGGCGACCGAGGCCACGGGCGGCCCGGAGTTCGTGACGCTGCGCGGCCCCGCCGCCGCCGTCGCGAAGAACATGAACGCCTCCCTCGAACTGCCCACGGCCACCTCCGTGCGCGCGGTCCCGGTGAAGCTGCTGTTCGACAACCGCATCGTCATCAACAACCACCTGAAGCGGGCCCGGGGCGGGAAGATCTCCTTCACCCACCTCATCGGCTACGCGATGGTGCAGGCCATCAAGGCCATGCCGTCGATGAACTGGCACTACGCGGAGAAGGACGGGAAGCCCACCCTCGTCAAGCCGGAGCACGTCACCTTCGGCCTCGCCATCGACCTGGTGAAGGCCAACGGCGACCGGCAGCTCGTGGTGGCCGGCATCAAGAAGGCCGAGACCCTGAACTTCTTCGAGTTCTGGCAGGCCTACGAGGACATCGTCCGGCGCGCCCGCGACGGCAAGCTGACGATGGACGACTTCACCGGCGTCACGGTCTCCCTGACCAACCCCGGCGGCCTCGGCACCGTCCACTCCGTGCCGCGCCTGATGCCCGGACAGTCGGTCATCATGGGCGTCGGCTCCATGGACTACCCCGCGGAGTTCCAGGGCACCAGCCAGGACACCCTGAACAAGCTCGGCATCTCGAAGGTCATGACGCTCACGTCGACCTACGACCACCGGGTCATCCAGGGCGCCGCCTCCGGCGAGTTCCTGCGCGTCGTCGCCAACCTGCTCCTGGGCGACCAGGGCTTCTTCGACGACATCTTCGAGGCGCTGCGCATCCCCTACGAGCCGGTGCGCTGGCTCAAGGACATCGACGCCTCGCACGACGACGACGTCACCAAGGCCGCGCGGGTCTTCGAGCTGATCCACTCCTACCGGGTCCGCGGCCACGTCATGGCCGACACCGACCCGCTGGAGTACCGCCAGCGCAAGCACCCCGACCTGGACATCACCGAGCACGGCCTCACCCTGTGGGACCTGGAGCGCGAGTTCGCCGTCGGCGGCTTCTCCGGCAAGTCCCTGATGAAGCTGCGCGACATCCTCGGCGTGCTGCGCGACTCGTACTGCCGCACCACCGGCGTCGAGTTCATGCACATCCAGGACCCCAAGCAGCGCAAGTGGATCCAGGACCGCATCGAGCGCCCGCACACCAAGCCGGAGCGCGAGGAGCAGCTGCGCATCCTGCGGCGGCTGAACGCGGCGGAGGCCTTCGAGACCTTCCTGCAGACCAAGTACGTCGGGCAGAAGCGGTTCTCCCTGGAGGGCGGCGAGTCCGTCATCCCGCTGCTCGACGCGGTGCTGGACTCGGCCGCCGAGTCCCGCCTGGACGAGGTCGTCATCGGCATGGCCCACCGCGGCCGGCTGAACGTCCTCGCCAACATCGTCGGCAAGTCGTACGCGCAGATCTTCCGCGAGTTCGAGGGCAACCTCGACCCGAAGTCGATGCACGGCTCCGGCGACGTCAAGTACCACCTGGGCGCCGAGGGCACCTTCACCGGTCTCGACGGCGAGCAGATCAAGGTCTCGCTGGCCGCCAACCCCTCCCACCTGGAGACGGTCGACCCGGTCATCGAGGGCATCGCCCGCGCCAAGCAGGACATCATCAACAAGGGCGGCACGGACTTCACCGTCCTGCCGGTGGCCCTGCACGGCGACGCGGCCTTCGCGGGCCAGGGCGTGGTGGCCGAGACGCTGAACATGTCGCAACTGCGCGGCTACCGCACCGGCGGCACGGTCCACATCGTCATCAACAACCAGGTCGGCTTCACCGCGGCCCCCGAGTCCTCGCGCTCCTCCATGTACGCGACGGACGTGGCCCGCATGATCGAGGCCCCGATCTTCCACGTGAACGGCGACGACCCCGAGGCCGTCGTGCGCGTCGCGCGGCTGGCGTTCGAGTTCCGCCAGGCGTTCAACAAGGACGTGGTGATCGACCTCATCTGCTACCGCCGCCGCGGTCACAACGAGTCCGACAACCCGGCCTTCACCCAGCCGCTGATGTACGACCTGATCGACAAGAAGCGCTCGGTGCGCAAGCTCTACACCGAGTCCCTGATCGGTCGCGGCGACATCACCCTGGAAGAGGCCGAGCAGGCGCTCCAGGACTACCAGGGGCAGTTGGAGAAGGTCTTCACCGAGGTCCGCGAGGCCGTCTCGCAGCCGGGCACCGGCCCGGTCTCCGACCCGCAGGCCGAGTTCCCGGTCGCCGTGAACACGGCGATCTCGGCGGAGGTCGTCAAGCGGATCGCCGAGTCGCAGGTCAACATCCCCGACACCTTCCACGTCCACCCGCGGCTGCTCCCGCAGCTGCAGCGCCGGGCGGCGATGGTCGAGGACGGCACCATCGACTGGGGCATGGGCGAGACCCTCGCCGTCGGCTCCCTCCTGCTGGAGGGCACCCCGGTCCGGCTCTCCGGCCAGGACTCGCAGCGCGGCACCTTCGGCCAGCGCCACGCGGTCCTCATCGACCGCGAGACGGGCGAGGAGCACACCCCGCTGCAGTACCTCGCCGAGGAGCAGTCCCGCTACAACGTCTACAACTCCCTGCTCTCCGAGTACGCGGTCATGGGCTTCGAGTACGGCTACTCGCTGGCCCGCCCGGACGCGCTCGTGATGTGGGAAGCCCAGTTCGGCGACTTCGTCAACGGCGCCCAGACCGTGGTCGACGAGTACATCTCGGCGGCCGAGCAGAAGTGGGGCCAGACCAGCGGCGTCACGCTGCTGCTGCCGCACGGCTACGAGGGCCAGGGCCCGGACCACTCCTCGGCCCGGGTCGAGCGGTTCCTCCAGCTCTGCGCGCAGAACAACATGACGGTCGCCATGCCGACCCTGCCGTCGAACTACTTCCACCTCCTGCGGTGGCAGGTGCACAACCCGCACCACAAGCCGCTGGTGGTCTTCACCCCGAAGTCGATGCTGCGCCTGAAGGCCGCCGCGTCGAAGACGGAGGAGTTCACGTCGGGTCAGTTCCGGCCCGTCATCGGCGACTCGACGGTCGACCCGGCCGCGGTCCGCAAGGTCGTCTTCGTCGCGGGCAAGCTGTACTACGACCTGGAGGCCGACCGCCAGAAGCGCGGGGTCACCGACACGGCGATCATCCGCATCGAGCGGCTGTACCCGCTGCCGGGCGCCGAGCTGCAGGCGGAGATCGCCAAGTACCCGAACGCCGAGAAGTACCTGTGGGCCCAGGAGGAGCCGGCCAACCAGGGTGCCTGGCCGTTCATCGCCCTGAACCTGATCGACCACCTGGACCTCGCCGTCGGCGCGGACGTCCCGCACGGCGAGCGGCTGCGGCGCATCTCCCGCCCGCACGGCTCGTCGCCCGCGGTCGGCTCGGCCAAGCGGCACCAGGCGGAGCAGGAGCAGCTGGTGCGCGAGGTCTTCGAGGCGTGACCCGCTGACCCCGGCCGTCCGGACGTCCGGCCCCGTCGCCCCCTGGGGGTGGCGGGGCCGGACGCGTTCCGGCGGGCGCGTCATAACCTGGGGGGCAGCAACCCCCGGCCCACGGCCCAGCCCCAGGAGAGCAATCCGTGTACTTCACCGACCGAGGCATCGAAGAACTGGAGAAGCGGCGCGGCGAGGAGGAGGTCACCTTCGAGTGGCTCGCCGAGCAGCTACGGACGTTCGTCGATCTCAACCCGGACTTCGAGGTACCGGTGGAACGCCTGGCGACCTGGCTGGCCCGGCTGGACGACGACGAGGACGCCGACGACTGACCGGCGGCCCGGCGGCGGACGGGTCGCCGGAGCAGGTGGACGAGGGGTGCCCACGGGCGCCCCTCGACGCGTGTACGGGCCTCCGCGGGCGTTCCGGGGCTTCCCGGGTGGCCGGTGCGGGCCGCGCCGCGCCCGTGGCCCCCGGGTGGCGTCCGCGGGGCTCAGTCGCGGGGCCGGGTCAGGTCGTGGACGAGGCCGAAGGCGCCGTGGGCCAGCAGCAGCGCCCCGGCCGCCGCCCAGCCCGCGCCGCGGCGGCGCAGCCCGCGGACGGTGAGCGGGAGGCCGACGGCGATCTGGGCGAGGGCCAGGGCGCGGGCCCGCGAGGTGCCCGACCGGGGCAGCCAGGGGCCGAGGGGGCTCGCGTCGACCGCGTCCAGCTCGGCGCGGACCGCCTCCCGCCAGCCGGGCCAGGCGACCGTGCGAGCGCCGGGGTGGGCGCGGGCCGCCTCGCGCAGACGGTCCTGCGGCTCGCCCGGGGCGAGTCCGGCGGGCAGCGCCACCTCCGCGCGGGCGAGCACCAGGAGCAGGCCGCGCAGCCGCGCGCGGGCGTCGAGGACCCGGGTCGGGTCGGGCGCGGTGAGCCGGTCGAGGGCCTGCACGTCCAGGACGGGGTCGAGGCCGAGGCGGGCGGCGAAGGTGCGCATGGCCTCGTCCTCGCCCGCCGGGGTGCCGTCGGCGAGCCAGACGTAGCCGACCGGGCGGCGGAAGCCGGAGGCGAGGGTGAACCCGGCCCGGTCGGCGTCCCACCACAGGGCCAGGGCGGGCCAGGGGGCGCCGACGGCGAGCGCGGTGGCCCAGCCGGTCAGGACGCGGTCGACGGGCTCGGAGCCGTCCTGCCAGGGCCTGCCCTCGGGCACGAGCACGCTCCACGGGCCGCCCGCGCCGGTGACCAGCATGGGTTCGCGCAGCAGATGAGCCGCGGGGGCGACCGAGGCGGGCTCCGCGCGGCACAGCAGCAGGGCGCCGGTGGCGGACCCGGTGCGGACAGTGTCCTTCGACATGATCACACGGTAGGACGACAAGCGGCTTTGCGGCATTTCGTGGGCATCCGGTCCCCGAACGAGCGCCTTGACAAACCCCGACCGCGATATATCGTGTTTAGAGTGAAGACGCGATATGGCGCGTCCGCACGGGGAGGTGCAGGATGTCCGAGTGGTCCGTCGCGGAGCCCGCGAAACTGACGTTCGACGAGCCGGTGAGAGAGCTCCAGGTGCGCGTCGTCAACGGAACGGTGAACGTGATGGGCACCGAGGAAGGTTCCGCGCGCTGCGAGATCACCGAGGTGGAGGGCCCGCCCCTCGTGGTGACCCAGCGGGACGGCGTCCTCACGGTGGCCTACGAGGACCTCACCTGGAAGGGGTTCCTCAGCTGGCTCGACCACCGCAGCAGGCGCCGCAGCGCGGTCGTCTCGCTCGCGGTGCCCGCCGCCACCCGGGTGGAGGTGGGGGTCGTCGGGGCGGCGGCCGTCGTCTCCGGGATCGACGGGCCGACGGAGGTGAAGGGCGTCTCCGGGGACACCACGCTGGTCGGCTGCACCGGAGCGGTCCGCGCCGACACCGTCTCGGGGAACCTGGAGGCCCAGTCGCTCAGCGGCGACCTGCGCTTCCACTCCGTCTCCGGGGACCTGACGGTCGTCGAGGGCGCGGGCCCCTCGGTGCGGGCCGAGTCGGTGAGCGGCTCGATGATCGTCGACCTGGACCCGGCGGGCCGCCCCACCGACATCGGTCTGACGAGCGTCTCGGGCGAGATCGCCATCCGGCTGCCGCATCCGGCGGACGCGCGCGTGGAGGCGAACACCGCGAGCGGTTCCGTGTCGAACGCCTTCGAGGACCTGCGGGTCGGCGGCCAGTGGGGCGCCAAGCGCATCACCGGGCGGCTGGGCACCGGCCAGGGCAGCCTGAAGGCCACCACCGTCTCCGGTTCGATCGCGCTGCTGCGCCGGCCACCGGCCGAGGAGGAGCCGTGGGAGCGGGAGCCGGGGGCACCGGTGGACGGGGCCCCTGAGGGCCCGGGGGACAATTCCCCTTCCGGCCCGGCCGACGGCGGGGGCGACGACCCGGACGAGCGCGCGAGCGACGCCCCGGACGGCGCCGCGCCCGACGGCCCGAGCGACGGCCCGACCGGTGGTCCGACCGACAAGAAGGTGCTCTGACATGTCCCCCGTCTTCGCCCACGGCCGCCTCCGCCTCTACCTGCTGAAGCTGCTCGACGAGGCACCGCGCCACGGCTACGAGGTGATCCGGCTCCTGGAGGAGCGGTTCCAGGGGCTGTACGCGCCGTCGGCGGGCACCGTCTACCCGCGGCTGGCCAAGCTGGAGGCGGAAGGTCTGGTCACCCACACCACCGAGGGCGGCCGCAAGGTGTACGCCATCACGGACGCGGGCCGCGCCGAACTCGCCGACCGCAGCGGTGAACTGGCCGACCTGGAGCTGGAGATCCGCGACTCGGTGGCGGAGCTGGCTGCGGAGATCCGGGCCGACGTCCGGGGCGCCGCCGGTGACCTGCGGCGCGAGATGCGGGCCGCGGCCTCCGAGGCCCGGCGCGGCCCCGGGGCGCGGGCGGGCAGGACCGCGGGCGACGGCGGCCCCGACGGCGGTGGGGACTTCGCCGACATCGGCGACAAGGAGTCCTGGCGCGCGGCCAAGGAGGAGATGCGGCGCGTCAAGCAGGAGTGGAAGGAACAGGCCCGCCGGGCCAAGGACGAGAGCCGCCGGGCCAGGGAGGACGCCCAGCGCGCCCGGCACCAGGCCAAGGAGGCCCAGGAGCGGGCCCGCGCGCAGGCCCAGGAGGAGGTCCAGCGCATCGCGCGCCGGGTCCAGGACCAGGTCCAGGACCACTTCACGCGGGGCGACTGGCCGACCGGGGTGCGCGAGGGGCTGACCGAACTGGCCAAGGAGTTCGGCGAGTTCGGTAAGGACTTCGGCAAGGAGTTCGGCAAGGACCTGGGGTTCGGCCGGTCGTCCCGCCCCGGCGCCGAGGAGGGGCCGGACACCCGCGGCGACTACAGCCACGGGGAGGACGTCCCGTTCGCGTACGAGCCGAGCTGGGCGCACGAGAGCCCGACCGGCGACACCGCCCGCGACCTCGACCGGCTCCTCGACCGCTTCCGTGACGACATCCGCGACGCCGCCCGCGACCACGGCGTCACGGACGACCAGCTCCGTGACGCCCGCCGCCATCTGTCGACGGCCGCCGCGCACATCGGGGCGCTGCTGCGGACCCCGAAGGGCTGACCGGCGGGTCGGCGCCCCGGCCGGGGCCGGGCGGGCGTCAGCTCGCCCGGGACTCCGCTCCCCCGTCGTGCAGGGCCTGCGTCACCGTCTCGTGGGTGACTCCGTGGTCGTGCAGGATCTCGGCCTCGCCGCCGGGGCGGGTGACGAGGGCGAGCAGCAGGTGCTCGTCCCCGATGTGCCGGTCGCCGCGGGCCCCTGCGGCGCGCAGGGCGCGCGCGAGGACGTCCTTGGCGTCCGGGGTGAAGGGGCGCCGTCCCCGGCCCGCCCGCCGGTCGCCGGACATCGCGCCGACCCCGTGCGCCTCCTCCACCCGGGCGACGATCTCGGTGACGTCGATGCCGAGTCCGGCGAGGGCGTCGGAGTCGGCGCGGGAGAGTCCGGCCCTGCGGCGGGTGTCGGCCAGGGCCCGGCGCACGGACTCCTTGCGCTCGGCGCCGACGCCGAGCGCGGCGAGGACGGCGCGGCAGCGGCCGCTCTCCCGGTCGAGGAGGGCGAGCAGCAGATGGCCGGGATCGACGCGCGGCGCCCGTGCCGCTTCGGCGTGTCCGACGGCGCCCTGCACCACCGCCCGCGCGTCCCCGGTGAACCGTTCGAACATCAATGCCTCCCGTACTTCTTGTGCACGGCCTGCCTGCTGACGCCGAGTTCGGCGGCGATCTCCTGCCACGACCAGCCCTGCCGGCGCGCGCTGCGCACCTGGACCGCCTCCAGTTGCTCCAGCAGACGGCGCAGTGCGGCGACGGCACGCAGGCCGACCCGCGGGTCACGGTCGCCCGCTCGCGCGGCGAGATCCGTTGCTTCGGTCATGCCGTCAACTTACGTTGACACAGACAGACCGTCAACCCTGGTTGACACGAAGGGGCGGCGGGGAGACAGCCCCGGTGCCGGAGAAGTGGCCCGGCACCGGAGGGGGGGCCGTACTCGGGAGGCGCACCCGGGGAGGCGTACCCGGGGAGGCGTACCCGGAGGGGGAAGGCGGCCGTGCCGGGAGGGTCAGGCGTTGGTGAGGACGATCTTGCCGAACTGCTCGCCGGACGCGAGGCGTTCGAAGCCCTCGCGGGCCCGGTCCATCGGCAGCACCTCGTCGATGACGGGCCTGACCCCCGTCGAGGCGCAGAACGCCAGCAGGTCGTCCAGCTCGTCCTTGGTGCCCATCGTGGAGCCGACGACCTTGAGTTCGAGGAAGAAGATCCGGGTCAGCTCGGCGTGCGAGGGCCGGTCGCCGCTGGTGGCGCCGGAGATGACGAGCGTGCCGCCGGGCTTCAGCGACTTCACCGAGTGCGACCAGGTCGCCGCGCCGACCGTCTCGATCACCGCGTCCACCCGCTGCGGCAGCCGCGCGCCGGGCTCCAGGGCCTCCACCGCGCCCAGCTCCACCGCCCGCGCCCGCCGGGCCTCGTCGCGGCTGGTGGCGAAGATCCGCAGGCCCGCCGCACGGCCGAGCACGATCGCGGCCGTGGCGACCCCGCCGCCCGCGCCCTGCACCAGCACCGAGTCGCCGGGGCGCACCCCCGCGTTGGTGAACAGCATCCGGTACGCGGTCAGCCAGGCCGTGGGCAGGCAGGCAGCCTCGGCGAAGGAGAGTTCCCTGGGCTTGGGGAGGATGTTCCAGGTCGGCACGGCGACCTGCTCGGCGAACGTGCCCTGGTGCCGCTCGGTGAGGATGGACCGGGGTTCGCGCGGGCCGACGCCGTGGCCGCTCTGTCCGATCACGGAGTGCAGGACGACCTCGTTGCCGTCCGCGTCGACCCCGGCGGCGTCGCAGCCGAGGATCATCGGCAGCCGCTCCTCGGGCAGGCCGACGCCGCGCAGCGACCAGAGGTCATGGTGGTTGAGGGAGGCGGCCCTGACATCGACGGTGCTCCAGCCGGGGCGGGCGCCGGGGGCCGGACGCTCCCCCAACTCCAGTCCGGAGAGCGGCTGGTCGTGGTCGATGCGAGCGGCGTAGACGGCGAACATGGCGTCGACGATAGGGCTCCGCCCGTGCCCCGGGGAACCGGACGCCCCTGTGACACTCGCCCTCTTGAATCCGGCGCGAGGGGCTGGTGGGGCCCGCGGGAGAGCGCGCCGCCCTGCCCCGGGGCGTCTCCCGCGGGCCCGGCAGCTCCCGCGCGGACCCGGCTCCGGCCCCCGGAACGCCGGAAGGCCCCGCCGGGGACGGCGGGGCCCGTGGTGCGGGAGGGGCGTCAGCGGCGGGCGACGCCCTCCGCGCGGGCCGCCGCGGCGACGGCCGCCGTCACCGCGGGGGCGACGCGCTCGTCGAACGGCGACGGGATGACGTAGTCGGCGGCGAGGTCGTCGCCGACCACCCCGGCGAGCGCCTCGGCCGCCGCGATCTTCATGCCCTCGGTGATCCGGGACGCCCGGACCTGGAGCGCGCCCGCGAAGATGCCGGGGAACGCGAGGACGTTGTTGATCTGGTTCGGGAAGTCCGAACGCCCGGTGGCGACGACCGCCGCGTACTTGTGGGCGACCTCGGGGTGCACCTCGGGGTTCGGGTTGGCCATGGCGAAGACGAACGCGCCCTCGGCCATGGAGGCGACCGCGGACTCCGCCACCGTCCCGCCGGAGACGCCGATGAAGACGTCGGCGCCCGCGAGGGCGTCCTCCAGCGTGCCGGTGAGCCCGGCCTTGTTGGTGAACCCGGCGACCTCGCGCTTGACCGGCGTCAGATCGGCGCGGTCGGCCGAGACGACACCCTTGCGGTCGGCGACCGCCACGTCCCCGATACCGGCCTCGACCAGCATCCTGGCGATGGCGACACCGGCCGCGCCCGCCCCGGAGATGACCGCGCGCAGATCGGCGAGGCCCTTGCCGGTCAGCCGCGCCGCGTTGCGCAGGGCGGCCAGCGTCACGACCGCGGTGCCGTGCTGGTCGTCGTGGAAGACCGGGATGTCGAGCCGCTCCTGGAGCCTGCGCTCGATCTCGAAGCACCGGGGCGCCGAGATGTCCTCCAGGTTGACGCCCCCGAAGGAGGGCGCGAGCCGCACCACGGTCTCGACGATCTCGTCGACGTCCGTGCAGGCGAGCGCGATCGGCACCGCGTCGACGCCGCCGAACTGCTTGAACAGGATCGCCTTGCCCTCCATCACCGGGAGGGACGCCTCGGGACCGATGTCCCCGAGGCCGAGCACGGCCGTGCCGTCCGTGACGACGGCGACGACCGATGACTTCCACGTGTAGTCGTGGACGAGTTCCGGCTGCTCGGCGATCGCGGTGCACACGCGCGCGACGCCAGGTGTGTACGCCAGGGACAGGTCGTCCTTGTCGCGGATCGGCACGGTGGCCTGCACAGCCATCTTGCCGCCGCGGTGCAGCGCGAACGCCGGATCGAAGGAGTCGAGGGGCTCGCCCCCGCCGTCCTGGTCCGCCGTGCTGTCGCTGCGAGGATTGACGATCTCCGCTGCCACTTGTCTGACCCCTTAGATGTTCATTCGATGGAGGGTTGCCACTCCTGGTGAGGGGTGGGCGGGACCGCGTGTGCCCGATTTTGTGAGGTACGCAAAGGACATACGCGACGGGCGCGCCGCACACGCGCCCGGAGCCCCGGATGAGGGGTGTAAAGAACCTTCTTACCGGACGGAGCGCTTCGCGGACGAGCCCATTCGGGGCAAGCTCCCATCGGGGGTCGGGGAGGTCACGTCTTGGTGACGAGAATGGTCACGAAATATGGCGACACCTGACCGGCCCCCGTGCTGACCTGGGGCCGAAACAGTGAGCAACGCCTCTGGTCCGGCGTCCGCATCCCGAGACGCGCGGGAGATCCTGCGGTCCGCGGCGGTGAATCCCGCAGATGGTCCGGCGGGGGTGCGCCGGTCCGGCGCGGTTCGGCCGAGACCCGTTATCCGATTTTGACATCGGAGGTCCCCTGAACGGCGTAGCCCGAATGGCAAGATGCCGTCATCGTTCAAGGTCGCGACACTCAACGGTGCGTGTACCCGTCGACCCGTCGGCAACTCCACCCATCCGCCGGAGGACCAGAAAATGACCGCATTCACCACCCGCCGTACGACCGCCCGCGCCAGGACCGCCGCGGTCGCGGCGATCGCGGTCGCCGGCGCCCTGATCCTCACCGGCTGCGGTGACCAGACCAAGGACGACGGCGCCAAGAGCTCGGACGGAGCGAGCGACAGCTCCGCCCCGCTGGCCGACAAGCTGCCCGCGGAGATCCGCAGCGCCGGGGTCGTCAAGGTCGGCTCGGACATCGCGTACGCGCCGGTCGAGTTCAAGGACGACTCCGGGAAGGTCGTCGGGCTCGACCCGGACCTGGCCGCCGCCATGGGCAAGCAGCTCGGCGTGAAGTTCGAGTTCGAGAACGGCACGTTCGACGCGCTGCTCACCGGTATACGTTCCAAGCGGTACGACATCGCGATGTCGGCGATGACGGACAACAAGAACCGCCAGGACGGCGTCGACCCGGACACCGGCAAGAAGGTCGGCGAGGGCGTCGACTTCGTCGACTACCTGACCGCGGGCGTCTCCATCTACACGCGCAAGGGCGACACCGAGTCGATCACGACCTGGTCCGACCTGTGCGGCAAGAAGCTCGGCGTGGAGCGCGGCACGGTCTCCGAGGACCTCGCCAAGGCCGAGGCGAAGAAGTGTCCGAGCGGCAAGAAGCTCACCATCGAGGCGTTCGACGACGACCAGCAGTCCCAGACCCGGCTGCGGGCGGGCGGCGTCGACGCGGCCTCCTCGGACTTCCCGGTCGCCGCGTACGCGGTGAAGACCTCCGGCGGCGGCAAGGACTTCGAGCTGGTCGGCGAGCAGGTCGAGGCCGCGCCGTACGGCATCGCCGTCAGCAAGGAGAACACCCAGCTGCGGGACGCGGTCCAGGCCGCGATGGACGCCCTGATCAAGAACGGCGAGTACAAGAAGATCCTCACGAAGTGGGGCGCCGAGGAAGGCGCCGTCACCAAGTCCGTCGTCAACGGCGGCAAGTGACCGCGCGCGCGGCCACCGAGAGGCATGACCCGTGACTGCTGACACCGAGAAGGCGGCGGCCCCCGAGACGCCCGCCGCAGGACCGCAGGCCATCAAGGCCGTGCCGGTCCGGCACTACGGGCGGTACCTCACCGCCGTCATCGCGATCGGCCTGCTGGCCTCGATCGTCTACGCGTTCGGCCAGGGCAAGATCAACTGGCACGCCGTACCCGACTACTTCTTCGACGACCGCATCCTGACCGGCGTCGGCAAGACCCTGCTGCTGACGGTCCTGTCGATGGTGATCGGCATCGTGGGCGGCATCGTCCTCGCCGTGATGCGGCTGTCGAAGAACCCGGTGACGTCGTCCATCGCCTGGTTCTACATCTGGTTCTTCCGCGGCACCCCGGTGCTGGTCCAGCTGTTCGTCTGGTTCAACCTGGGCCTGGTCTTCCAGTACATCAACCTCGGTCCGATCTACAAGGACTACTGGTCGAGCTTCATGACGCCGCTGCTGACGGCGCTGCTCGGCCTGGGTCTGAACGAGGCCGCCTACATGGCGGAGATCTGCCGGGCCGGTCTGCTCGCCGTGGACGAGGGCCAGACCGAGGCGTCGCACGCCCTGGGCATGAGCCACGCCAAGACGCTGCGCCGGATCGTCATCCCGCAGGCGATGCGCGTGATCGTGCCGCCGACGGGCAACGAGGTCATCAACATGCTGAAGACGACCTCCCTGGTGGCGGCCGTCCAGTTCCAGGAACTCTTCCGCTACGCGCAGGACATCGGCCAGAACTCCGGTGCCCCGGTGGAGATGTACTTCCTCGCCGCGGCCTGGTACCTGATCATGACGTCGATCCTGAGCGTGGGCCAGTACTACGTCGAGCGGTACTACGCGCGCGGCTCCAGCCGCCAGTTGCCGGCGACACCGTGGCAGAAGGTCCGAGCCCATCTGGGGTCCTTCTCCAGCAGGAAGGTCGCGGTATGACCGAGAAGCTCAGCGGCGCGCGGGCCGTCGCCCCGCGCGACCCGTCGGTGCCGATGGTGAAGTCGGAGGGCGTCCACAAGTCCTTCGGGCCCGTCGAGGTGCTCCAGGGCATCGACCTGGAGGTGAAGGCCGGTGAGGTGTTCTGCCTGATCGGCCCCTCCGGCTCCGGGAAGTCGACGTTCCTGCGCTGCATCAACCACCTGGAGAAGATCAACGCCGGACGGCTGTACGTCGACGGCGAGCTGGTCGGCTACCGCCAGAAGGGCGACAGGCTGTACGAGCTGAAGGACAGCGAGGTCGCGCTCAAGCGGCGCGACATCGGCATGGTCTTCCAGCGCTTCAACCTCTTCCCGCACCTGACCGCCGCCGAGAACGTCATGGAGGCGCCGGTCCAGGTCAAGGGCGTCAGCAAGGCGCAGGCGCGGGAGCGGGCGACGCAGCTCCTGGAGCGGGTGGGCCTCGCCGACAAGGCCGGGAACTACCCCTCGCAGCTCTCCGGCGGCCAGCAGCAGCGGGTGGCCATCGCGCGGGCGCTGGCGATGGACCCGAAGCTGATGCTGTTCGACGAGCCGACCTCGGCGCTCGACCCGGAGCTGGTCGGTGACGTCCTCGACGTCATGCGCGACCTCGCCGAGTCCGGCATGACCATGGTCGTCGTCACCCACGAGATGGGCTTCGCCCGCGAGGTGGGCGACAGCCTGGTCTTCATGGACGGCGGTGTGGTCGTCGAGTCGGGCCACCCGCGCGAGGTGCTGACCGACCCGCAGCACGAGCGGACGAAGGCGTTCCTGTCGAAGGTCCTCTGACCGGACCGCACGACGCGAGAGGGGTGGCACGGCGAGTCCGTGCCACCCCTCTCGCGCGCCGCGCCGGACGCCGCCGCGGGCGCTACTTGAGGGCCAGCAGCAGGGTGTCCGTCGGCGAGCACCAGACCGGACGGGCCTCGGCGAAGCCGTGCTCGCGCAGTACCCGCGCGTGCCAGCCGACCGAGGGGGTGTCGCCCTCGGCGTGCTCGCCGTAGATCTCGAAGCGGCGGGCGGTCGGCCCGGCGAGGACCGGGTCCTGGGCGGCGAGCGCCCACCACTGCGCCCAGTCGACGGCGCCCGCGGCCTTGGCCTGTTCCATGCGGACGTGGCGCTGGGCCCGCTCGGCGGCGTTGATCCGGGGCGTGGAGTCGTCGATCATGTGGTCCGCGTTCATGAAGACACCGCCGTCGCGGACGAGTCCCGCGATCTGACCGTAGAGGGCCGCGAGGGGTTCGCTGTGCAGCCAGTGCAGGGCCGTCGCGGTCAGGACGGCGTCGTAGGAGCCGTGCGGCAGCCGCGCCGTCCACTCCGGGTCCTTGAGGTCGGCGGCGACGAGGGTGACCCGGTCGTCGCCCGCGAAGGTGCCCCCGGCGATGGCGAGCAGCGCGGGATCGAGGTCGACGCCGGTGCTGGTGGCGCCGGGCAGCCGGTCCAGGAGCCGGGCGGTGATGGTCCCGGTGCCGCAGGCGAGGTCCAGGACGCGCGGGGTGGGTCCGGCGAGCGCCTCGACCATGTCGAGCATGATCCGGAAGCGCTCCTCGCGGTCCGGCATGTACCACTCCTGCTGGCGGTCCCAGCTCCGCTGCCAGGCGGCCCAGTCGGTGCCGTCGCTCGCCGTCGTCTCGGTGTTCGTGTCCGTCATCGGGCTCCTCCGTCAGGTGACGACGCGCGTTGCCGTAATACCCTGTAAGGACGATCAGCCATTACCTGACCGTCGGCACGACCCTAGAACACTGCCGTAAGGACTACAAGTGGAACTGGCCTATTACTCGGACTACGCGGTCCGGCTCGTCAACAGCGAGGAACCGGCCCGGGGCAAGGACTCCCTGACCTCGGTCGAGGCCGTACGGGACCTCTTCGGCGCGAACGGTTCGGCGGCCCGCCGCGCCACAGACGCCGACGTCACCCGGTTCCGTTCGGTGCGGGGCCGGCTGCGCGCGGTCTTCGAGGCGGCCGACGGCGGCGACGAGACCCTCGCGGTGGACCTGCTGAACTCCCTGCTCCTGGAGTTCCCGGTGAGCCCGCAGATCTCCGGGCACGACCACCGCGACGACGACGGCAGCCCGCTGTGGCACATGCACCTCGCCGACCACCCCTCGAACGCGACGGCGGGCTACGCCGCGATCGCCGCGATGGGCCTGGCCTTCCACCTGACCGAGTACGGCGTGGACCGGCTCGGCGTGTGCGAGGCGCCGCCGTGCCGCAACGCCTACCTGGACACCTCGACCAACCGCTCCCGGCGCTACTGCTCCGACCGGTGCGCGACCCGGGCCAACGTGGCCGCCTACCGGGCCCGCAAACGCCTGGAGGCCGACCGGTCGGAGAACACCGGCCTGGCCGCCGAGAAGGCCCAGCGGGCCACCGCGAGCGGCGAACGCTGACCGTCGGCGCGCGGCCGGTACCGCAGCCGCACCCGGCCCAGCACCAACTCCTCGGGGACGGTGCCGTAGTCGGTGCTGTCGCCCCCCGCGTACGGGTTGTCGCCCAGCACCCACCAGCCGCCCGCACGGCGCTCGGCCGCCCGCTTGACCACCAGCAGGTCCTGCTGGAAGGGGTGGCGCAGGACCACCACGTCACCGGCCCGGACGCGGGCGCCGTAGCGCACCACCAGCAGGTCCCCGTGGCGCAGCGTGGGCGTCATGGACGGCCCGTGCACCCGGGCGGCCCCGTAGGGCAGCAGGTGCCGCCCGCGCTCGCTCTCCTGCGACAGCCCCGTCATCAGCGGCACCTCCCCGGTCCGATCCTCCACCAGTCTCAGTCTGACCCCGGACTTTTGTCCTAAGCGCATGGGGGCACTCGCGAAATCGGCCGTCCCAGGGAGTAATGTCGCACCTGAGAAGACGATCACGAGGAAGGAATGCTCCATGCTTTCCCGCCTGTTTGCCCCCACGGTCAAGGTCAGCGCGCACTGCGACCTGCCCTGCGGTGTGTACGACCCGGCCCAGGCCCGCATCGAGGCGGAGTCGGTGAAGGCCGTGCAGGAGAAGATGGCCGCCAACGACGACCCGCACTTCCAGGCGCGGGCCACCGTCATCAAGGAGCAGCGCGCCGAGCTGGCGAAGCACCACGTCTCCGTGCTGTGGAGCGACTACTTCAAGCCGCCGCACTTCGAGAAGTACCCGGAGCTGCACCAGCTGGTCAACGAGACCCTGAAGGCCCTGTCGGCCGCCAAGGGCTCCACCGACCCGGCGACCGGCCAGAAGGCCCTGGACTACATCGCCCAGATCGACAAGATCTTCTGGGAGACGAAGAAGGCTTGATCTCTGGCGAGGCTGCCTGACCTGCGGTTTCGCGGGTCGCATCGCCTACCTGTCCGCACCCGGTCCGCAGGCCGCCGAGAACGGCGTCCATGACGGTCCGGGTGCGGTCTTCTTCGCCCGGCCACAGGTGGGCGTAGATCCGCAGTGTGACGACGGCGGACGCGTGGCCGAGGACCAGCTGGACCTGCTTGACGCTCGCTCCGCCGGCGATGAGCGCGGAGGCGTGGAAGTGCCGCGGGTCGTGGGTGACCATGTGCGGCGGCTCGACAGGCTTGCGGCCCTCGCGCCCGGCCGCCTTGTTCTCCTCCGCCTGGAGCGTCCTGCGGGCGCAGTTCCACTCCGTCTTCCAGCGGCGGTAGTTGAGGGGCTCGCCCTCCTCCATCGTGAACAGCCGCTCCTTGGAGGGGCGTGCCGCGAGGTGGATAAGAAGGGTTTCCGTGACGACCTCGCCGACCGGTACCGTATGGCGAGATTTGGCGGTCTTCGGCGGGCCGATCTTCGCGGTAGCGGGCTCGCCATTTGCCGTTGGGGTGCTTCTGAATGTTGGCCAAGTGGCCTCTTCTTTGTATCGGTTGCCAGTAGTGGCCGCCGTCCTCGATGTCGCCGCTGAGGGTGCGGGCGTCGCGGGTCTCGTCAGCAGCCCGAGGGGGACTGGGTAAGTTCCTCCGCAACAATCCGCCCGGACGGATGGACTACATCCGCATAGTCGGCGACGGCTACGACATCACCTACCCCTGAGGGATGTGAACCGTGTCCTCCCACCACAGCATCTTCATCCACCCCGGTCACCCTGTCGACGCCCTCGTCGGGGACGTGGCGCTGGCCTGTGGTGGGAGACTGCGGCCCACCGTGAACGGGCCCGCGGACTACATCCTGGGCCTGAGCGACGCAACGCTTGAACTGGAAACGGAACATGGGTACGGGGAAGACAAAGGTGTTCCCTTCGAGCGCTACGAAGTCGTCCTGACTGTGCGCAACTCCGACGGCGACATGGAGCGGGAGGAAGTCATCGCCCGACAGATCTTCCACGAACTCGCGGTTCTGCGGCGATACTGGCTGGTCCTCGTCTTCGACCTTCAGGCAGTCATCGACACGGCTGCTCCGCCCGGGCAGAGAACGTTCCCGCCTGCCGGAGACCGATAGGCGAATTCGGGGTGGGTGACAGTGCGCTGTCACCCACCCAGGGCCTCGGCAAAGTTGTTGATCAGGCTGTCAGGAGTGCCGGTGGTGCGGTGCGGGCGTTCGCGCTGGTGATCAGGTGGACGATCTCGACGGTCCGTCGGCCCTTCCTGGTGACGGTGCGTCGCAGTAGAGCGACCTGCACGGCTCCGCTGCGCGAGGGCGGCGACCAGGTGCGGAGCCGCGGAGCCGCGGCAGCTTGCGCCCCGGGCCGTCTTGCTGTCGACGGCGATCACCCTGCGGCCTGCGAGACGTACGGTCCAGGTCACCGCCCAAGCACCCAGCACCGCATCGAGACGGTCCGCGTCGAGGCGGGCGAACAGGCGCCGCAGCGTCGATTCAACGGCAGAAGGCCGGGTCGGCGGCCTGCAGGGATGATCCCCGCAGGTCGCCGACCCGGCCCTTTACTAGGAGACGAAAAAGGCCTGATCCCCGGATCTGGCTTTCTTCTGACCTGGGATCGTCGTCCAGGTCGCAGCGTCTCCGTCCTGGTGGGCTTCCTGCCCGCGGGGCGGGGGCACCGGGTTTCGCCCCCTGGGTAAAAGTCGCGCGGTGCGGGCCGAGGGCAAGCCCCTGCCGCCCGGGGCGCAACCCCTCCCCGGCGTGCGATGCTGGCGGGGTGAACCGTGAGGACCTGGTGCGGCTGCGGAAGGCGCGGGACCGGATGGACCGCGACTACGCGCTCCCCCTTGATGTCCCGGAGCTGGCCCGCACCGCCCTGATGTCGCCGGGCCACTTCCAGCGCAGCTTCCGCGCCGAGTACGGCGAGACCCCCTACGGCTACCTCATGACCCGCCGGGTCGAGCGGGCGAAGACGCTGCTGCGCCGGGGCGACCTCTCGGTGACCGAGGTCTGCATCGCCGTCGGCTGCACCTCGCTCGGCTCCTTCAGCTCCCGCTTCACCGAGCTGGTCGGCGAGACCCCGAGCGCCTACCGGGCCCGCCCGCACGAGAGCGGCGCCGTGATCCCGCCCTGCGTGGCCCGCCGCTTCACCCGCCCGAAACGACGCCCCCAGCTCCCCTAGGGCGTGTCTGTCCACGGGCGGCGCGAACCCGCCTCGGCGTCCTAGCCTGGAGGCATGGACATCGCCCTGCGCACCTGTTTCCTCGCCGTCGACGACCACGACAAGGCCATCGCCTTCTACCGGGACGTCCTGGGTCTGGAGATCCGCAACGACGTCGGTTTCGAGGGCATGCGCTGGGTCACCGTCGGATCGCCGGCGCAGCCGGACGTGGAGATCGTGCTGGAACCGCCGGGCGCCGACCCGGACGCCTCCCCCGCCGACAAGGAGGCGCTGAGCCGCCTGCTCGCCAAGGGCATGCTGCGCGGCGTCATCTTCTCCACCGCCGACTGCGACGCCCTCTACACCCGGGTCCGGGACTCGGGCGCCGACGTGCTCCAGGAACCGATGGACCAGCCCTACGGCGTGCGGGACTGCGCGTTCCGCGACCCGGCGGGCAACCTGCTGCGCTTCATGGAGCGGGCCGCCTGAGTCCGGCGCCCGCGGGCGGCGCTCACTCCCCCGGCCAGGCCCGGACCTCCACCACGGCATTCACCGGGATCGGCCCGTACACGTGCGGGAAACCCCCCTCGTAGCGCACCTCCGCGTCCAGCAGTGCCGGGTCGACGACCAGGACCACCAGGTCGTCCAGACCGGCGTAGAACGCCTCTGCGACGCCCGGGAGTTGGGCCGCTGTGGAGCAGTGCACGAAGCCCTCCTCCTGGAGGGTGCGCCCCCGGGTGGACATCTCGTAGACGCCCCGCGCGCGGGACGCGTCCCAGAGCGCGCGTTCGGTGAGGTGGAGGATGGTGGCATCGGCAGCGTCCGGCATGGCACCACCGTACGGGGCGGGGCCGTACGGACACCGGGGAGGTTCCCCCTGTGCCGGGGAGGTCACCGGGGAGCCGGGGTGGTGAGGCTGCTCGGACGTGACGTGCGCGGCACCGGGCCCGGCCAGGTGCGGCTGCGGCCCCGCGCATCGTGGGGATGCGCGGGACCCGCCGGGCCGAAACCCCCGAGGCCCACACGGGGTCAGGTCCGCGTGGTCTCGCGGTCTCGGCCGTCTCGGCTGTCCTGTCCGTCTCGGCCGTCTCCGGGACTTCCTGGTTCCTTCCGCGAGCGCCGCGCGGGGTGCCGCCGCACCCCGTTCGACAGCCGCCCCCGTCTTCTCTCCCCCCTGTGGCCGCGCCCCTGTCAGTTGCTGCGGCGCGTCACGAACTCCGCGAGGGCCAGCAGGCCGCCCGCCGACTCCGGTTCGGGGACCGCGCGGGACAGCTCCTGCATCGCGCGGGCCATCCGGTCAGCCGCCTGGACCTGCGCCCAGTCCCGGCCGCCCGCCCGTTCGACCGCCAGCGCGATCCGGTCCACGGCCTCCTGGTCGCCCTCCGCGCAGGGCAGCGCGTACAGCTCCGCCAGCTCCGCCGAGGCCGGGGCGCCGGAGGTGAGGGCGGCGACCACCGGCAGGGACTTCTTGCGGGCCGCGAGGTCGGCGCCGGCCGGTTTGCCGGTGCGGTGCGGGTCGCCCCATATCCCGATGACGTCGTCGATGAGCTGGAAGGCGAGCCCGGCCTGGCGGCCGAACGCGTCCAGCGCGTCGACGTCCTCGCGGTCCGCGCCCGCGTAGAGGGCGCCCAGCGCACAGGCGCACCCGAGCAGGGCGCCGGTCTTCGCCTCGGCCATCGTCAGCACCTCGGCGAGGGAGACCTCCGTCGGGGAGCGCCGTTCCATCGCGGTGTCGGCCTGCTGTCCCGCGCACAGCTCGATGACGCAGTCGGTGAGCCGGACGGCGGCCCCCGCCGAGGCCGGGTGCGGGTCCTCGGCGAACAGCCGCAGGGCGAGCGCCTGGAGGGCGTTGCCGGTGAGGATGGCGTCGGCGTCCCCGAAGACCGTCCACGCGGTGGGCCGGTGGCGGCGGGTGGGGTCCCGGTCCATCACGTCGTCGTGCAGGAGCGTGAAGTTGTGGACCAGCTCCACCGCGGCCGCGGCCCGGACCGCCCGTTCCCTGGCCCGCGGGCCGCCGAGCGCGCCGGCCGCGGTGAGGACGAGCGCGGGACGGATCGCCTTGCCCGCGTTGCCGTCCGCCGGGGTGCCGTCCGCGTGCTCCCAGCCGAAGTGGTAGCGGGCGACCCGGCGCAGCGATCCGGGCAAGGAGTCCACGGCGGCCCGCAGTTCGGGGTCGACGCGGGCACGGGCGCGTTCCAGGATCGCCGCGGCCTCGGATCCGTCCAGGGGGTGTGCCTCCACCGTCAGTTCGGCCATGGGGTCCCCCTCGGACAGTGCTCGGACGCCACCGCCCGGACCGCCGCCGGGCGTGTACGCCGGAGATGTACCCGCCCCGGAGGGCGGGGACACGGCTCCGAGGTGCAAAGACGTCACCGCCAGCGGCCGATCTCGACGTTCTCCAGCACGCCGAGCGCGTCCGGCACGAGGACCGCCGCGGAGTAGTAGGCGGTCACCAGGTAGTTGATGATCGCCTGCTCGTTGATGCCCATGAAGCGCACCGACAGGCTCGGTTCGATCTCGTCCGGGATGCCCGCCTGCTGGAGGCCGATGACGCCCTGCTCGCTCTCGCCGGTGCGCATCGCGATGATCGAGGTGGTGCGGGCCTCGGTGACCGGGATCTTGTTGCACGGGTAGATCGGCACGCCGCGCCAGGTCGGGATGCGGTTGCCCGCCACCTCGATGGACTCCGGGACCAGCCCGCGCTTGTTGAACTCGCGGCCGATCGCGGAGATCGCGCGCGGGTGGGCGAGCAGCAGCTTGGTGCCGCGGCGCCTGCTGAGCAGCTCGTCCAGGTCGTCGGGGCTGGGCACGCCGTCGTGCGGCTGGAGGCGCTGGTCGTACTCGCAGTTGTGCAGGAGCCCGAACTCCCGGTTGTTGACCAGCTCGTGCTCCTGACGCTCCTTCAACGCCTCGACGGTGAGCCGCAACTGGTGCTCGGTCTGGTTCATCGGCTGGTTGTAGAGGTCGGCCACGCGCGAGTGGATGCGCAGGACGGTCTGCGCGATGCTCAGTTCGTACTCGCGGGGGCGGGCCTCGTAGTCGACGAAGGTGTGCGGGATGTCGGGCTCGCCGCTGTGGCCCGCGGCGAGGTCGACGGCCTTCTCGCCGTACTTGTTGGTGCTCTGCTCCGGGATCGCGCGCACCTCGGCCAGGTGGTCGCGCAGGGAGTCGGAGCGCTCCGCGATCTGCTGGACGTCCTGGCGGGAGAGGGCGAGGACCGTGCAGGCGGTGACCGCGCGGGCGGTGGACTCCCAGACGGCGTCGTCGGAGAGCAGCGCGGCCTCGCCGAAGTAGGCGCCGTCGGCGAGCACGCCGAGGACCGCGTCGTCGCCGTAGGGGCCGGTACCGACCCGCTCCACCCGGCCGTGCGCGAGCAGGTAGACCTCGTCGGTCGGGGTGCCGTCCGAGACGATCACGTCCCCGGGAGCGAACTCCCGCTGGCGGCAGCGCTGGGCCAGCTCGCCGAGCACGTCCTGGTCCTCGTAGGAGCGCAGGGCGGGCAGTTCGCCCAGCTCCGCCGGGATGACCTCGACCCGGTCGCCGGTCTTCACGAACGTGATGCGGCCGTCCCCCACGGTGTACGTGAGACGCCGGTTGACCCGGTACGCGCCGCCCTGCACATTGACCCACGGCAGCATGCGCAGCAGCCAGCGCGAGCTGATCTCCTGCATCTGCGGCGCGGACTTGGTCGTGGTGGCCAGGTTCCGCGCGGCGGCAGTGCCGAGACTCTGCTGCGGCTTGTCCTGCTCCGTACGGACCTCTTCGCCTACCGACATATGAGAATTGCCCTCCCTGTCCTGCGCCGATGCCTGCCGCTCGGGCGCATCGGCGTGCTCACGGGGCAACCCTTCCATCACGGAGCGTGCTGATGCTATTACCCGAAAGAGCGGGAATGGATCACCGGCGGCCGGGGCATGATGAGCGTTCCGCCGACGGCCCGCATCCACCCAAACGCCTCGAACTCCCCTGCCAGATGTCCTGATCGGGTCGCACAGGGCCCGAACAAGGCATGTGGACGGGCTCCTTCCGGTACAAGCAGCGGTACGAGACGGCCGTGCACGACGGCCGTCGGCGCAGCACGGAAGAAAGGGGCGGTCATGGCCTCACCCATGTCCGCGGGCACGTTCCTGCGCGCTCTCAGGGCCGAGGGCGTCACCGTCGTCGAGGTCGGCGACTGGGAGCACCACAACCGCAACCACAAGGGGCCGTGGGGCCCCGTGAACGGCGTGATGATCCATCACACGGTGACGAGCGGCACCGCGAGGACGGTGGCGCTCTGCCGGGACGGCCACAGCGAGCTGCCGGGACCGCTCTGCCACGGCGTCATCGCCAAGGACGGCAAGGTCCACCTGGTCGGCTACGGCCGCGCCAACCACGCGGGGTTCGGCGACGACGACGTCCTGCGCGCGGTCGTCGCGGAGAAGTCGCTGCCGCCCGTCAACGAGGCGAACACGGACGGGAACCCGCGCTTCTACGGCTTCGAGTGCGAGAACCTCGGGGACGGCAAGGACCCGTGGCCGCAGGCCCAGTTGGAGGCGATCGAGAAGGTCTCCGCAGCCGTCTGCCGCCACCACGGCTGGACGGAGAAGTCGGTGATCGGGCACCTGGAGTGGCAGCCGGGCAAGGTGGACCCCAGGGGCTTCACCATGGCGTGGCTGCGCGGCCGGGTCCGTGACCGCCTGAAGTGACCGTCGCGGCCTGGGCCACCGGTCAGGACCGGGTGGCCCCGGCCGCGCGGGACCGCCGGGCGGCGCGCTGTCCTCGCAGGTCACAATGGTGACGTGACCGGCAGCACCCCCCTCGACCCGTCCGCGGTCCCCGATCCGGGGCACGCCGCCGACCCGCGCGCCGTCCTCCGGCCGAACCTGCCCTCCCCGCTGCGGGAGGTGCGGGACGGCCGGTTCGAGCGGCGCGGGGTGCGGCTGCTCGTCAAACGGGACGACCTGATCCATCCGGACCTCGTCGGCAACAAGTGGCGCAAGCTGGCGCCGAACCTCGCCGCCGCGGCCGGCCGGACCGTCGTCACCTTCGGCGGCGCCTACTCCAACCACCTGCGCGCCACGGCCGCCGCGGGCCGCCTCCTGGGGCTGTCCACGGTCGGCGTGGTGCGCGGGCAGGAGCTGGCCGACCGGCCGCTCAACGCGTCCCTGGCCCGGTGCGCGGCCGACGGCATGCGGCTGCGGTTCGTGGACCGCTCGACGTACCGGAGGGTGTCCGAGCCGGAGACGCTGGCGGCCGTGCTGCGCGCGGCGGACGCCCCGCGCGCGTACGTCGTCCCGGAGGGCGGCAGCAACGTCCTGGCGGTCCGCGGCTGCCGGGCGCTCGGCGAGGAACTGCGCGGGCACGCGGACGTCGTCGCGGTGGCCTGCGGCACCGGCGGCACGCTCGCCGGACTCGCCGCGGGGCTCGCCGGGGGACAGCGCGCGCTGGGCGTCGCGGTCCTGCGCGGCGGCTTCCTCGGCCGGGAGACGCAGGCCCTCCAGGAGGCGGCGTTCGGCCACCGCGTGGGCGCGTGGGACGTGGACGACCGCTTCCATTTCGGCGGCTACGCGCGCGTGCCGGCCGCGCTGGAGGCGTTCGCGGCGGACTTCGAGGACCGGCACGGCGTCCCCGTGGAACATCTCTATGTCGCCAAGTTGCTGTACGGACTCGTCGCCCTGGCCGAGGAGGGCGGGTTCCCGCGCGGGACGACGGTCGCCGCGGTGATCACCGGGGCGCCGTTCACCGGGTGACGCCCCCGCGGGCGGCGGCCCTCACGCCGTCTCCCGGTAGGCCGCCGCCTCCTCCAGGTCGAGGCGTCTGAGCAGGGTGCGGAGCATTTCGTCGTCGATGTGGCGGGCGTCGCGCAGCCGCACGAAGACCTCGCGCTCGGAGCTGATCATCGCCCGGGACAGCCGCCGGTAGACGTCGTCCACGGTCTCCCCCGTGACCGGGTTGACCTGGCCGAGCCGCTCCCAGACGGCGTTGCGGCGGCGTTCGAGGACGGTGCGCAGGCGGTCGGCGAGCGGCGGCGGCAGGGCGTTGGACTCGTCCGCCAGGAGTTCGTCGAGACGGCGTTCGGCGGCCCGGGACGCCTGCGCCTGGGCGTTGGCCTCGGCCAGCGTCTCGGCCCGTGAGTCGCGGCCGGGCAGCTTCAGGAGCCGGATCAGAGTGGGCAGGGTGACGCCCTGGACGACCAGCGTGCCGATGACGGTGGTGAAGGTCAGGAACAGGATCAGGTTGCGCCCGGGGAAGGGGGCGCCGTCGTGCAGTTCGACCGGGATCGAGAAGGCGATGGCGAGCGAGACGACGCCCCGCATGCCCGCCCAGCCGATCACGAAGGGGCCCTTCCAGCCGGGGTTCTCCTCGCGCCCCCGGATGCGGGCGGACAGCAGCCGGGGCAGGAAGGTCGCCGGGTAGACCCAGACGAAGCGGGCCGCGACGACGACCAGGAAGACGGCGACGGCGTACCAGGCGGCGCTGAGCCCCTGGTAGGCGCCGAGGCCCTTGAGGACGATCGGCAGCTGGAGGCCGATCAGGGCGAACACGGCGGACTCCAGGACGAACGCGACCATCTTCCAGACGGCCTCCTCCTGGAGGCGGGTGGCGAAGTCGACCTCCCACGCGCGGTGGCCGAGCCAGAGCGCGACGACCACGACCGCGAGGACACCGGAGGCGTGCACCTGCTCCGCGGCCGCGTAGGCCACGAACGGGATCAGCAGGGAGAGCGTGTTCTGGAGCAGCGCCTCCTTCAGGTGGGTGCGCAGCCAGTGCAGCGGCACCATCAGCACCAGGCCGATGCCGACACCGCCGAACGCGGCGAGCAGGAACTCGCCGATACCGCCCGCCCAGGTGGCGCCCTCGCCGACGGCCGCCGCGACCGCGACCCGGTAGGCGGTGATCGCCGTGGCGTCGTTCACCAGGGACTCGCCCTGGAGGATCGTGGTGACCCGGGAGGGCAGGCCGACCCGGCGGGCGATCGCGGTGGCGGCGACCGCGTCCGGCGGCGCGACCACCGCGCCGAGCACCAGCGCCGCCGTCAGCGACAGCCCCGGCACGATCCGGTAGGCGGCCCAGCCGACCACGAGGGTCGCGAACAGCACGTACCCGACGGACAGCAGCGCGACCGGCCGGAGCTGCGCCCTGAGGTCCAGGTAGGAGCTGTCGGTGGCGGCGGTGTACAGCAGCGGCGGCAGCACCAGGGGCAGCACGATCTCCGGGTCGAGGGTGTAGTCGGGCACCCCGGGCACGTACGACACGATCAGCCCGATCGCGACGAGCAGCAGCGGCGCGGGCACCGGTGTGCGCCGGGCCGCCGCCGCCACCGCCGCGCTCCCCGCCACCAGCAGCAGCAGTGGCATCACGTCCATCGTCCTCGCCCGCCCTCGTCATTCCGCGCGGTCGTCCCCGCGGGAGTCGTAATCTGGCAATCATGAAACAGTGCACGCACGCCGACGCGCTGCCGCACCCGGAACCCGTCCCGCTGAGCGAGACGTGCACCGAGTGTCTGGCGCTCGGCACCCACCCCGTCCAGCTCCGGCTCTGCCTCACCTGCGGCCACGTCGGGTGCTGCGACTCCTCGCCAGGACAGCACGCCACCGGGCACCACAAGGATTCCGGTCACCCGGTGATGCGGACCTTCGAGCCGGGCGAGAGCTGGCGTTGGTGCTTCGTGGACCACGTCCTGGTGTGACCGGAGGCGACTCCGGTTCAGTACGGTTCGACGGTCCGGCCACTGGGTACGTCAACCCGGCGCGCGCTCTTCCCAATTGGGCCCGCAGACCCCCTAGCCACGGAGCGTATTCATAGGTTTACTATGAGTGACGGCAAGGGGATGGGGTCCTGGGGACAGGACAGTTCGGAGCGCGATAGCGTCACCGCTGAACCACTCATCGCGTTACCCCGGGGGGCGACCCTCGGCCCCGAAAAGCTTGTACCACCTTGGAGGTGAGGGTGTCCCAGATCGCAGGCGAGCCCGCGACCCAGGACTTCGTGGAAGTCCGGCTGCCGGCCGCGGGTGCCTACCTGTCGGTGCTGCGTACGGCCACGGCCGGCCTCGCGGCCCGTTTGGACTTCACCCTCGACGAGATCGAGGACCTCCGCATCGCGGTGGACGAGGCCTGCGCGATCCTGCTCCAGCAGGCCGTGCCGGGCTCGGTGCTCAGTTGTGTCTTCCGACTGGTCGACGACTCGCTGGAGGTCACCGTCTCGGCGCCCACCACCGACGGCCACGCCCCGTCCCGCGACACCTTCGCCTGGACCGTCCTGTCCGCCCTGGCAGGCAAGGTCTCCTCCGCGGTGGACGAGGACAAGACCGTGTCGATCAGCCTCTACAAACAGCGCGGCGCGGGACCCGGGCCGGCGTGAGGACAGGGGACGGTCCGGTGCGTGACGAAGAACGCGGCACCCGGGAGCCACCGGCCGACGGCGCAGGTGGTTCCCGGCGCGCGGGGGACGCCGTCGACGGCGTGACCGGCATCCCCGAGCAGGCCCGCCCGCACCCGCAGGACGACGGGGGACGCGAGGGGGAGGGCGCCGCGCCGGGCACGCCCCCGGGCGGGCGGAACGGAGTCTCACCGGTCCGCCCGGACGCGAGGGCGCAGCGAAGGACAACGGGCGGGACGATGAGCGAGCACCAGCGAGACGAGCAGCAGGCTCCACCGGCCGCGCCACCGGCCACCCCTCACGACGCGCACGACCGCAGCGGAGCGCGGGCGCTGTTCATCGAGTTGCGGGGGCTGCAGGACGGCAGCCCGGAGTACGCGGAGCTGCGCAACCGGCTGGTGCGGATGCACCTGCCGCTCGTCGAGCACCTCGCCCGCCGGTTCCGCAACCGCGGCGAACCGCTGGACGACCTCACGCAGGTCGCCACCATCGGCCTGATCAAGTCGGTCGACCGCTTCGACCCGGACCGCGGCGTCGAGTTCTCGACGTACGCGACCCCGACGGTCGTCGGCGAGATCAAGCGGCACTTCCGTGACAAGGGCTGGGCGGTGCGGGTGCCGCGCCGCCTCCAGGAGCTGCGGCTCGCGCTCACCACGGCGACCGCGGAGCTGTCCCAGCAGCACGGCCGCTCCCCCACCGTCCACGAACTCGCCGAGAAGCTGGCGATCTCGGAGGAGGAGGTCCTGGAGGGCCTGGAGTCGGCGAACGCCTACTCGACGCTCTCGCTGGACGTGCCGGACACGGACGACGAGTCCCCGGCCGTCGCGGACACCCTGGGCGCGGAGGACGAGGCGCTGGAGGGCGTCGAGTACCGCGAGTCCCTGAAGCCGCTCCTGGAGGATCTCCCGCCCCGGGAGAAGCGGATCCTGCTGCTGCGCTTCTTCGGCAACATGACGCAGTCGCAGATCGCGCAGGAGGTCGGCATCTCGCAGATGCACGTGTCGCGCCTGCTGGCGCGCACCCTCGCGCAGCTCCGGGAGAAGCTCCTCGTCGAGGAGTAGCAGCGAGGCGGCCCGACGGCCGTCGCGGAAGCGAGTACGAACGCACCCCGCGACGGCCCGGTTCCCCGGGGACCGCAGTCCACCGGCCCCGCGGAGGTCGGCCTCCCTGGGCACCATCGCCCCCGCGAAAGCCCGGCCTCCCCGAACAGCCCCGGCCACCGGCCACGCGACGGCCCGGCTCCCCGAACACCACCCCCGCGAGGGCCCGGCGCCGATCACCCCGGCCCCGCGGCGCCGCTCCCCCGGCCGTGCCGTCTCCCGGTGTCGGCCCGCCTACTTCTCGGTCGCGCGTCCGCCGTCGCGGGGGCGTCCGGCGGGGTCCTTCTCGGCGTCCGCCCGTCCCGGGCCCCGGATGCCGAGGGTGCGGTTCGTCTCCGGGTGGATCAGCAGGACCAGCGCGGCGACGGCGACGACCCCCAGGACGATCCCCGCCGGGATGGCCACGCTGTCCGCCTGGAGCAGCGTGTAGGCGACCGGCAGCGCCATGATCTGCGTGATCACCGCGGGGCCCCGGCTCCAGCCGCGCAGCCCCAGCAGACCGCGTGCGGCCAGCAGCGGCAGCAGCGCGAGGACGAGCAGGGTGATCCCGCCGGTGACGGCGGAGCCGCGGCCGTCCGGGTCCCCGGTGAGGCCGCCGACGAGCATCCACGCGCCGCCCACGACGAGGGCGGCCCCCTCCAGCGCGGCGAGCGCGGCGGCGTACGTCAGCCGGCGCGGACGGCGGTCCGCTGGGGGCCTGACGACGGAGTCCTCGGTGGCGGGGTTCGGCTCTCTGGTCACCTCAGCAGGGTAGCCGTCGGCCGCGCGGCGCCCCGGGCTCCCTCCGTGGCGAGGCTCACGCCCCCGCCTCTTACCGGATCCCTACCTCGGCCTGTGCCGGGTACCACCCAGTAGGTAACCTGCAACCCATGCGTGCACTCCTCGTGGTCAATCCGGCGGCAACCACCACAAGCGCACGTACGCGCGACGTCCTCATCCACGCGCTCGCCAGCGAGATGAAGCTGGAGGCGATCACCACCGAGTACCGCGGGCACGCGCGCGACCTGGGCAGGCAGGCGGCCGACAGCGACGACATCGACCTGGTGGTGGCCCTCGGCGGCGACGGCACGGTCAACGAGGTGGTCAACGGTCTGCTGCACGCGGGCCCCGACCCCGAGCGGCTGCCCCGGCTCGCGGTGGTCCCGGGCGGCTCCACCAACGTCTTCGCCCGCGCGCTGGGGCTGCCGAACGACGCCGTGGAGGCGACCGGCGCGCTGCTGGACGCACTGCGCGAGAACAGCGAACGCACGGTCGGAATGGGGCGGGCCGAAGGCACCCCGGGGACCGAGGACGAGGCGGCGCCCGCGCGTTGGTTCACTTTCTGCGCGGGACTGGGATTCGACGCGGGTGTGGTCGGGCGCGTGGAACAACAGCGCGAGCGGGGCAAGAAATCCACGCACGCGCTCTATCTCCGCCAGGTGATGCGTCAGTTCCTCCAGGAGCCCAACCGCCGCCAGGGGACTATCACTTTGGAGCGGCCGGGTGCCGATCCGGTGACCGATCTCGTGCTCTCCATAATCTGCAACACCTCGCCGTGGACGTATCTGGGCAATCGTCCGGTGTACGCCGCGCCTAAGGCTTCGTTCGATACCGGGCTCGACGTAGTGGGTCTCAGCCGCATGTCGACCGTGGCGGTTGCCCGGTATGCCACACAATTGCTCACTTCGTCCCCCGAGCGGGGACCCCATGGCAGGCATGCGGTGGCCCTGCACGACCTGGACCAGTTCACCTTGCATTCGAAGGCCCCCCTCCCCCTCCAGATGGACGGCGACCACCTCGGACTGCGCAGAAGCGTGACGTTCACAGGCGTACGCCGTGCACTGCGTGTGATTGTGTGAGCAGAAAAGGCCAAAGTCCTTTCACTCGAACGTTTAGGCCAGGGTCCACCCCATGGAAGTACGGCTGTGACCTAGTCGACACCGAGGAATCAAAAAAACTTTCCAGAAGGGGTTGTATCCGCCGCTGAGGTTTGCGAGTCTCTACGTGGCGATCGGGACGGCCCCCGCAACACCAGCCTCCACAGATCACCGGAACCCCTCTTCGAAACACAGGACCACACCAGGGAACCTGGCGGTAGGCCCTTCACTTGTTGAGGGATTCGTGAAAGCGTTCACATTCACAAGCAACTTGCACGTAATACCAAGGAGAGGTAGCAGCCATGGACTGGCGTCACAACGCCGTTTGCCGCGAGGAAGACCCCGAGCTCTTCTTCCCCATCGGCAACACCGGTCCTGCGCTGCTGCAGATCGAGGAAGCCAAGGCCGTCTGCCGTCGCTGCCCGGTTATCGAGCAGTGTCTGCAGTGGGCGCTTGAGTCCGGCCAGGACTCCGGCGTCTGGGGTGGTCTCAGCGAGGACGAGCGCCGTGCCATGAAGCGCCGCGCCGCCCGCAACAGGGCTCGTCAGGCCTCCGCCTGACCACATCCACCCCGTACACAGCCTGAGCTTGGCGGCGCGTACAGCGAGTACGCATCTCCCGCCCCCGAGCCGCAGCGCGCAGTACCCCGATGCGCTTACGCTTAGCGAACAAGCAGCAACGAGCACAGGCCCCGGACCTTCTCGAAGGTCCGGGGCCTTTTGCTGTCACGGGAGTTGGCGTTCCGCACGGCGGACATCCGGCAGAGTCGTTTCTGCCGGAGTCCGGAGCCGGATCCCCTATTTGTTGGCCTGCACCGGGACGTCCAGGATGACCCGGGTGCCCCCTTCCGGCACCGGCACCATGTCGAAGGTCCCGCCCAACTCGCCCTCCACCAGCGTCCGGACGATCTGGAGGCCGAGGTTGCCCGCGGTGTGCGGGTCGAACCCCTCGGGCAGTCCGACGCCGTCGTCCTGGACGGTGACCAGCAGCCGCGTCTCCTTCGTGGTGCCGCCGCGCACCGCCGACACCTCGACGGTCCCGGTCTCGCCCTCGCGGAAGCCGTGCTCCAGCGCGTTCTGGAGGATCTCGGTGAGCACCATGGAGAGCGGGGTGGCGACCTCGGCGTCCAGGATGCCGAAGCGTCCGGTGCGGCGGCCGGTGACCTTGCCCGGCGAGATCTCGGCGACCATCGCGAGCACCCGGTCGGCGATCTCGTCGAACTCCACCCGCTCGTCCAGGTTCTGAGACAGCGTCTCGTGCACGATGGCGATCGAGCCGACCCGCCGCACCGCCTCCTCCAGCGCCTCCCGCCCCCGGTCGGACTCGATCCGGCGGGCCTGGAGCCGCAGCAGCGCGGCGACCGTCTGGAGGTTGTTCTTCACCCGGTGGTGGATCTCCCGGATGGTCGCGTCCTTGGTGATCAACTCCCGCTCGCGGCGGCGCAGTTCGGTGACGTCCCGGAGCAGGACGAGCGAGCCGATCCGGGTGCCCTTCGGCTTGAGCGGGATCGCCCGGAACTGGATCACCCCGTCGTGCGCCTCGATCTCGAACTCCCGGGGCGCCCAGCCGCTGGCGAGCTTGGCCAGGGCCTCGTCCACCGGCCCCCGGGTGGGGGCGAGTTCGGCGGTGGTGACGCCGAGGTGCTGGCCGACCAGGTCGGAGGCGAGGCCCATCCGGTGGTAGGCGGAGAGCGCGTTCGGGGAGGCGTACTGCACGATGCCGTCCGCGTCGAGCCGCAGCAGTCCGTCGCCGACCCGGGGGGCCGCGTCCATGTCCATCTGCTGGTTCGGGAACGGGAAGGAGCCGGCCGCGATCATCTGCGCGAGGTCGGACGCGCTCTGCAGATAGGTCAGTTCGAGGCGGCTCGGGGTGCGCACGGTGAGCAGGTTGGTGTTGCGGGCGATGACACCGAGGACCCGGCCCTCGCGGCGGACCGGGATCGACTCGACCCGGACCGGGACCTCCTCGCGCCACTCGGGATCGCCCTCGCGCACGATCCGGCCCTCGTCGTGGGCGGCGTCGAGCATGGGACGGCGGCCGCGCGGGACGAGGTGGCCGACCATGTCGTCCTGGTAGGAGGTCGGCCCGGTGTTCGGGCGCATCTGGGCGACCGAGACGTACCGGGTGCCGTCGCGGGTGGGGACCCACAGGACCAGGTCGGCGAAGGAGAGGTCGGAGAGCAACTGCCACTCCGAGACCAGCAGATGGAGCCACTCCAGGTCGGAGTCGTCTAGGGCGGTGTGCTGGCGGACCAGTTCGTTCATGGAGGGCACGGAAGGGAGCGTACCTCCCGGTTTGCGCGGGCCCCGGGACACCCGCGGGCCGCGGCGCCTGGGAGGGACCCTCGACCCTCCCGGCACCGCAGCCCGGAGCAGCATCGGCCGTGGGGTGTGCGGTCCCGGTCGGCCGAAGGATGAGGATCCGGGGCAGTCAGGGCAGAGAGCTCCGGGTCCTCGGTCCGCCCTCCTGTGCGGGGAAGGCGGAAGTCGTGTGCCGTGGCGCCGTTCCGCCACTCCTACGATTGTGGACTAGACCACTACGTGTGTCCATGTGTCGGAGCCTGTTTGTTGCCGTCGCTTCCGGTGCTGTTCCCCGGCGGCTCGCGGACATACTCGGACGTCCTGGTATCCACTCCGCAGCCTAGCCCGCGCCCCTCGTCCGTGGGGGCCTTCGGGCGGAGCAATCCGGCGAACGAACGACCGCGGACTCGGTGCGGCCCGGTAGGGCACGGCGCACCTCGGTACGGCGCACCTCGGTACGGCGCACCTCGGCATGGCGCGCTCCATGCCGCCCGCGCCCCTGTCCCCGTCCCGCCCCACCCTCGCCCCCGCGCCGCGCCGCGCCCTCCGCCCTCCGCGGCATGCCGCAGGTCCGGGGCGGCGCTGTCGAGGCCGCCGCGGAAGAGAGGCATGGAAGGGGAGCGCGGAAGGGGGGCGTGGCCTGCGTGTTCATCTGCTCGCCGCCTCGCGTGGGGGGAATTTTGCGGCGGGTGACAGCGGGAGGTGAGCGAGTGGGACGGGCGGTCCGCACCTGGGCCGTCGGAGTGAATTCTGTTAGATTGGTCTAAACCACATAGCCCTCTCCGGACCGTTCCCGCGGTCCCCTCAGAACGGCAGGACCAGCGTGGAAGTTGTCATCGTCCCGGACGCCGCGGCGGGTGGCGAGCTGATCGCCGACGCGCTGGCGCAGCTCCTGCGGCGCAAGCCCGACGCCCTGCTCGGGGTGGCCACCGGTTCGACGCCGCTGCCCGTCTACCAGGCGCTGGCGGCGAAGGTGCGCTCCGGTGCGGTGGACACCACGCGGGCGCGCATCGCGCAGCTCGACGAGTACGTGGGCCTGCCGGCCGACCACCCCGAGTCCTACCGTTCGGTGCTGCGGCGCGAGGTGCTCGATCAGCTCGGCATCGGCATGGACGCCTTCCTCGGTCCGGACGGCGCGGCCGAGGACGTGCGGGCCGCCTGCGAGGCGTACGACCGGGCGCTGGCCGAGGCGGGCGGGGTGGACCTGCAGATCCTCGGGATCGGCACGGACGGGCACATCGGCTTCAACGAGCCGTGCTCCTCCCTGGTCTCCCGCACCCGCATCAAGACGCTCACCGAGCAGACCCGCGTCGACAACGCGCGCTTCTTCGACGGCGATCTGACGCAGGTCCCGCACCACGTCATCACCCAGGGCATCGGCACCATCCTGGAGGCCAGGCACCTGGTGCTGCTCGCCACCGGCGAGGGCAAGGCCGACGCGGTCGCGGCGACCGTCGAGGGCCCGGTGGCCGCCGTCTGCCCCGCCTCCGCGCTCCAGCTGCACGGACACGCGACGGTCGTCGTGGACGAGGCCGCGGCCTCCAAGCTGAAGCTCGCGGAGTACTTCCGCCACACCTACGTCAACAAGCCGGACTGGCAGGGCATCTGAGCACGGCCGAAGGCGCCGGTCCCCTCGGGGGCCGGCGCCTTCGGTGTGCGCGGGGCGGGGCGACGGGCCGTCGCCCCCGGGTCAGGGCGCGGTCGGCGGCCGGGTGCCCGCGATGACCTCAGCGGCGGCGCGGCCGCAGACCCGGGCCGCTCCGTGGGTGGCGAGGTGCAGGGCGCCGCGGGGAGCGGCCTGCGGGACGCCCATCTCGACGACCAGGGTGTCCGGGCGGGCAGCGAGCAGGGCGTCGAGGGCCGCGGCCATCCACGGGTGCCGGTGCTCGTCGCGGACGACGGCGACCACCCGGCGGGAGCCCGCGGCGGCCAGGGCGGCGGGGCCCGCGCCGTCGCCGGAGAAGCTGCCGGTCCCGGTGCCGGGCAGCAGCCGCAGCAGCTCGGCGGCGACGCCCCAGGGGGTCTCGTCGCCGACGGCGATGTTGGCGACCGGGGTGAGGGCGGCGACGTAGGGCGCCTCGGTGAGCGGGGTGAAGGGGCGGCCGGTGCCCGGGGTGATCCGCAGCGCCCGTCGGGCGGCCCGCAGGCCGACGTCGGAGGCGTCGGCGACCGGACCGCCGTCCGCCCGGCCGCCGGGCTCGCGGGCCGTCGCGCCCGCCGTCCAGGTGGCGAGCGTCCGCACCCGGGCGGCCGCCTCGGCGAGGCGTTCCTCGGGGAGTTCACCGGCGCGGACCGCGCCGACCAGGGCGTCGCGCAGCCTGCGGACGGTGTCGTCGTCGGCGAGGCCGCCGCCCACGCAGATGGCGTCGGCGCCCGCGGCGACGGCGAGCACGCTGCCGCGTTCGATGCCGTAGCCGGCGGAGATGGCCTGCATCTCCATGCCGTCGGTGACGATCAGGCCGTCGTAGCCGAGTTCCTCGCGCAGCAGGCCGGTGAGGATGCGCCGGGAGAGGGTCGCGGGGCGCTCCGGGTCCAGGGCGGGGACCAGGATGTGGGCGCTCATCACGGCGCGGGTGCCGGCCGCGATCGCCGCGCGGAAGGGCGTCAGCTCGCGTGCGGCGAGGTCGGCCGCGGAGACGTCGATGCGGGGCAGCGCGTGGTGGGAGTCGGTGGCCGTGTCGCCGTGGCCGGGGAAGTGCTTGGTGCAGGCGGCCACGCCCGCGGCCTGGAGACCGGTGACGTAGGCGGCGGTGTGCCGGGCGACCAGGGCGGGGTCGGCGCCGAAGGAGCGGACCCCGATCACCGGGTTGCCGGGGTTGGAGTTGACGTCGGCCGAGGGCGCCCAGTTGAGGTTGACGCCGCAGGCCGCGAGCCGTCGGCCGAGGTCGTGGGCGACCTCGCGGGTCAGCTCGGGGTCGTCCACCGCGCCGAGGGCGTGGTTGCCCGGGTAGGAGGATCCGGCGCGGACCTCCAGGCGGGTGACGTCGCCGCCCTCCTCGTCGATGGCCACCAGGACGTCGTCCCGCTCGGCGCGCAACTGGGCCGTCAGCGCGGCGAGTTGCTCGGGCGAGGCGATGTTGCGGCCGAAGAGGCCGACGGAGGCGAGGCCCTCGCCGAGCCGCCGCAGCAGCCAGTCGGGGGCGGTGGTGCCGGTGAAGCCGGGCTGGAGAACGGTGAGCGCGTCCCGCGTCAGGGTGTCGGTGCCGCTGGCGAATGTCGTCATCGGGGGGCGTTTATCCCTTCACGGCGCCCGCGGTCAGACCCGCGGCCATCTTGCGCTGGACGAGGAGGAAGAGGACGACGATGGGCAGGGCCATCATGGTGGCTCCCGCCATCATCGGGGCGTACTCGGTGCCGTGCTTGGTGGTGAAGTTGCCGAGCCAGACGGTCGCCGTCTGGTTCTTCTGGCTGAGCAGCATCAGGGCGTACAGGTACTCGTTCCACGCCTGGATGAAGCCGTACACCGAGGTGGCGACCATGCCGGGGGCGAGGAGCGGGAAGACCACCCGGACGAAGGCGCCGGTGCGGCTGCAGCCGTCGACCATGGCCGCCTCCTCCAGCTCCTTAGGGATGTTGACGATGAACCCGCGCAGCGTCCAGACCGTGAAGGGCAGGATGAAGGTCAGATAGGTGATGATCAGGCCGGTGAGCTTGTCGTACTGCCCCAGGTCGTTGAGGAGCAGGAAGACCGGGATGATCATGGCGACCAGCGGGATCATCTGCACCGCCAGGATGCCGACGATCACGATCTTGCGGCCGCGGAAGGCGAACCGGGAGATGGCGAGCGCGGCCAGCAGGCCGACGACGACGCCGATGGCGACCACCGAGAGGGAGACGACCAGGCTGCGTCCGACCGGGCCCCAGAAGTCCGCGATGTCCAGCGCGCGGCTGAAGTTGGACAGCGTGAGGGACGACGGCAGCAGGCTCGGGTCCGGGTCGATGGCGTCCTTGGCGGGCTTGAACGCCGTGTTGAGCATCCAGTAGACGGGGAAGCCCGCGACGACGAAGACCAGCAGCCCCAGGACGTTCCAGCCGAGCTTGGACTTGCGGGGCGGGCGCACGGCCCGGGGGGCGGTCGCGGTGCTCGCGCTGCTCATTCGACGTCTCCGATCTTCAGCATCTGACGCATGTAGACGGCGACGACACCGAGCAGCAGGAGCACGGTGATGAGGGCGATCGCCGAGCCCTGCGCGTAGTCGTTGACCACGAAGGCACGGTCGTACGAGTAGGTGGTGAGGAGCTGGAACTCCGCCTCGGGATGGCCGTTGCGCATCACGAAGACCTGCGGGAAGACGCCCATGTCCCAGATGACCGACAAAGTCGTGAGCATCACGATGATCGGCTTGAGGATGGGCAGGGTGACGTACCGGAAGACGCCCCAGGCGCCCGCGCCGTCGAGCCGGGCGGCCTCCTCCAGCTCGGCCGGGACCTGGGTGAGACCGGCGCTGAGGGTGATCACCACGAACGGGACGGCTCCCCAGATCACCAGGAGCATGATCACGGCCAGGCCCTGGGGGCCGCTGGCGAACCAGTTGTGGCCGATCATCTCGACGCCCGGCAGCTTGCTGAGGAGCGCGTTGAGGATGCCGTAGTCGGCGTCGAACAGCCACTTGAAGACGGTGGTGGCGACGATGATCGGCATGCCCCAGCTCGCCACGAGCACGATGTTGATCAGGGTCTTCACCCAGCCGGAGACCCGCTGCAGGAGCAGCGCGACGAGCATGCCGAGCACCATGGTGAAGACGACGGACCCGGCCGCGAAGACGATCGTGCGCAGCACGACCTGCCAGAACTCGCCGTCCCCGAGCACCCCGGTGAAGTTGTCGAAGCCGACCCACTCGGCGGGCTGGAAGCCCCAGAGCTGGGACTGCCCGAACTTCTGGAAGGAGAGGCTGAGCAGGCGGAACAGCGGGTAGCCGAGGACCAGCGCCAGGATCAGCAGGCAGGGGGCGAGCAGCAGCCAGGGGGTGGTCGCGCCGCCCTGGGTCCGCACGCGGCGCGGCTTCCCGGCGGCGGCGGGCGGTGGCGGTGCCTGCCGCGGTGGCGGCACCTTGGCGGGGGTGGTGGTGTCTGCGGCACTCATCGCGCGCTCCTCAGCGGTCCCTCATCAGGTCGTACGGTCCCACGAGCCCCGTACCTCCCGCCCTGGCGGTCGTACAGGCCCACGGAAGGCGGGACCCCGCCGTCGGACGGGGTCCCGCCTCGCGTCACTTGGTGTTGATGACCTTGTCGATCGCGGCGTCCGCTTCCTTCGCGGCGTCGGCGACCGACTTCTTGCCGGTGCCGATGTTCTGCAGCATCGTCTGGAGGACCTGGGCCTTCTCGACCTGGCCCCAGCCGGGCGCCATCGGGACGAACCAGTTGGACTCGGCCGCGGTGGCCGGGACCGCCGTCGCCGGGTCGCTCTTGAGGGTCGCGAGGTCGGTCTTGTTGTTGGGCAGGTTGCCCTTGGCGATCAGGCCCTTCTGACCGGCGGGACCGGTGAAGGCGTTGATCCACTCGGCGGCGACGTCCTGCGCCTTGGACTTGACCGGGACCGCGAGGTCCGAACCGCCCAGGAAGACCGGCATGTTCTTGCCGGAGGGGCCGGGCATCACGAAGTTCTCGAGGTTGTCCTTGAGCTTGCCGGTCTTGTCGTTCTTCGGGTCGGCGGAGGTCGCGCCCTCCCAGGCCGCACCGAAGATCATGCCCGACTTGCCCTGGCCGTAGACGATGTACCGGTCGGACTCGTCCTTGGTCTTGTCGCCGTGCATGTACCTGTCGACGACGTTCTTGTACTCACCGAGGCCCTTGAGCGACTCGGGCGAGGAGAGGCTGCCCTTCCACTGGCCGCCCTCCTCCTTGGCGATGGCGCCGCCGGCGTCGTAGACGAAGGACATGGCCGCGTACCAGTCACGGGTGGGCTGGTACCAGGCGGAGAACTTGTCGCCCTCCTTCTTCTGCACCTTGTCCAGGGCGGCGGTCAGCTCCGCGTACGTCTTCGGCGGGGTCTTGACCCCGGCGGCGGCGAACACGTCCTTGCGCCAGTTGGCGACCCGGCCACCGGCGTAGTACGGGACGCCGTACGTCTTGCCGTCGTAGGTCACCGACGCCTTGAGGCCGTCGAGCCAGGCGGAGGAGTTGTCGAACTTGGCCGCGTCCAGGGGCGCGAAGGCACCCTTGACCATGTAGCCGAGCATCTCGGTGTTGCCCATCTCGACCACGTCCGGCGCCTTGTCGGTGGCGAGGACGGCGTCGAGCTTGGTGTTCTTGTCCGGCCAGCCGTAGTACTCGTGGTTGATCTTGATGCCGGGGTGCTTCTTGGTGATCGCCGCGTCGGCGGCCTTCACCAGGTCGGGCCAGTTGTTCTGGGCGTCGACGGTGAGCCAGACGGTCAGCTCCTTGGCGTCCGCCCCCTGCTTGTCCGAGCCCTTGTCACTGTCCCCGCACGCCGCGATGGAGACCATCATGCCCGCGATACCGATCGCGGCTACCAGCTTGCGCTTCACGCCATCCTCCTCAGGGATGCCACAAACCCCCCTGCCTCCCCGCGGTGACCGTCGTCGACATACGTACCGCCCGTGGAGCCGGGACCTGGACCAATGGTGTAGACCAGTAGGGGGAGCTTGGCCCAGACCAACAAGCGTGTCAAGGGTGGCCGAATAGGCTCCGACCAGCCGTTATGGGACCTACATATGCAGGAACCTTTAAGTAAGAAGCCCTCGAAAATGCGCCCCCGCGCGGGGGTCCTCCCGGTAGACCACTTGAGGTGGTGGACTAGACCAACGCGGGGCACGACGGTATACAGAGGGGATCACGGAGCGTGCGGGTCCACCCGCACGCGGCCGTGCCACGATGTGAGCCGTGGCCGACGGGGCGCCGGTCGCATCTGCACCAGGAGCCGGGAAGGCAGAGCATGAGCACCGACGTCGGCAGTGCGGAGAACGAGGGTGGGGCAACCGTCCGTACCGCGCGCGTGCCCAAGTACTACCGCCTCAAGAAGCACCTGCTGGACATCACGGACACGCAGACGCCCGGCACCCCTGTACCGCCGGAGCGGACCCTCGCCGCCGAGTTCGACACCTCCCGCACCACCGTCCGCCAGGCCCTCCAGGAGCTGGTCGTCGAGGGGCGGCTCGAACGCATCCAGGGCAAGGGCACCTTCGTCGCCAAGCCGAAGGTCTCCCAGGCGCTCCAACTCACCTCGTACACCGAGGACATGCGCGCCCAGGGGCTCGAACCCACCTCGCAGCTGCTGGACATCGGCTACATCACCGCCGACGACCGGCTCGCCGGGCTCCTCGACATCACGGCCGGCGGCCGGGTGCTGCGCATCGAGCGGCTGCGGATGGCCAACGCCGAACCGATGGCCATCGAGACCACCCACCTGAGCGCCAAGCGCTTCCCGGCGCTGCGCCGTTCGCTGGTGAAGTACACGTCCCTCTACACCGCGCTCGCCGAGGTGTACGACGTCCATCTCGCCGAGGCCGAGGAGACCATCGAGACCTCGCTGGCCACCCCGCGCGAGGCCGGGCTGCTCGGCACCGACGTCGGTCTGCCGATGCTGATGCTCTCCCGGCACTCCCTCGACCGCACCCAGCAACCGGTCGAGTGGGTGCGCTCGGTGTACCGGGGCGACCGCTACAAGTTCGTCGCCCGCCTCAAGCGCCCGCAGGACTGAGCGAGTTCACATTTCGTACCCCCGTCCACTCCTTCACCGAATCGGCATACGGATATGCCGCCGGGGTCTTCCGCAGCTCTGACACCGTGACCTAGATTGCCTGCGCATTGCGCACGTGAAGTGCAGGTTCGCAGCGAGGGGACGGAGCCGCGGTATGTCCGATGTGCGGGAGACGGAGCCACCGGTGGTGACACCGGTACGGGTGGTGATCGCGGTCTGCCTGGTGGCGCCCTTCGTGGCGATGCTCTGGGTCGGGTCGTACGCGAAGACGGACCCGGCGTTCATCGGCATCCCGTTCTTCTACTGGTACCAGATGGCGTGGGTGCTGATCTCGACCGCGCTCACCATGACCGCGTACCGGCTGTGGCAGCGTGACCAGAGCGCCCGCGCCACCGCGAAGGGTGGTGCGGCGAAGTGAAGGACGGCGTGAACGGCGTCGCGCTCGGCGTCTTCGTCTTCTTCTTCGTGGCCGTCACCGTCGTCGGCTTCCTGGCCGCGCGCTGGCGCAAGGCCGAGAACGAGCACAGCCTCGACGAATGGGGCCTGGGCGGACGGTCGTTCGGCACCTGGGTCACCTGGTTCCTGCTGGGCGGCGACCTCTACACCGCGTACACCTTCGTCGCGGTGCCCGCGGCCGTCTACGCGGCGGGAGCGGCCGGCTTCTTCGCGGTGCCGTACACGATCCTGGTCTACCCGCTCATCTTCACCTTCCTGCCCCGCCTCTGGTCGGTCTCGCACCGGCACGGCTACGTGACGACGTCGGACTTCGTGCGCGGCCGGTTCGGCTCCAAGGGGCTGTCGCTCGCGGTCGCCGTCACCGGCATCCTCGCGACGATGCCGTACATCGCCCTCCAGCTCGTCGGCATCCAGGCGGTCCTCGACGTGATGGGCGTCGGCGGCGACGACGGCACCAACTGGTTCGTGAAGGACCTGCCGCTGCTGATCGCCTTCGGCGTGCTGGCCGCGTACACCTACTCCTCGGGACTGCGGGCCCCCGCGCTCATCGCGTTCGTGAAGGACACCCTGATCTACCTCGTCATCGCGGTGGCGATCATCTACATCCCGATCAAGCTCGGCGGCTTCGACGAGATCTTCGCCAAGGCCGACGCGAAGTTCACCACGACCGGCGTGGGCGGGCTCGCGCCCCCGGCCGCGGGTCAGTGGACGTACGCCACGCTGGCGCTCGGCTCCGCGCTGGCCCTGTTCATGTACCCGCACTCGATCACCGCGACGCTCTCCTCCCGCAGCCGGGACGTGATCCGCCGCAACACCACGATCCTGCCCCTGTACTCGCTGATGCTCGGCCTGCTGGCGCTGCTGGGCTTCATGGCGATCGCGGCCGGGGTGAAGGTGGACAACGGGCAGCTCGCCATCCCGCAGCTGTTCGAGGACATGTTCCCGGACTGGTTCGCGGGCGTGGCCTTCGCGGCGATCGGGATCGGGGCGCTGGTGCCCGCGGCCATCATGTCCATCGCGGCGGCCAACCTCTTCACCCGCAACATCTACAAGGACTTCATCCGGCCGGACGCCACGCCCGCTCAGGAGACCCGGGTCTCCAAGCTGGTCTCGCTGCTGGTGAAGGTCGGCGCGCTGGTCTTCGTCCTCACCATGGACAAGACGGTCGCCATCAACTTCCAGCTCCTCGGCGGGATCTGGATCCTGCAGACCTTCCCGGCCCTGGTCGGCGGCCTGTTCACCCGCTGGTGCCACCGCTGGGCGCTGCTCGCGGGCTGGGCGGTCGGCATGGTCTACGGCACGGTCGCCGCGTACGGGGTGGCGTCGCCGACCCAGAAGCACTTCGGCGGCTCCTCCGACGAGATCCCCGGCATCGGTGAGATCGGCTACATCGGCATGACCGCGTTCGTCCTCAACGCCCTGGTCGTGGTGGTCGCGACCTTCGTCCTGCGGGCCCTGAAGGCGCCCGAGGGCGTCGACGAGACCCGCCCCCAGGACTACACGGCGGACGCGGGCGACCCGGGCGTCGAGGTGGAACTGCCCCCGGCGACGGCGGGTTCCACCCACTGAGACACCCGCACACCGCGCACGACCCGCAGCGGGCCGCCGTCGAAGGAGACGGCGGCCCGCTGTCACGCTCCGGAACCGCTCCCCCGCGAGCCGCTGGACCGGCCCGCGCGCCACCGTCCGCGCGGCGCCCCCCGCCGCACCCGGACGGGTCTCCCGGCGGGCCCGCGTCGAGCGCACAGGGCCCTTCCCGGGGCGTTCCCGAGCCACCCGGCGGACCGCACATCCGTCCCTCACGCACCCGTCCGCCCGGGGCCCGCCCAGATCACTCTGCTCACCTACGAGTTGACGCTCCGAGACCGGCGCGACACAACATCTGGGGGTGCTACCGCAGCCCGGCACTAGATGTATGCTCATGCTCGCTGTCGCCGCAGGGGAATCCGGTGCGAATCCGGAACTGTCCCGCAACGGTGTACTTGCGTACATTCGCGTACCCGCGTTCCGTACGCACGTCCAGTCCGAGGACCTGCCGACAGCGCGCCCGGCCTCCCGGTCCGGGCGCCCTGAGACGTCCGGGCCTCGCGGAATGGGCGGTCGGACGCGGCGTGTGTGCGCCCGCGGCCGACCCCTGCCCTCTTCGAGGCCCCCGTGCCGAGCGAGGGAGAGCCCCCACGTGACCATCGCGCCAGTCGACCCGGCTTCAGTCACCCCGGTGGAGAACGACGGCCCCGGTGCCGCGCTGCTGCGGACCCTGACCGAGCTGACCGCCGACCTCCCCGACGCCGACCCCGGCCGGGTCGCCGCCTCCGCGCTGCGCGGCCGGTCCGCGCGGGCCGACGAGGCGGAGCTGCGCGAGCTGGCCACCGAGGCGGCCGCCGGACTCATCTCGGAGGACCCCGCCTACTCGCGGCTCGCCGCCCGGCTGCTGACCATCAGCATCGCCGTCGAGGCCGCCACCCAGGGCGTCACGTCCTTCACCGAGTCGATCGCCGTGGGCCACCGCGAGGGCCTGATCGCCGACCGCACCGCGGAGTTCGCCCGCACGCACGCCTCCCGCCTGGACGCGCTGATCGACCTGCGCGGCGACGACCGCTTCGGCTACTTCGGCCTGCGCACCCTCTACAGCCGCTACCTGCTGCGCCACCCGATCACCCGCAAGGTCGTCGAGACGCCCCAGCACTTCCTGCTGCGGGTCGCCGCCGGTCTCGCCGAGGACGACACCGCCCGCTCGGTCGACGAGGTCTCGGCGCTCTACGGGCTCATGAGCCGCCTGGACTACCTGCCGTCCTCGCCCACCCTCTTCAACTCCGGTACCCGCCACCCCCAGATGTCGTCCTGCTACCTGCTGGACTCGCCGCTGGACGAGCTGGACTCCATCTACGGCCGCTACCACCAGGTGGCCCGGCTCTCCAAGCACGCGGGCGGCATCGGCCTCTCCTACTCCCGCATCCGCTCCCGCGGTTCGCTGATCCGCGGCACCAACGGGCACTCCAACGGCATCGTGCCGTTCCTGAAGACGCTGGACGCCTCGGTGGCCGCCGTCAACCAGGGCGGCCGGCGCAAGGGCGCGGCCGCGGTCTACCTGGAGACCTGGCACTCCGACATCGAGGAGTTCCTGGAGCTGCGCGACAACACCGGTGAGGACGCCCGGCGTACGCACAACCTGAACCTCGCGCACTGGATCCCGGACGAGTTCATGCGCCGGGTCAACGCCGACGGGCAGTGGTCGCTGTTCTCCCCCTCGGACGTGCCGGACCTGGTCGACCTGTGGGGCGACGAGTTCGACGCCGCGTACCGCGCGGCCGAGGCGGCGGGCCTGGCGAAGAAGACCATGCCGGCCCGTGAGCTGTACGGCCGCATGATGCGCACCCTCGCGCAGACCGGCAACGGCTGGCTGACCTTCAAGGACGCGGCCAACCGGACCGCCAACCAGACGGCCGAGCCGGGCCACGTCGTGCACTCCTCGAACCTCTGCACGGAGATCCTGGAGGTCACGGACGACGGCGAGACCGCGGTCTGCAACCTCGGCTCGATCAACGTCGGCGCGTTCGTGGCCGGCGGGGACATCGACTGGGAGCGCCTGGACGAGGCCGTCCGCACCGCCGTGACGTTCCTCGACCGGGTCGTCGACATCAACTTCTACCCGACCGAGGAGGCGGGCCGCTCCAACTCCAAGTGGCGGCCCGTGGGTCTGGGCGCGATGGGCCTGCAGGACGTCTTCTTCAAGCTGCGGCTGCCGTTCGACTCGGCCGAGGCGAAGGCGCTCTCCACCCGGATCGCCGAGCGGATCATGCTCGCCGCGTACGAGGCGTCCGCCGACCTCGCCGAGCGCAACGGGCCGCTCCCCGCCTGGGAGAAGACCCGCACCGCCCGCGGTGTGCTGCACCCCGACCACTACGGCGTCGAGCCGACCTGGCCGGAGCGCTGGGACGCGCTGCGCGCCCGGATCGCCACCACCGGCATGCGCAACTCGCTGCTGCTCGCCATCGCCCCGACGGCGACGATCGCGTCCATCGCGGGCGTGTACGAGTGCATCGAGCCGCAGGTCTCCAACCTGTTCAAGCGCGAGACGCTCTCCGGCGAGTTCCTCCAGGTCAACTCCTACCTGGTGGAGGAGCTGAAGAAGCTCGGCGTCTGGGACGCCCGCAGCCGCGAGGCGCTGCGCGAGGCCAACGGCTCGGTGCAGGACTTCGCCTGGATCCCGGCGGACGTGCGGGCGCTGTACCGCACGGCGTGGGAGATCCCGCAGCGCGGTCTGATCGACATGGCCGCGGCCCGCACCCCGTACCTCGACCAGGCGCAGTCGCTGAACCTGTTCCTGGAGACGCCGACCATCGGCAAGCTCTCCTCGATGTACGCGTACGCGTGGAAGTCGGGCCTGAAGACCACCTACTACCTGCGTTCGCGTCCGGCGACCCGGATCGCGCGGGCCGCCCAGGCCCAGGCGCAGGCCACTGTCCCCGTCCAGGCCGCCGACCCCGACGCGGTCGCCTGCTCCCTGGAGAACCCCGAGTCCTGCGAGGCATGCCAGTAATGACCAGCGAAGCCAAGAACCTGCTCGACCCCGGCTTCGAGCTGACCCTGCGTCCGATGCGCTACCCGGACTTCTACGAGCGCTACCGGGACGCGATCAAGAACACCTGGACCGTCGAGGAGGTGGACCTGCACTCGGACGTCGCCGACCTGGCGAAGCTCTCGCCCGAGGAGCAGCACCTGATCGGCCGCCTGGTGGCGTTCTTCGCGACCGGTGACTCGATCGTGGCGAACAACCTGGTGCTGACGCTGTACAAGCACATCAACTCCCCCGAGGCGCGGCTGTACCTGAGCCGTCAGCTGTTCGAGGAGGCCGTGCACGTCCAGTTCTATCTGACGCTGCTCGACACGTACCTGCCCGACCCGGAGGACCGCACGGCGGCCTTCGCGGCGGTCGAGAACATCCCCTCGATCCGCGAGAAGGCGGAGTTCTGCTTCAAGTGGATCAACGAGGTGGAGAAGCTGGACAGCCTGCAGACGCAGGCCGACCGGCGCCGCTTCCTGCTCAACCTGATCTGCTTCGCCGCGTGCATCGAGGGCCTGTTCTTCTACGGTGCCTTCGCGTACGTCTACTGGTTCCGCAGCCGCGGTCTGCTGCACGGTCTCGCCACCGGCACCAACTGGGTCTTCCGTGACGAGACGATGCACATGAGCTTCGCCTTCGACGTGGTCGACACGGTCCGCAAGGAGGAGCCCGAGCTGTTCGACGACCAGCTCCAGCAGCAGGTCACGGACATGATGCGGGAGGCCGTCGAGGCGGAGCTGCAGTTCGGCCGCGACCTGTGCGGCGAGGGCCTGCCGGGCATGAACACCGAGTCGATGCGCCAGTACCTGGAGTGCGTCGCGGACCAGCGGCTGACCCGGCTCGGGTTCGCGCCGGTGTACGGCTCGGAGAACCCGTTCTCCTTCATGGAGCTGCAGGGCGTGCAGGAGCTGACCAACTTCTTCGAGCGCCGTCCCTCGGCGTACCAGGTCGCCGTGGAGGGCACGGTCGACTTCGACGAGGAGTTCTGACCGGTTCCCGGTCCGGCCCGCGCCGGTGACCGGGGCCACGCACGGATTCGTCACGGACGGCCCGGGGAGCGACTCCCCGGGCCGTCCGCGTGCGTGCGGGCCCCGGCGGCGGGCCGGGGTGGATCCGGAAGCGGGGCCGGTACGTCCCAGGGGTGAGGAGGCCCCATGCGACCCGTACGAGCAACGACGCCCCGCACCGCCCTCGCCGTCTGCGCGCTGAGCCTGCTGCTGGCGGGCTGCGGCGGCGGGACCGACGGCGCCGGCGGCGCCCCCGAGCACCGCCCGGACCGTCCCGCCGTCGCCACGTCGTCCGCCCGCCG
>NZ_FMCI01000164.1 GCF_900091845.1 Streptomyces sp. SolWspMP-5a-2
GGGTCGCCTTCGGGGGGCGCGGTGCCTCGGTCGGCGTCCACGTACCAGGGGACGACGCGGCCGGTGTCGCCGAAGTAGGTCTCGCCGCCGCGGAGCCAGGGGAGCGGGCCCTGCCCGAAGGGGTCGTTGACGGCGTGCGCGAGCGCTCCGGACTCCCAACGGCGCGTGTGCTCCGACGACATGGTGGCTCCCCTCCCTCGTGCCCCCGTTGTCCCGTGCCTGATGTGTCTGTCCTGTGTCGTGGTCGGTCCCAGCACATCACATGCCGCACGCAGACGGTCACGGCTCGTTGCCGATTGACCGAAACTGGAAGGGGGCGTTCCAGTTCGGTTCGGGATGCGGCGTGGCTGCGGCGTGGGTGCGGCGTGGCCGCGTCGCTCGGACCAGCCGGCGCTCAGACCAGCCGTACGGGCTTCTCCGGGCGTATGCCGGACGCGACCAGCCAGGCCCGCAGCGGGGCGGGGTCACCGTCCTCGACGAGGCTGAGGACGCGGGGGGTCAGGTCCTTCGTCCGCTCGCCGCCCAGCAGCAGGGACGGGCCGTCGAGCCAGTCGAGGCCGGGGGCGGCCCCCGCCGTGTCCATTGCGGCGCAGCACACCATCGCCGTGACGTGGTCGGCGAGCAACTCCCGTGCCGTGCGCGGGGGCTGGAGCGGGAAGAGGGGGAGGCCGCCGTCGTCCCACAGGGCGGTGTCGGGGGTGACCGCCGGACGGGCCCCCGCCGCCGCGCCGTCGCTCGCGGTGGCTTCCTCCCGGGCCAGCTCGGTGGTGAGCCGGGCGGCGAGCGCGGCCCCGCGTTCGTTGCGGAGGACGGGGGCCTCCTCGGGAAAGAGGTCCCCTTCGGGGAAGGGGTCGCCCTCGGGGAAGGGATCACCCTCGGGGTGGAGGGCGCCCTCGGGCCGGAGGGCGCCTTCGGGCTCCTCGGGCACCGCTGTCCCCCCGGTCGCCGCGGAACCTTCGGCCACCGCGGCCTCTCCGGTCACCGCGGTCCCTCCAGGCACCGCGGACACTTCAGGCACGGGTGTCTCTGGCGTCGGCGTCGGCGTCGGCAGGGTCAGGTGGTCGAGGACGCGGGAGAGGGTCGGGCCCTGGGCCGGGCGCGGGGCGGCGGGGCCCCGGGCGTCGTGCGTTCCCAGGGCGTCGTGCGGGCCCAGGGTGTCCAGGACGCGGTGCAGCCGGGCCGCGTCGGTGCGCCACTTGCGGTCGACGACCTCCTCCGGGTACTCCTCCCAGTCCACCGGGGCCCAGTCGGGGCCGGGCTCGGCGGGGCCGCCGTGGAAGAGGCGGGCGGCGAGCAGGGAGGTGGCCTCGTCGATGACGCCGGGTTCGTCCAGCAGGTCGCAGGCGGGGCGTTCGCCGAGACGGGAGGCGAACCCCTCGGCCAGCCGGTCCCGCCGGGACAGCTCGGTGAGGGCGGCGACGACACCCGCGTCGAGGCGGGACGGCCAGCGGCCCATCCGCCAGGCGGGCAGCGCGACCCGGGTGAGCAGTCGGTCCCAGCCCGCGTAGGCGAGACCGACCTGTTCCTGCGCGACGATCCGCAGCCCGTAGTCCACGGCCTGGGCGCGCTCGGCCGCGGCGGCGGCGACCCCGCGCTCCATCTGGGCCGCGTGCTCCCGGCAGGCCCGCAGCAGCAGCCGGGCGGTCCAGCCCACACCGGCGCCGACCGGGCGGGTCAGGGCGCGGCGGCCGGGGGCCGAGGCGACCGCGACGGCGGCGTCAAGACCGCGCACGAAGCGGCGGGCGGCGGCTATGTCCGGGTGGGCGGAGGGTCCCGTACCGGCGACCACAGGGGCGAGCACCGCGCGCAGTTCGCCGACCCGCATCCACCACAGGAACGGCGAGCCGATGACGAGGACGGGCGCGGCGGGGGTGCGGCGGTGCGCGGCGCGCGCGCCCGCTATCTCGTCCCGCTCGGCGGCCGGGGGCGTGCCGTGCGACGGGTGGGTGCGGTCCTCCAGCCAGCTGTCGCAGTCGGGCGTGAGGGCTATCGCGGAGGGGGCCGGGACGTCGAGCCGGTCGGCGAGGTCGCGCACCATCCGGTAGAGGTCGGGCGCGGTCTCCTCGGGGACGGCGACCGTGGGGCTCACGGCGGGGCGGGCCCGCGCGACCACCAGGCCGACGGCGCCCGCGGCGAGGAGCACGAGGACCGCGAGCGGGGTCACGACCCAGCGCGCCGCGTGCCAGAACGGCCCCACCAGATGCCCCGTCCACCCGCCGGCCAGCAGCACCACGGCGACCGCCGCGGGCAGCACGGCCACCGCCAGCGCCCGGCTGCGGACCCGCAGCACCGCGAGAGCCCTGGCACGCGCGCCGCGCGCGCCCACGTCCTCACCGATCCCGATACCGGTCACGACCCGACCTCACCCCCTCCCTCGAACCCTGGCCGTCCTGACTGTCCTGGCGTTGCTCACTCCCCCACTGTGGCAGCCGCCACTGACATCGCAATGCCGGTGGGCCAAGTGCCGGAACGCTTGCGCCGCACCCTAGTTGGGGCCCCGGCCCGAGTCAGCCAGATGGGCCATTGGTCACTCGATGGAATGGCTTTGGGGAGAGGTGGATGACAGAGGGCAAGGATCAGGCCCCGAATCCAGAGACGGATCCGGGGCCTGCGGGGTTCGCCTGATCCGGGCCGCGATGCCCGGATCCGCCAGCTTCTCAGGCTTCGGACGCCGCCTTCGCCGCGATGTCCGTGCGGTGCTGGGAACCGTCGAGCCGGATCCGGGCGACGGCCCGGTAGGCGCGGTCCCGTGCCTCGGTGAGGTCGGCGCCCGCCGCGGTGACCGACAGCACCCGGCCACCGGCGCTGACGACGGCGTCGCCGTCCTGGCGCGTACCGGCGTGCAGCACGTACGCGTGCGGGGCGTCCTCGGCGGCCACCGCGTCGAGCCCGGTGATCGGGTCGCCGGTGCGCGGGGTGCCGGGGTAGTGGTGCGAGGCGATGACGACGGTGACGGCGGCGTCGTCGCTCCAGCGCAGCGGCGGCAGGTCGGCGAGGGTGCCGTTGGCGGCGGCGAGCAGGACACCGGCCAGCGGCGTCTTCAGGCGGGCCAGCACGACCTGGGTCTCGGGGTCGCCGAAGCGGGCGTTGAACTCGATGACCCGCACGCCCCTGCCGGTGATCGCGAGCCCGGCGTAGAGCAGGCCGGAGAACGGGGTGCCGCGGCGCCGCATCTCGTCGACGGTCGGCTGCAGAACCGTCTCCAGCACCTCGTCGACGAGCTTGGCGTCGGCCCACGGGAGCGGGGAGTAGGCGCCCATGCCGCCGGTGTTCGGGCCCTCGTCGCCGTCGAGCGCGCGCTTGAAGTCCTGGGCGGGCTGGAGCGGGAGGACCGTCTCGCCGTCGGTGATGGCGAAGAGGGAGACCTCGGGGCCGTCGAGGAACTCCTCGATGACGACCCGCTCGCAGGAGTTGGCGTGCGCGCGGGCCGCGTCGACGTCGGCGGTGACGACGACGCCCTTCCCGGCGGCGAGCCCGTCGTCCTTGACGACGTAGGGCGCCCCGAACGCGTCGAGCGCCTCGTCGACCTCGTCCGGCGTCGTGCAGACGTACGAACGGGCGGTGGGGACGCCCGCGCCCGCCATGACGTCCTTGGCGAAGGCCTTGGAGCCCTCGATCCGGGCGGCGTCCGCCGCGGGCCCGAAGACCGGGATCCCCGCGGCGCGCACGGCGTCGGCGACCCCGGCGACCAGCGGCGCCTCCGGGCCGACGACCACGAGGTCGGCGTCCAGCCCGGTGGCGAGCGCGGCGACGGCGGCACCGTCGAGGGCGTCGACCCGGTGCAGCTCGGCGACCTCGGCGATGCCGGCGTTGCCGGGCGCGCAGTGCAGCGCGGTGACCGCGGGGTCGAGGGACAGGGAACGGCACAGGGCGTGTTCGCGGGCGCCGCCACCGATGACAAGGACCTTCACGGGGGTCAGCCTAACGGGCCGGGGGCGGCGTCCTTCGTGCGGGCGTCCGAGGCCGGGGGCGCCCCGCTCCTGTGCGTTCGCACGAACCGGAGGGTCCGCCGACGGCGCCCGCCCCGCTCACCGCCGCACCGTCTCCTCACCTCGTATGGGGGCTCACTCGTTCGTGAACTCGTCGACGACGGTGGCGCCCAGCTCGCGGACGATCAGGTCGTGTCCGGAGAGGGCGGAGTCGACGAGGTCGGGGTCGTCGTCCTCGGGGATGTCGTCCTCGGGGGAGACCGGGTGCGGCGGCTCGGGCGAGGGGGAGGGCTGCGGCGCGGGTCTCGGGGGCGTGGACGAGCCGTAGGAGGGGGCCGGGGAGGCGGACGGCTGTCCCCCGGCGCCAGGCCCCGCGGAGCCGTGCCCGCCACTGCCGCCGCTGCCCGGGCCACCGGGCCCTCCTGCACCGCCCGCGGGGCCACCGCCGTGACCACCGCCGCCGCCGTAGCCGCCCCCGGGGCCACCGCCCGCCGGGGCGCCGCCACCGCCGTAGCCGCCGTTGAACCCGGACCCGCCGGGGCCGCCGGGGGACGGGGGCGCGGCCCCGCCGCCGCCCGCGCCGCCCGAGGGGTCGACGACGGTCTCGATCTTCCACTGCACGCTGAACTGCTCGGCGAGGGACTGCCGCAGGACGTCCTCGCTGCCGCTGCTCGCGAAGTTGTCCCGGGCACCGGCGTTGACGAAGCCGAGCTGGAGGGTGGTGCCGTCGAACCCGGCGACGTGGGCGTTCTGGCTGAGCAGGATCCAGGTGAAGCGGCGCCGGTTCTTGACGGCCTCCAGGATGTTCGGCCAGAGCATGCGGGGGTCGAT
>NZ_FMCI01000195.1 GCF_900091845.1 Streptomyces sp. SolWspMP-5a-2
ACCAGGCCCCCGGCGCGGGCCACCGCACCCGCCCACCAGGCCCCCGGGCGCGGGCCACCGCACCCGCCCACCAGGCCCCCCGGGCGCGGGCCACCGCACCCGCCCCACCAGGCCCCCCGGGCGCGGGCCACCGCACCCGCGTCACCAGCTCCCCTCCCCCGCCGAGCCGTACGCGTCGTCCTCCCGTGGCGGAGCCCCCCTCACGGGCGCCAGAGCGGGTGTTCGCGTTCCGCCCAGCTGCGGGTCACCGTTCCGGTGCGCAGGCCCCTGCGGGCCTCCGGGTCGCCGAGGGCCATGCCGATGTGCCCGGCCACCACGACGCCGACGGTGAGGGCCAGCCAGTCGTGGACGAAGGTCGCGCTGGTGCGCCAGACGATCGGGGTGAGGTGGGTGAACCACATCAGCAGTCCGGTGCCCAGCATCACCAGGGTCGCCCCGGCGATCCAAGCCGCGTACAGCTTCTGGCCCGCGTTGAACTTGGCGGCGGGGCGGGCGGAGCGGCGCCGGTCCCGGCGCAGGGCGGCCCGCAGCCAGACCCTGTCGTGCGGGCCGAAGCGGTTGAGGTGGCCGAGGTCGGCGCGGAGCGCGCGGGAGGCGAGGCCCGCCAGCAGGGGCACCGGCAGGGCGAGCCCGGCCCACTCGTGGACCCTGACCACCAGGTCGCGGCGGCCGACGAGTTCGGCGAACTCGGGGACGTAGAGGCAGGCGGCCGTCACCACGCACACGCCCATCAGCGCGGCGGTCGCGCGGTGCACCAGGCGCTGGACCGGACCGAACCGGCGGACCTCGGTGGCGGGCGGGGTGGCCGCCTCAGTCCGTGGGGACATCGTCACGTCCGTTCGAGCGGCCGACCCAGGCGTCGACGTCGTAGCCCCGGTCCTCCCAGTAGCCGGGCCGCACCTTCTCGGTGACGGTGATGCCGGAGAGCCACTTGGCCGACTTGTAGAAGTACATCGGCGCGACGTAGAGGCGGGCCGGGCCGCCGTGTTCGTGGCCGAGGTCGTGGTCCTGCATGCGCAGCGCGACCAGGACGTCGGCGCGGCGGGCCTGGTCGAGGGTGAGGCTCTCGCTGTAGGCGCCGTCGAAGCAGGTGAAGCGGACGGCGCCGGCCGAGGGGTGGACCCCGGCCGCGTCGAGGAGGCGGGAGAGCCGCACGCCTTCGAAGGGGGTGCCGGGCACCCGCCAGCCGGTGACGCACTGGACGTCCCTGACCAGCCGGGTCTGCGGCAGGGCGCGCAGGTCGGCGAGGGTGTAGCGGGCGGGCCGCCGCACGAGTCCGCCGACGGTGAGGCGGTAGTCGGTGGCGCTCCTGCGGGGCACCGAGGTGGTGACGGAGTAGTAGCGGAAGCCGCCGCCGTTGGGCAGCAGCCCGGTCAGGCCGGTGGGGTCCTTGTCGGCGGCGGCGCCGAGGAACCCCTCCAGGGTGCGCTGGAGGACGGGGGCGCTCGCCACGCCGAGGGCGCCGAGGCCCAGGGTGCCGAGCAGGACCCGGCGGCCGATCGGGGTGCCCGGGTCCTCGGGTGGTTCAGCGTTCACACGCCCATTCGAGCACCCCGCGCCCGGTCCGGGCCAGGTGTCGCACGCGGCCGTAAGGGATTCATGGGGAACTCCTGACCCGGGGGTGCGCGCTCAGGCCCTGCCGAGGGCGGCGGCGCGCGCGGTGCGGAAGGCGGTGAGCGGGTCGCGGTCCGGGTAGGACCAGGGGGCCGCGGTGAGGTGCTCGCCGATCCGGTGGAAGAGGGCGGCGGCCTCGGCGCCCCGGCCCTCGCAGACCTTGGCGTGGGCGAGGAAGTTCAGGTCGAGGAGGCGGCGCGGGTGCCCCTCGTGCTCCCATTCGAGCCACCAGTCGAAGGCGGCCTTCATCACCTGGCGGGCGCGTCCCCCGGCCCAGTGCCGGGAGCCGACGGGGTCGGCCGGCTCGTGTCCGGCGAGGGCCAGCGCGCGGTAGCGCTCGGCGTGCGCGACGACCGGCAGGATCGCCAGCGGGGAGTCCGCGGGGGCCTGCTCGGCGGCCCAGGTCGCGAAGTCGTAGACCTCGTGGAGCGGGTCGGGTCCGGTCTCGGCGCGGCGGGCGGCGAGGTGGGCGACCATCAGGTGGTGGGCGTGGTGGTGGTCGGCGTACCTGGCCCGTATCTCGTGGAAGATCCGTTCGGTGCCCTCGGGGGTGCCCTGGGCGCGCTCCAGCAGGAGCAGGCCGATCCAGGGGGTGGGGTCGGCCGGCATCCGGGCGGTGGCGGCGCGGCAGGTGTCGCGGGCGTGGTGCGGCTCGGCCCTGCCGCGCAGTGCCTGGTGGGTCAGGGCGAGGCCGAGCAGGACGGCGGCGTCGCCCGAGCCCGGTTCGGTGAGCAGCCAGTCGCGGGCCCAGGCGGCGGTGTACTGCTCGCGGGCGAGGACGGTGACGCGGTGGCACCTGCGGTCCCAGTCGTCGCCGGTGTGCACGAGCAGGGAGCGCGCGGACTGCCAGCGCCCCTGGGCCAGGGAGGCCCGGACGGCGGCGAGTTCGGCGTCGTCGAGCGCCTCGTCGAGGGACCGGGCGGCGCGCTCGCGGGACCGGCCCAGGGGTGGCGGAGGTGGTGACACCGCGGGAACTTCCTCACGCGACGCGGCTCTGCGGCAGGGTTTCGGACTGCCGTCGACTGATCACGCACAGCAAACCCCCAGCCAACGGTCCGCGTCAAGTACAGGAACGCTGCTGTACGGTTCAACTACCGTCACGGAAGCGGCACTTGTGGTTCACAGCCCTCTCACATCCCGGACGTTCCGGCGATCCCTCCAGGTCACCCGTGTGGCGTACGCCATGGCGCCGTCCGCGCGAACCCCTCACCATGACAAAACGGTCATGTCATCGCCGGTGTCCCCACCGCGCGGACCGACCGCGTCAGCACCCGGTATCCGGGTACTCCCAGGGCAGCGACCGCCCGGGAACGCTACAGTCGGCCACTACGCACCCCGTGGCCCGGCCGAATGTGATCGAGGTACGCAGCGTGTCGGTTCTGGTTCTTGTTCTCGCCGTGAGCGCTGCCTGCTGCCTTGGCTTCGGGTTCGTGCTCCAGCAGAACGCGGCCCAGCGCGCCCCGCTCGGCGACTTCCTCTCCCCGCGCCTGCTCCTCGACCTCATGAAGGTGCCGCGCTGGCTCGGCGGCATCGCCCTGATGGTGGCCGGCATGGTGCTCGGCGCGATCGCCCTCGGCCGGGGCGAGATCTCCCTCGTCGAACCGCTGCTCGCCACCAACCTCCTCTTCGCCCTCGCCCTCTCCCGCAGACAGACCCGGCAGCCGCTGGGCCGCCAGGGCTGGGCGGGGCTCGCGCTGCTCGCGGGCGGGGTGACGACGTTCATCCTGGCCGGTGAGCCACGCGGCGGGCACGCCGTGACCGACCCGGTGCGGCACTGGCTGATCATCGGCGTGATGGTCGGCGTCGCCCTGCTGCTGACCTGGTACGCCAAGCGCTCCCGGCTCAGCGCGGGCCCGTCCCTGCTGGCCCTGGCCGCCGGGCTGCTCTACGGCGTCCAGGACGCGCTGACCCGGGTCAGCGGCCAGCGCTTCGCCGCGGGCGGCCTCACCGAGGTGCTCACCGGCTGGCAGCCGTACGCCGTGCTGGTGCTCGGCGTCACCGGCCTGATCCTGGTGCAGAGCGCGTTCGAGACGGCGCCGCTGCGGATGTCGCTGCCCGCGCTCACCGCCGCCCAGCCGCTGGCCGGGATCATCTGCGGGGTCGGCTTCCTCGGCGACCGGCTGCGCACCGACACCGGGGCGCTGGCCTGGCAGGCGGCCGGGCTCGCCGCGATCGTCACGGGCATCGTCCTGCTCGGCATGCACCCGGCGATGCCGCGCGGCTCGGGCGAGCCGGAACGCGTCCGCGACCTCCAGCCCCGCTGAGGCCCGCCCGGACCTGGGCCCGGGGCGCCGCCGTCCCGCGGACGTCCGCCCGTGCCGTCCCGGGGGCGTCCTGCTTGGATGGGGACATGACCCCGACATCCGAGCCGCCCGCCGAGGGCGCCCCGAGCCCGGCCGACGAGATCCTCGACGTCGTCGACGAGCACGACCGGGTGGTGGGGCGGGCCCCGCGCGGCGAGGTGTACGCGAAGGGCCTGCGCCACCGCTGCGTCTTCGTCCAGGCCCGTGACGCCGAGGGCCGCGTCTTCGTCCACCGCCGCACCCCGACCAAGCTGGTCTTCCCGTCCCTGTACGACATGTTCGTCGGCGGGGTGGTCGGCGCGGGCGAGTCGTACGCGTCCGCCGCGCTGCGCGAGGCCGAGGAGGAACTCGGCGTCACCGGCCTGCCCGCGCCGCGCTTCCTCTTCAGCTTCCTGTACGAGGACGGCGCCGGGAACTCCTGGTGGTCGGCCGTCCACGAGGTCCGCTGCGCGCTGCCGGTCAGCCCCCAGGTGGAGGAGGTCGCCTGGCACGACTTCCTCACCGACGCGGAGCTGGAGCGGCGGCTGCCCGACTGGGAGTGGGTGCCGGACGGACTGGCCGCGTACCGGCGGCTGCGCGCGTTCCGCGCCGAGGACCCCGCCGCCGGGTCGCCGGCGTGACCGGGTTCGCCCGCAACCTGCGGCTCTGGTTCGCCCCCGAGCGGATCCGCGACGAGGGCCGCACCCCCGACTACCGGTTCTCGCTGGCCAACGAGCGCACCTTCCTCGCCTGGCTGCGCACCGCGCTGGCGCTCATCGGCGGCGGTTTCGCGGTGGACCAGTTCCTGCCCGACCTGCGCTGGGGCTGGCGGGTGGGACTCGCCCTCGCGCTGCTCGCGGCGGGTGTGCTCTGCTCGCTGCGCGCGGTCAACCACTGGGTGCGCTGCGAACGCGCCATGCGCAGGGGCGAGGACCTGCCGGTCTCCCGGTTCCCGGCGCTGCTCGGCGTGGTCGTCGCGGTCGTCGCCGTCGCGATGGTCGTGGTGGTGCTGGTCGGCTGGGAGGGGTGAGGGGTGGACGCCCCCGCGGACGGCGCTCCCGGGCCGGGCGCGCGGCCCCGTGACCCCGGGCTGCAACCGGAGCGGACCCGGCTCGCCTGGCGCCGCACCACCCTGTCGAGCACCGTCGCCGCCGTCCTCGCGGTCCGGACGGTGCTGCACGACGCCCCCACCGCCACCGGCACCGTCGCCGGTGTCCTGTGCGGGGCGCTCTGGCTGGCCTTCCTCACCCTGGCGCACCGCAGGATCCGCGCCCTCGCGGCGGGCGGCACCCCACCGGCCCTGACCCCCCGGCACGCGGCGGCGGCGGTGCTGTGCACGGTGGCCCTGGCGGTGTGCGCGGCGGCACTGGTGCTGTAGCGGTGGTGGCTCGCGGCGTGGGCCGGTCGGGGCGCCACGTGACGGAGATGCCTGGATATGTCACGATTTCGTGACAGCCTGAGTCGGTCGTCACCCCCGTCTCCCCTCCCCCGCACAACGAAGGTGAGCGTCATGACCACCACCCCCCACCAGGAACACGTCTCCCACGAGCACCGGCACGGGCCCGGCTGCGGGCACACCGAGGTGCCGCACGGGGACCACGTCGACTACGCGCACGACGGGCACCTGCACCGCGAGCACGGCGGCCACTGGGACGAGTGCGAGACCGCCGGGCACACCACGCACGCGGGGCACGAGCACCGGCACGGCGAGGGCTGCGGGCATCAGGGAGTCCGCCACGGCGACCACGTCGACTACCTGCACGACGGGCACCGGCACGCGGCCCACGACGGGCACTGGGACGACCACTGACGGTCCCCCACACGGAGTGACGACGGCCTCTCGCCCGACCGGGCGGGGGGCCGTCGTCGGCTCGTGGTGCGGATCACGTTCCCCGCTGCCACTGGACGACATACCGACCGGTCGGCATCATGGGGCGGGATCTGTCCGCACGCCCGCGAAGGAGCACCGATGAGCCCCGACCACCCGCCAGGTCTCGACCCCGTCCGGCTGCGCGGACTGCTCGACCGCGAGCGTCCCGGCCTGGTGCGGGGCCCGCTCACCGGCCGGCTGATCGAGGGCGGACGGTCGAACCTCACCTACACGGTCTCCGACGGCGCCTCGACCTGGGTCGTGCGCCGCCCGCCGCTGGGCCATGTGCTGGCCACCGCGCACGACATGAAGCGCGAGCACCGGGTGATCAGCGCCCTGCACCCGACCGAGGTGCCGGTGCCGCGACCGGTGCTGCTGTGCGAGGACGAGGAGGTGCTCGGGGCGCCGTTCTACGTCATGGAGTTCGTCGAGGGCACCCCGTACCGCACCGCCGAGCAGCTCGCCCCGCTGGGCGCCGACCGCACCAGGGACGCGGTGCTGTCGCTGGTGGACACGCTGGTCGGCCTGCACGCGGTGGACCCGGCCGAGGTGGGGCTCGCCGACTTCGGCCGCCCCGAGGGCTTCCTCGACCGTCAACTGCGCCGGTGGGGCAAGCAGTTGGACGCCTCCCGCAACCGCGAGCTGGCCGGTGTCGACGAGCTGCACGCCACCCTCGGGCGACGGCTGCCCGTCTCCCCCGCGCCCGCCGTGGTGCACGGCGACTTCCGGCTCGACAACGTCCTGATCGGGGACGGCGACCGGATCACGGCCGTCCTCGACTGGGAGATGTCCACCCTCGGCGACCCGCTCACCGACCTGGGCCTGCTGGTGATGTACAGCATCCCGCTGGAGCTGCCCGGCTCCCCCATCTCCACCACCGCGACGGCCGCCGGGCATCCGGCACCGGCCGAGCTGGTCGAACGGTACGCGGCGCGCTCCGGGCGGGACGTCTCCGCGATCGCCTGGTACACGGCGTTCGCCTGGTTCAAGCTCGCCGTGATCCTGGAGGGCATCCACTACCGCTACACCCTGGGCCAGACCGTCGGCGGCGGCTTCGACCGCATCGGCGACCTGGTTCCCGTCTTCATCGAGCACGGCCTGACCACTCTGCAGGAAGGCTGACCGCCATGCACTTCGCCTACGACGCACGCACCGAGGAGCTGCGCGGCAGGCTGCTCGCCTTCATGGACGAGCACGTCCACCCGGCCGAGGAGGTCGCGGAGCGGCAGCGGGCCGCCCTCGCCTCGCCGTGGGACACCCCGGCGGTGGTCGGCGAGCTGAAGGTCGAGGCCCGCAGGCAGGGCCTGTGGAACCTGTTCCTGCCGGACAGCGCGTACGGCGCCGGGCTCACCAACCTCCAGTACGCGCCGCTCGCCGAGATCACCGGCCGCTCCCCGCACCTGGCGCCGACCGCGACCAACTGCGCGGCGCCGGACACCGGGAACATGGAGGTGCTCGCCCAGTTCGGCGACGAGCGGCAGCGCAAGCAGTGGCTGGAGCCGCTGCTCGCGGGCGAGATCCGCTCGGCGTTCGCGATGACCGAGCCCGAGGTGGCCTCCTCGGACGCCACGAACATCACCACGCACATCGCGCGCGAGGGCGACGAGTACGTCATCACCGGCCGCAAGTGGTACATCTCCGGGGCGATGAACCCGGACTGCCGGATCTTCATCGTGATGGGCAAGACCGACCCGGACGGCGCCGACCCGCGCCGCCAGCAGTCCATGGTGCTGGTGCCGCGCGACACCCCGGGCGTCACCGTGGAGCGGGCCATGCGGGTCTTCGGCTACGAGGACCACGCGCACGGCGGGCACGCCGAGGTCGTCTTCGACCACGTCCGGGTCCCGGTGTCGAACCTGATCGGCGAGGAGGGCGGCGGCTTCGCCATCGCGCAGGCCAGGCTCGGTCCCGGCCGCATCCACCACTGCATGCGGCTGATCGGCATCGCCGAGCGGGCCATCGAGCTGATGTGCAGGCGGGCGGTGTCCAGGACCGCGTTCGGCAAGGAGCTGGCCCGCCAGGGCGTGGTGCAGAACTGGATCGCGGACGCGCGGGTCGCCGTCGAGCAGCTGCGGCTGCTGGTGCTGAAGACGGCCTGGATGATGGACACCGTCGGCAACCGGGGCGCGCACACCGAGATCCAGGCCATCAAGATCGCCACGCCCCGCACGGTGGTGTCCATCCTGGACCGGGCGATCCAGCTGCACGGCGCGGGCGGGGTCAGCCAGGACTTCCCGCTGGCCGAGCTGTACGCGAGCGCCCGCACCCTGATGCTGGCGGACGGCCCGGACGAGGTGCACCAGCGGTCGCTGGCCCGCCGGGAGCTGAAGAAGTACGCCTGAGCGCGGACGCGTCAGGGCCTGAGGGCCCGCAGGAGGAGGTCGGCCAGGTGGTCGGCCACCTCCTGGGGGCTCATCGGGCCGCCGGGCCGGTACCAGGTGGACAGGTGGTGGACGGACCCGAAGTGGTAGTCCACCACCAGGTCGGCCGGGGTCGCGGTGGAGAAGACGCCGGTGCGCTGGCCCTCCTCGACCAGCGCCCGGAACCGCTCGTGGTAGCGGCGGCGCTCGGCGCGCACCTGCTTGTTGCGCTCCGGGCTGAGGTGGTGCATCGACCGGAAGAAGATCGACGCGTCGTCGAGGTTCTCGATCGTGGTGACGACGACGTCGGCGGCGGCCCCGCGCAGCCGCTCCTCGACCGGCTCGTCGGCGTCCGCGAAGGCGTCGAGGCGCTCCATCTGGACCCGCAGCACCCGGGCGTAGACCTCCTGGAGGAGATCGTCCTTGGAGCCGAAGTAGTGGTAGAGCGCGCCCTTGGTGACTCCGGCCGCCTCCACGATCTCCTGCACGGAGGTGCGGTCGTAGCCCTGCTCGGCGAAGAGCCGGGTGGCGGCGGCCAGCAGCCGCTGCGGGACGGGGGTACCGTCCGGGTCCGTCGTCCTTGGCACTGAACCGCCACCTGTCTTCCGAGCCTGCTGCCTGGTGCTACGCGCCGTCCCGCGTACGGGAACGCAGTTCCCGACGGAGGATCTTGCCACTCGCCGTCTTCGGCAGGTCGGTCAGGATCTCGACCTGCCGGGGGTACTTGTAGGCGGCCAGTCTCTCCTTGCAGTACGCCGCGAGTTCGGCCGGGTCCGTGTCGGCGTCCGGACGCAGGCTGATGTACGCCTTGACGGTCTCCCCGCGATACCCGTCGGGCACCCCGACGACGGCCGCCTCGCGCACCGCCGGATGGGTGTGCAGGACGTCCTCGACCTCGCGCGGCCACACCTTGAAGCCGGACGCGTTGATCATGTCCTTCTTGCGGTCGACGACGTACAGCCAGCCCTGCGCGTCCATGAACCCGATGTCACCGGTGCGCAGTTCGCCGCCGGGGAAGGTCTCGGCGGTGGCGTCGGGCCGCCGCCAGTAGCCGGGCACCACCTGCGGCCCGCGCACCACGATCTCGCCCTGGGCGCCGAACGGGACCTCGTCGCCCCGGTCGTCGAGGATCCGCACGACGGTCTCGGGGCCCGGCACGCCCACCGCGAGGGTGCCCGAGGCCGGGTCGACGGGGGCTTCGAGGCCGGGCGGGACGGAGGCGCAGGGGGCGGTGCACTCGGTGAGGCCGTAGCCGTTGCGGATGTAGGGCCCGAACCCGGCGCGGAACTTCTCGACGAGCGCGGGCGGCAGCGGGGCCCCGCCCGAGGAGATCACGGTGAACGAGGAGAAGTGGTCGGGGACGGCCGCCGGGTGGGCGGCGAGCGCCATGAAGGCGGTGGAGGGGCCGACCGTGAAGTGCGGGCGGTGCTCGGCGAACGCGTCCAGGACGACGCCCGCCTCGAACCGGTGGGTCAGCACCAGGGTGCCCGCGCTGGCCAGGCAGGCGGCCAGTTGGCAGACCATGCCGGTGATGTGGAACAGCGGCGCGAGCGCGTAGTAGACGGGCGGGTCGGGCAGGCCGAGGCCGGTGCGCTGCCGCTCGGCGTTGTACATGATGTTGTGGTGCGTGTTGGTGGCGCCCTTGGGGGTGCCGCTGGTGCCGGAGGTGTAGCTGATCAGCGCGAGGCCGTCACCGCCGGTGGCGCGGTCGGCTGGTGCCGGGTGGCCGGCCAGCGCGACCCGGGCGAGGTCGTCGGCGTCGGGGGCCTCCGGGAGCCGTTCGAAGCCGAGCACCCGGGTGTCGTCGCGGGTCTGGAAGTCCCGTTCGCAGCCGGTCAGGGCGATCCGCACCGGCGATCCGGCGGCGGCCTCCCGCAGATAGCCGTCCCAGGCCCGGTCCGAGCAGATCAGCGCGGCGGCCTCGGCGTCCCGCAGCACGTGCCCGACCTCACCCGCCTTGTACATGGGGTTGACGGGGACGACGACCGCGCCCGCCTTCCAGGCGCCGAGCAGGGCGAGCACGAACAGCGGGGAGTTCTGGAGCATGACGGCCACCCGGTCGCCGCGTTCGAGGCCGCGTGCGGCGAGGTGCCCGGCGACCGAGTCGCTCAGCGTGTCGGCCTCGCGGTAGGTGAGGCGGCCGTCGAAGTAGGTGAGGAAGACCCGGTCGGGGGCCTCGGCGACGACCCGGCGCAGCGCGTGGACCAGCGAGTCGTCGGGGGATATCGGGGCCCGCTGGGCGTCGGTGAGCAGGGCCGTCCAGGGCTTGTCGGCGTAGTGGGAGGCGGTCACCTGACCTCCTCCCAGGTGCGCTGGAGGTGGTTCATGGTGTCGAGCCAGCGGTCGGTGTCGCCGGCCCGGTTGGTGTAGTACCCGGCGACCTCGGGGTGCGGGAGGATCAGGAAGCGGTCCTCCTCGATGCCCTTGAAGAGGGCGTCGGCGACGTCCGCCGGGTCGATCGCGGTCGGCTGGAGGACCAGGTCGCCGGCGCTGCCGGTGGAGGCGAGCATGTCGGTGCGCACGCCCTGCGGGCAGATGGCGTGCACCTTCAGACCGCGGTGGCGGTAGGTCAGGGACAGCCATTCGGCGAAGGCCAGGGCGCCGTGCTTGGTGACGCTGTAGGAGGGGGCGCCGATCATGGTGAGCAGTCCGGCGGCGGAGACGGTGGAGACGAACCGGCCCGTGCCCCGTTCGAGCCAGGCGGGCAGCAGTTCGTGGGCGGCCCGGACGTGCGCCATCAGGTTGACGTCCCAGGAGGCGGCCCAGGTCCGCTCGTCGAAGGGCTGGTCGGGTCCGGCGTCCTCGAAGGCGACGCCCGCGTTGGCGCAGTAGACGTCGATGACGCCGTCCAGCGCGTCGCGGGCGGCGGGGACGACGGTGGACGCGTCGCCGGGGACGGCGGTCGCGCCGATCTCGGCGGCGACGGCCGCGGCCCGGTCGGCGTCCAGGTCGTTGACGACGACTCTGGCCCCCTCGGCGGCGAACCTCCGGGCGAGCGCGGCGCCGATCCCGCCACCGGCTCCCGTGACCACCACACCAGCACCCTGCACGGATCCCACCATCAATCTCCTTCGACCGCGGCTGTCTGCCGGGCCAGACTAACCGGTCGGTATGTCGGGCGGAAGGAGGTGCGCGGGGGCCGGGCGCGGTGGTGCGACAGGCCGGGGGCGGTCGGGGGCTGTCCGGGGGCGGCCGCGGCTTCTACGGTGCCCCCCATGCGCCTCTCCCGACGTACCGTCCTCAGCGCGTCCACCGTCCTCCCGCTGGCCGCGGCCCGTCCCGCGCTCGCCGCGGGCCGCCGCCGCGAGCCCTTCCGCACCGGTTTCGAGAACCTCGCCGCGTCCGGCTACGCGGCGCTGCGCGGCCGCCGGGTCGGCGTCGTCACCAACCCGACCGGGGTCACCCGGGACGTGCGCCACATCGTCGACGTGATGCACGCGGACCGGCGGGTCGACCTGGTCGCCGTCTTCGGTCCCGAGCACGGCTTCCGCGGCACCGCCCAGGCGGGCGGCTCGGAGGGGCGGCACGAGGACCCGGCGACCGGGCTGCCGGTCTACGACACCTACACGGTCAGCGGGCGCGCGCTGGCGGACGTCTTCACCGCCTCCGGCGTCGACACGGTCGTCTTCGACATCCAGGACGTGGGGGCCCGCTTCTACACCTACGTGTGGACGCTCTACGACTGCATGGAGGCGGCCGCGCTGGCGGGCCTGCGCTTCGTGGTGCTCGACCGGCCCAACCCGCTGACCGGGCGGGCGGCCCAGGGCCCGGTCCTGCACCGGGAGTTCGCGAGCTTCGTCGGCAGGCAGCCGATCGCGCAGGCGCACGGCATGACCGTCGCGGAGCTGGCGCGGCTCTTCGACGGCGAGTTCCTGGCCGCGCCGGTGCCGCTGACGACGGTGGCGATGAGCGGCTGGCGGCGCGACGACTTCTACGACGCGACCGGGCTGCCCTGGGTGCCGCCGAGCCCGAACATGCCGACCCCCGACACGGCCCTCGTCTACCCGGGGACCTGCCTCTTCGAGGGCACCAACCTGTCTGAGGGGCGGGGCACCACCCGCCCGTTCGAACTCGTCGGCGCGCCCGGGATCGACGGGCGCTGGGCCGCCGCCGTCGAGCGGCTGCGGCTGCCCGGCGCGCACTTCAGGGAGGCGTACTTCGCGCCGGCGTTCTCCAAGTTCCAGGGCACCACGGTCGGCGGTGTGCAGATCCATGTGCACGACCGGGCCGTCTACGACCCGGTGCGCACCGGGATCGCGCTGCTGGTGACGGCCCGGCGGGTGTGGGACGGGTTCGCCTGGCGCTCCGACGACTGGATCGACAGGCTCACCGGGTCGGCCCGGGTGCGCACGATGATCGACGCGGGCGCGGACACCGACGAGGTGGTGGAGGGCTGGCGGGACGAGCTGGCGGCCTTCCGGCGCGTCCGCCGGGAACATCTCCTGTACGGATGAGCGGATCCGGCTGGCCTTTGTCGCCGTGCGGCGGGACGATACGCGCACATCACCGCACTTCGGGGGACGAAGGAGCCCGTCATGGCAGATCCTGGGATGAGCGTGGAACCGTACTGGGAACTGACCTTCGACGCGGACGGCGACGTGGACGGGCCCGAACGGGACAGGCTGCTGGCCGGGGTGACGAGACGTCAGGTGCGGGACCTGATCGTCTTCGCGCACGGCTGGAACAACGACCGCGCGGGCGCGACCGCGTTGTACCGCGACTTCTACGCGCCGGTCCCCCGCCTCGCCCCCGGCGGGGCGATCGGGTACGTGGGGGTGATCTGGCCGTCGATGCTGTTCTGCGACGAGCGGGTCCCGAGGTCCGCTCCCCCGGCCGCCGCTCCCCCGGCGCACGCGTCCGCGCTGGACGAGGAGACCCGGCACGCGCTCCTGGAGACCTTCCCCGGCAAGGCGCCGCTGATCGGGCGGATCTCCCTGATCCTGGAACAACGGCACTCCCAGGACGCGGAGTTCGCCGAGTTCGGGCGGCTGGTGCGGGAGCTGGTCGAGGTGGTGCCCGGCGGGCCGCAGCCGCTGTTCGCCGCCGACACGCTGGCGGAGGGGGTGCCGCAGAGCGAGCCGGTGCTGCTGACCGGGGACACGGCCACGGTCTGCGGGGAGTTCGCGCAGGCCCTCGCGGGTCTGGCCGGGAGCGGCTCACCCGGCGTCCCCGGCCCGGCGGCGGAGGGGTTCGCGCCACCGAACCCGTGGGACGGCGCCCGTGAACTCCTGCGGCAGGCCACGTACTACGCGATGAAGCGGCGGGCGGGGACCGTCGGCGAGCGCGGACTCGGGCCGGTGGTGGGGCAGTTGGCGGCACGGGCGCCGGGGCTGCGGGTGCATCTGGTCGGACACAGCTTCGGCGGGCGGCTGGTGTCGTTCGCGCTGGGCGGGCTGGCCGAGGGGGTGCGCGCGGTGAAGTCGGTGACGCTGCTCCAAGGGGCCTTCTCGCACTACGCGTTCGCCGCGCGGCTGCCGTTCGACGCGCGGGCCGGGGGGATGCTCCAGGGCCAGCAGAAGCGGATCGACGGGCCGTTGGTGTGCTGCCACTCGCGCTTCGACACCGCGCTCGGCACCCTGTATCCGCTGGCGTCCCGGATGGCGGGCGAGGACGAGTCGTTCCTCGGCGTCGACATCGGGCGGCGGCTCGGCCCCCAGTGGGGCGCGATGGGCCACGACGGGGTGCAGGCGGTGCCCGGCACGGTGGGACTCGACCTGGCCGGGGCACTGCGCGGACCGCTGCCGACGGCGGGCTGCGTGAACGTCGACGTCTCGGAGGTGGTGCGCAGGGGCGGCCCGCCGTGCGGGGCGCACAGCGACATCGTGCACCCGGAGCTGGCCCGGCTGGTGCTGGCGGCGGGCCGGATCGGCTGACCCGCCGCCAGGGACGTCACCGGTGCGAGGTGTACTCCACCACCTGCTGGAAGGTGGGCCGGTTCTGCCAGCTGATCTTGCCGTGCTTGATGCCGCCCAGGGTGCGCTGGACGATGGAGTCGGCGCACCACTGGTCGCCCGCCGAGCACTGGTCGTCGCCCGGGTAGACCTGGGCGGCGGTCTGGCCCGCGGCCGTCTTCAGGGTGGAGATCAGCAGGTCGCGGCAGGCGGTGAGGCTGCCCGCGCCGCAGTACTTCTGCGGCAGCGCGCCCTGCACGGTCTCACCGAGCACGGAGCGGATGTCCTTGTCGACGTAGCTCCACCAGCCGTACTGGAAGGAGCTTCCGGCGTGCGCGCCGGTCGGGCCGTGGGCGGCCGAGGGCGACTCGTCGATCGGCAGGTTGGCGGTGATCGCGGTGTACAGGCCGGTGCCGAGACCTGGCTGGAACTCGGCCTTGACCAGCAGCGGCCACCAGGCGTCCAGGATGCGGACGGCGTCGGCGTTGGCGTAGGTCTTCGAACCCGCCGAGGTCTCGGTGCGCCGGGCGCCCGCGGTGATCCAGGTCTGGAGCTTGGTCACCGCGGCGGCGGCCGTGGTGTCGGTCACCGTCGAACTGGTGACGACCTTGAGCAGTTCGGGCAGCACGTCCTCGGCGCGCAGGTCGGCGAGGGCGGCGTCGGCCATGGCCTTCACCAGCGAGGCGCGGGTCACCCCGCCTGCCGCGACCAGCTTCTTGACCCGGTCCTCCAGCAGGTTGCCGCGGTGCACGGACCCGTCGCCCCAGGACGCGGTCGAGTAGTCGAGGGCCTGTTTGTTGTTCCAGGAGATGTAGTAGTCCTGGTCGATGGAGTTGGGGTGGGCCGAGGGCGCCGTGTAGTCGGCCGTGTTGGTGCCGGGGACCCAGTTCCTCCACTCGTAGGCGGACTGCGCCCAGACCGGGAACTCGGGGTCGGTGCCGGCCGCCCTGACCGGGTTGTCGCCGCTGTTGTAGTAGGCGGTGTGCTGGGAGTCGGCGTAGAACCAGTTGAAGGTGTAGTTGATGTGCTGCACCGCGCTCTGGAAGGTCTGCGGACTCGTCACGTAGCCGGGGTCGTTGAGCATCTGGAAGCCGATGATGGAGTCGGCCTCGTGCAGGTAGGAGGAGCGCAGGGTGGTGTAGGCGACCTTCTTGCCGCCGACCGTGGCCCGGTACTCGACGGGTCCGTACTTGGTGCGCCAGACCCGCATGGTGTACGAACCGGCGGCGGTGGAGTCGGCGGTCGTCGGCTTCCAGGCGTTCTTCTGTTCGATCTTGTCCATGGCCGTGCAGGTGCCGTGGTACAGGTAGTGGTAGTCGTCCTGGCACAGCTCGACGGCGTAGGTGTCGATGATGTCCTGGCCCGAGGTGGTCGCCGACCACGAGAAGTCCTGGCCCCGGCCGAGTTCGACGTACAGGCTCAGCCCGGCGAAGGACGCGCCCCGGGCGCTGAGGCCGGGTCCCTGGATCTCCTGGAGCATGAGGAGCTGCGGCGCGAAGTAGCCGGTCTGCGGTCCGAAGACGGCGACGGGGTGGCCGCTCGCGGTGGCCTTGCCGCTCACCACGAGGGCGTTGGACATGCCGCGCCTGGCGGAGGAGACGGCGGTGGCGGCGGCCGTGGTGGAGGCGCCGGTCGCGGTGGTGGTGGCGGCGGCTCCGGTGCGGTCGTAGACCAGGGGTTCCTGGGTCACCGAACCGGCGTCGGGCAGCGCCTGGCCGAGGGCGTTGGCGGGCTTGGTGGCGTACGGGAAGCTCTTGCCGTCGTGGACGGTGAGGACGGCCTCGGGGTCGTTGCGCTCACGGAACGACTCCCAGACCTTGGTGCCCTGTTCGAGCCCGTACTGGGACTGCGCGGCGAGCAGCGAGAGGGCGTTGTTGACCTCGCCGCCGCCGCCCGAGCCGAACAGCGCGCCGATCACGGAGGCCAGCGCGACCAGGTCGGTGATCTTGAAGTGGTCGATGGTGCCCGCGTTGGTGATGGAGTCCTTGTGGCCGGTGAGGACGTACTCGCCGGGGAAGTAGCGCCCGCTGTCGGAGGCGTCGATGTAGGCGTTGACGCCCGCCAGGTAGGCGTTGGCGTCGGCCAGGGCCTGCTGGCCCCGGGCGCCCGCGCCGGCGACGGCGTTGTCGATCTGCGCCTGGAGGTCGGCCTCGCTGTAGGGGGCGTTGCGCCAGAACTCCTGTTCAAGGCCCTGGTTGGAGGGGGCGCCGCCGGCGAAGGTGGTCAGCTGGCCGCGTCCGACGTGCCGGAAGACGTCCATCAGCCAGAGCCGGTCCTCGGCCGCCGCGTACCCGGCGCCGTACTCGGTGCCGTACCGGGTGGTGCCGGTGATGTGCGGGATGCCGGCCTTCTTGTCCCGGACGATCGTGACGTCGGTGCGTCCGCCGGGGTTCTCGGTGGAGGCCACCTGGTCGGAGGGGACCCCGAACGAGGCGTCGTTGAAGAAGGTGTTGATCTTCGCGTCGGTGAGGGCGGAGTAGCCCGTGGCCAGGTTGGCGTAGGGGCCGAGCTGGTCCTCGGCGTGGGCGGGCTGGGTGCCGAACGCCTGGTTGAGGAGGATCTGGGCGAGGGTGGCGTTGCCGTTCTCGCCGGGCGGCAGGATGTCGGAGCACTGTCCGCCGCAGTAGTCGTTGGAGGCCGTGACCTGCTCGGCGGCCACCGCTTGGGAAAGCGGAGACAAAAGTCCGGCAATCAGGATGCATATGGCGGTGCTCTTCAGGAACCCGGGGAATCCGCGGGGAGTTCTCAGTCTGTCGAGAACGTTGCGTGGGGTACGCCGTGCCATGGCAGCTCCTACCGACGAGGGTGGGCCGGGACGTTACCGCCGGTATCCCCGGGATTGAAGATGAACATGCGTCACTTTTTGGAGTCGGGGCAACGGCTTATGGAGGGCATCGGAAATCGGATGGAGCCGAATCGCTTGTCGACACGTCTATTCGGCGACGTCCGTACGAAGACGCCGAAGTGACCGAAGTGCAGGTGCAGGTGTGACGGAGGTGCAGGGCGATGGCCGGTTTCCGGAGTCTGGCGAGACAGGTCCGAGATCCACGGAGCGATCTGGCACTGCGGCGCTACTCGCTGCGCAAGTGCCTGGAGCGGTTCGCTCCCTACGGACACAGGGCGACCTGGGACCACTTGTGTTCCCGGGCCGGGTTCGGTGCTGAGGACCGATCCCCCGATCCGGTGCGGCTCGTGGCCGCACTGGAGGAGCTGGAAGAGGCGCGTTCGGTGTGGCTGGCCTACGAGGTCGACTTCGCCGAGCGGCGCAAGAAGGAGAAGCACGACGGGCTGCGCAGGCCCGGCACGGTCGACGACTGGCATCGGCTGACCTGGGGCGGCTTCGGGGTCGCCTGGTGCGACGACCCGCGGGTCCACCCCCGCGCACCGCTGGCCGAGGTGCTGCGCCTGCTGATCTCCGCCCTGGAGCGCGACCCGGACGCCGGGTGCCCGGTCTGCGGCGGAGCCCGGCTGATCTGGAAGTACGACCTGGACCACGAGCCGTCGACCGGTCCGGTCTGCACCCACTGCGGAATTCTCGTTCCACGGCCCGTGCTCACGCCCGAGGCCCTGGCTGACGCACGGCGCGGAAGGCTGCTGGTCTCGGTGGCCTGAGCTGGGCGGGGGTGCGCCGGGGATGCCGCACCCCCTGCAACACCGGCGCCGTTCGCCGTCCACCGGCTCCCTAACGGTGGCCGGGCTCCGTGCCGTTCTCCGGGGCCCCGGTGCCGCGGGCCGCCGCGCCGCGCTCCACCAGCAGGCGGGAACCGGACCGCCGTTCACCGAAGACGTCGTCCGGGTTGGACAGCACGCAGGTGTCGAGCGACAGGCAGCCGCAGCCGATGCAGTCGGTGAGGTGGTCGCGCAGCCGGTTGAGCTGGCTGATGCGCTCGTCCAGTTCGGAGCGCCAGGCCGCCGACAGCCGCGCCCAGTCCTCCCGGGTCGGGGTGCGCTCCTCGGGCAGTTCGGCGAGCGCCTCGCGGATCGTGGCCAGCGGGATGCCGACCCGCTGCGCGGCCCGCACGAACGCCACCCGGCGCAGCGCGTCCCGGTGGTAGCGGCGCTGGTTGCCGCTGGTGCGGCGGCTGCTGATCAGACCCTTGGACTCGTAGAAGTGCAGTGCGGAGACGGCCGCCCCGCTGCGTGCGGCGAGCTGGCCGACCGTGAGTTCGTGGATCTTCTCGGGAATCTGGGGCACTCCCCGGAGCCTACCCATCGCGGCGGCTCGCGGGTCCGTTGACATCGGTTTCCCGCCCGACCATGCTAAGCAGTCGCTTAGAGATGGCACACGGAGACAGGCAGGGAGGCCGGGACATGGCAGAGCCGAGGACGTTCGCGTCCGCCGACGAGCTGAGGGCGGCGGTCGGCGAGCAGTTGGGGTACACCGACTGGGTGGAGGTCGACCAGAAGCGGATCGACCTGTTCGCGGAGGCCACCGGTGACCACCAGTGGATCCACGTGGACCCGGAGAAGGCCGCCGCGGGGCCGTTCGGCACGACCATCGCGCACGGCTATCTGACCCTCTCGCTGCTGCCCCTGTTCGGGCCCCAGCTCCTCGCCGTCGAGGGCGTGCGGATGGGCGTCAACTACGGCACGAACAAGGTGCGTTTCCCGGCCCCGGTGCCGGTCGGCTCGCGGCTGCGCGCGACGGCCCGGATCAACGGCGTCGAGGACGTGACCGGCGGCGTCCAGGTCACCGTCGGCTTCACGGTGGAGCGCGAGGGCGGCGAGAAGCCGGTCTGCGTGGCGGAGTCGGTGTCCCGCTACTACGTCTAGGGCCGTGACCGGGAAGGTTCGCCGGTGAACCTCTCTGGTCAGGCCACTAGGGCGTCGCCGGGGCGGCCCCGACCATCCGCAGCACGAGGTCGGCGTAGAGGGCGCCGACCTCGTCCGGGGTGCGCGGGCCCTCGACGTTGAACCAGCGGGCGACGTCGATGCAGAGGGAGAGGATCGCGAGGGTGCTGCCCTGCACGTCGGGGACGTCGAAGTCGCCCGCGGCCACGCCCTCCTCGACGATCCCGCGGACCTCCGCGTCGACCTGCCGGCGCAGCGCCAGGATCTCGGCGCGGGCGTCGGGCCCGAGCGCGTCGAGTTCGTACTGCACGACCCGGGCGGTGGTGCGCCGCCCCGCGTGCCAGCGGACGAAGGAGCGGACGGCCTCGGCGAGCCGCTCGGAAGGGCTGCCCTCGGCGCGGGCCGCGGTGCGCAGGATGTCCAGCGCCCGGTCGTGCCCGATCCGGCTGATGCGGTGGAGCAGCTCTTCCTTGGTCTTGTAGTGGATGTAGAGCGCGGCCGGGCTCATGCCCGCGCGGCCCGCGATGTCCCGGGTCGTGGTGGCGTGGTAGCCCCGCTCGGCGAAGGCCTCCACCGCGGCGACGAGCAGGCGCCTGGCCGCGTCAGGGGTGACCTGCTCCCACGGCTCGACCTCGCCGCCGGTCGTCTCCTGCGCCGTACTCATCGCTCGCCTGCCCCTCTCGCCGACATCCGCCCCACCATACCGCCGAAGGTGAGCGCTCGCTTAGTGTGCCGGTCGGGAGCCGCCGGGGACAGGACACCGGCCGGGCGCGGCTCAGAACTTCTCGAAGGGACCGTGCGGGTGGGGCGCGGCGGCCTCCTGGCGGTCCCTGATCACCTTGGCGAGGGTGAAGGCGGAGGTGACCAGGTAGAGGACGGCGATGGCGAGGAAGGCGCGCACCCACGCGTCGGCGTCCAGCCGGAAGATGCCGAGCGCGGTCGCGGCCATGGCGACGGAGAAGGAGGCGACGGCCTGTCCGTAGAAGGCCGCCGTGTTCTGCTGCTTGCCCGAGGTGTCAGTCATGCGCACAGGATCGGGCGGCCGGGGCGCGCGGGACATCCGCCGGGCTACTCAGACGGCTACTCAGAACGCCGAGACGCCGGTCAGGGCGCGGCCGATGAGCAGCTTCTGGATCTGGCTCGTGCCCTCGTAGAGGGTCATCACGCGGGCGTCCCGCAGCAGCTTGCCGACCGGGTACTCGTCGATGTAGCCGTAGCCGCCGAAGACCTGGAGCGCGTTGTTCGCGGCCCGCACGGCGGCCTCCGAGGCGAACAGCTTGGCCTTGGAGGACTCGACGGCGAACGGCTCGCCGCGGTCGACGAGGTCGGCGACCCGCCAGGTCAGCAGCCGGGCCGCGTCCACGTCGACGGCGATGTCGCTGATCAGCTCCTGCACCAGTTGGTGGCGGGCGATGGGCTTGCCGAACTGCTCGCGCTCGCCCGCGTACCGCACGGCCGCGTCCAGGGCGGCCTGGGCGATGCCGACGCACCCCGCGGCGACCGACATCCGGCCCTTGGCCAGCGCCGACATGGCGACCGAGAAGCCCTTGCCCTCCTCGCCGAGCAGCGCGGAGGCCGGGACCCGCACGCCCTCAAACACCAGTTCGGCGGTGGCCTGGCCGCGCAGCCCGAGCTTGCCGTGCAGGGTGCGGCGGGTCAGGCCCGGGGTGTCGGCCGGGACGAGGAAGGCGGAGACGCCCTTGTGGCCCGGGGCGTCGGTGGAGCGGGCGAACAGCAGGACGACGTCGGCCCAGGTGCCGTTGGTGATGAAGGTCTTGGTGCCGTCGATGACGAAGGTGTCGCCGTCGCGGACCGCCCGGGTGGTGAGGCTGCCCGCGTCGGAGCCGGTGCCGGGTTCGGTGAGGCCGAAGCAGCCGACGTACGCGCCGGAGGTGAGCCCCGGCAGCCAGCGCCGCCGCTGCTCCTCGTCGCCCCAGGCGGCGACGGACTTGGCGACCAGCCCGAGGGAGACCGAGACGATGCCGCGCACGGAGGAGTCGCCGCGGCCCAGCTCCTCGGTGACCAGGCAGTACGCGAGGTGGTCGCCGCCGGAGCCGCCGTACTCCTCGTCGATCGTGAGGCCGAGGAAGCCGACCTCGCCGAGCTTCTTCACGATGGCCCGGTCGACCTCCTCGGCCCGGTCCCAGTCGGTGGCGTGCGGGGTGATCTCCCGGGCCACGAAGTCGCGGGCGAGCCGCCGTACGGCGCTCTGCTCCTCGCTGAGCTCCAGGTTCATGCCGAGTCACCCCACAGAGACGTGCCCTTTAATTAGCACTGCTAGTTTCCAGTCGCAGCCCTACTATGTGCGCCATGGCCCGACCGCGCAAGCCCCTCCTCAGCACCGACCGCATCGTCGCGACGGCGCGCGCGCTGGTGGACGCGGAGGGGCTCGCGGCCGTCTCCACCCGCCGCCTCGCCGCCGAACTGGGCGTCAGCGGGCCCTCCCTCTACAACCACTTCCGCACCAAGGACGAGATCCTGGAGGCGGTCGCCGACTCGGTGAGCGCCCAGGTCGACCTGTCGATGTTCGAGGACGGCAGGCAGTGGCGGACCGCGCTGCACGACTGGGCGGTCTCCTACCGGTCCGCGCTGCGCGACCACCCGAACATCGTGCCGGTGCTGGCCCGCGGCCCCGGCCGCAGACCGGCCGCGCTGCGGCTGGCCGACGCGGTCTACGGCGCGATGGTCGACGCGGGCTGGCCGCCCGCCCAGGCCACCTCGATCGGCGCGCTGATGCGGTACTTCATCATGGGCTCCGCGCTCGGCTCGTTCGCCGGGGGCTTCGTGGACGACCAGAGCGCCTACGACCCCGCCGACTACCCCCACCTCGGCCAGGCCCACCTCCTCGCCGACCAGCAGGAGAAGATCGACGAGCGGGCCTTCGAGACCGGTCTGACGGCGCTGCTCGACGGCCTCGCGCAGCAGTACGCGCGGCTGGTCCGGGAGCCCTGAGCGGCCCGCCCGGGACGGTTCGGTCCCGGCCGAAGTTTCCCGGGCGCATGCTGGGGACATGACCACCCCCAGGGACCCCCGGGCGGCCCGGCTGGCCCATCTCGCCGCGCTCGTCGCCGACGGGACGCGCGCCGTCTGCCTGCTCGCGCTGCTGGACGGGCGGGCCTGGACCGCGGGTGAGCTGGCCCGGTACGCGGGCGTCGCGCCGTCCACGCTCACCGGGCATCTGGACCGGCTCGTCACCGGCGGGCTGCTCGCCGAGGAACGCCAGGGCCGCCACCGCTACGTGCGGCTCGCCGGCCCCCGGGCCGCCCAGCTCGTCGAGGAGCTGGCCGCCTGGAGCGGCCCGGCCGACCTGCCCCGGCGGGGCGGACTGCGGGCGGCGACCGCCGACTCCGCGATGGCCCGCGCCCGCACCTGCTACGACCATCTCGCGGGCCGCCTCGGCATCGCGCTGACCGACGCCCTCGCCGACCGGGGCCTGCTGCTGCGGGAGACCGGGTTCGCGCTCACCGGCGCCGGGCTGGAGTGGTTCGCGGCGAACGGGATCGCGCTCGACCCCGGCGGCCGCCGCCCGCTGGCCCGCGCCTGCCTCGACTGGACCGAACGCCGCCCGCACCTCGCGGGAGCGGCCGGGGCCGCGCTCTGCCGGCACGCGCTGGAGACGGGCTGGTGCGCCCGGATCGGCTCGGAACGGGCCGTACGGGTGACGGCGGCCGGGGAGCGGGCCCTGCGCGACCTGCTCGGGGTGCCCCCGGACGCCCTGCGCTGACCGCCGCACGCCGCCGACCCGACCTGACCTGACCGACCTGACCGACCTGACCGACCTGACCGACGCGACCGACGCGACCGACGCGACCGACGCGACCGACGCGACCGACCAGCGTGACCGCTCGACCAGCGGGACGGCCCGACCCGTCCAGCCCGCGTGACCGGCCCAACCGGTCGGGCTTCCCGGGCATCGCCCCCGTCACGCACCCTCCGCGCCCTCCGCGCCCCCGTGCCCTTCACCGCTCGTGGATCCGTGTCGGAAACCCGCGAGACCCTGTCCCCCGCTCCTCCTACGCTCAAGGACCATGATGAACCCCTCCCCCGATCGCAGGACCGAACTGCTCGCGGCCGGTGCCGCCGTGGTCAGCGTCGTGCTGTGGGCCTCCGCCTTCGTGTCGATCAGGAGCGCGGGGGCCGCGTACACCCCCGGCGCGCTGGCCCTCGGGCGGCTGGCCTCCGGCGCGCTGGCCCTGGGCGCGTTCTGCGTGGTGCGCCGGACGGGGTGGCCGCCGCGCGCCGCCTGGCCGGGCATCCTCGTCTCCGGCGTCGTCTGGTTCGGGTTCTACATGGTCGCCCTGAACTGGGCGGAGCAGCGGGTCGACGCCGGGACCGCGGCCCTCGTCGTGAACGTCGGCCCGATCCTCATCGCGCTGCTCGGCAACCGGCTGCTCGGCGACCCGATGCCGCCGCGGCTGCTGGCGGGGATGGCGGTGTCGTTCGCGGGGGCGGTCACCGTGGGGCTGTCGATGTCGGGCGACGGCGGCTCGTCGGTGCTCGGGGTGGTGGTGTGCCTGCTGGCCGCCGTCGCCTACGCGGTCGGCGTCGTCGCGCAGAAGCCCGCCCTGGGCAGCGGGAGCCCGTTGCAGGTGACGGCGTTCGGCTGTCTGGTCGGGGCGGTCGGATGCCTGCCGTTCGCCGGGCAGTTGGCGCGGGAGGTCGGCGAGGCACCCGTGTCGGCCACCCTCAACATGGTGTACCTGGGCGTCTTCCCGACCGCCCTGGCCTTCACCACCTGGGCGTACGCGCTGGCCCGCACGACCGCGGGCCGGATGGGCGCGACGACGTACGCGGTGCCCGCCCTCGTCGTGCTGATGTCGTGGCTGCTGCTCGGCGAGGTGCCGGGCCCGGTGACGCTGGCGGGCGGGCTGCTGTGCCTGGCCGGGGTCGCGGTGTCCAGGTCCCGGCGGCGGGCGCGGGCGGCGGACGTCCCCGCCCGGACGGGCGCCGACGGGCCTCCCCCGCCGGACGGGGAGGCCCGGCTCCCGTCGGGCGGACGGGAGTAGGGTCCCGCGTTCAGAACACCACGAGGGCCCGGCCGCCCTTGCCCGCGAGCATGTTCCCGAAGGCGGCCGGGATGCCGTCCAGGCCGATCCGTTCGGTCACCAGCGCGCCCAGGTCGAGGCGGCCCGCGCGGACGTGTCCGGCGAGGACCGGCAGGTCGCGGGCGGGGTCGGCGTTGCCGTACACGCAGCCCGAGAGGGTGCGGCCCCAGTGGAAGATCTCCAGGGCGTTGAAGGTGACCTGCTGGTCCTTGCCGCCGATGCCGACGACCGTGGTGCGTCCGCCGCGCCGGGTGGAGTCCCAGGCGGCCCTGATGGTCGCGGCGCGGCCGACGCACTCGATCGCCGCGTCCACGCCGGTGCCGCCGGTGAGGGCGCGGATCTCGCGGGCCGTGGTGGCGGACGCGATCAGGTAGTCGGTGGCGCCCGCCGCCCGCGCCAGCTCCTCCTTCGCCGGGGAGACGTCGACGGCGACGATCCGTTCCGCGCCCGCGATCCTGGCCGCCTGGAGCGCCGCGAGACCGACGCCGCCGACGCCGTGCACGGCGACCGTCTCGCCCGCGCGGACCCGGGCGGAGTGGACGACCGCGCCGTAGCCGGTGAGGACGGCGCAGCCGAGCAGGGCCGCGTCGGTCAGCGGGATGCCGTCGGGGAGCGGCAGCAGGCAGTGCGCGGGGACGACGGTCTCCTCGGCGAACGCGGCGACGTTCAGGCCGGGGTGGAGGCCGGAGCCGTCGTCGGCGCGGTGGGCGTACACCTCGGAGGCGCCGTTGAGGGCGTTGGCGCACAGCCAGACCTCGCCGAGCGAGCAGGCGTGGCAACGGCCGCAGGCGGGAGCCCAGTTGAGGACGACCTGGTCGCCGGGGGCGACGCCGGTGACGTCCTCGCCGACGGCGACGACCGTGCCGGCGCCCTCGTGGCCGAGGACCGCGGGGACCGGCACCCGCATGGTGCCGTCGGAGAGGGAGAGGTCGGAGTGGCAGACCCCGGCGGCGGCGAGCCTGACCCGGACCCGGCCGGGGCCCGGATCGGGCAGGGCGATGCCGGTGACCTCCAGCGGGGCGCCGACGGCGGGCAGAACGGCTGCGCGAACCATGGGAACGCTCCTCAGAACTGGAGGGACTTGGTCTGGAGGAACTCGGCGAGGCCGTGCGCGCCGAGTTCCCTGCCCACGCCGGACTGCTTGTGGCCGCCGAAGGGCGCGAGGGGGTTGAAGCGGCCGCCGTTGATGTCGACCTGTCCGGTCTCCATGCGGCGGGCGAAGGCGGCTGCCTCGGCGTCGTCGGCGGCCCAGACCGCCCCGGAGAGGCCGTAGAGGGTGCCGTTGGCGATGCGCAGGGCGTCCTCCTCGTCCTCGTAGCGCAGGATCGTCAGGACCGGGCCGAAGATCTCCTCCTGGGCGACGGTCATCGTGGGCGTGACGTCGGCGAGGACGGTGGGGCTGACGAAGTAGCCGCGCGGGCGCGGGGGTTCGGTGCCGCCCGCGACCAGACGGGCCCCCTCGGCGAGGCCCTTGTCGATGTAACCGAGCACCCTGGCCCGCTGGGTGGCGTTGACCAGCGGGCCGATCCGGTCGCCGTACTTGGCGGCGGCCGTGGCGGCGAGGGTCACCGCCTGCTCGTACTCGTCGCGGTGGACCAGCATCCGGGTCCACGCGCTGCACGTCTGGCCGGAGTTGGACATGACGTTGGCGACGCCGACGTTGACCGCGCGGGCGAGGTCGGCGCCGGGCAGGATCACGTTGGCGGACTTGCCGCCCAGTTCGAGGGCGACCCGCTTCACGGCGGCGCCCGCGAGCGCGCCGACGCGCCGTCCGACGGCGGTGGAACCGGTGAAGGAGACCATGTCGACGCCGGAGTGCTCGGCGAGCGCCTGTCCCGCGACCGGGCCGAGCCCGGTGACCAGGTTGAAGACGCCCGCCGGGAATCCGGCCTCGTGGACGGTCTCGGCGAACAGCTGGGCGACCAGCGGGGTGTCCTCGGCGGGCTTGAGGACGACGGTGCAGCCCGCGGCGAGCGCGGGGGCGGCCTTGGCGACGATCTGGTGCAGCGGGTAGTTCCAGGGCGTGATCGCGCCGACCACGCCGACCGGCTCCAGGAGGACGGTGGAGTTGCCCGTCCGCTCCTCGAAGGCGTGCTGCGCGGCGAGTTCGGCGCAGGTCCCGGCCACGGTGATCGGCAGAGCCGCGTGGACGGACCGCGCGAAGGCGGGCGGTGCGCCGAGTTCGGCGGTGACCGTCTCGACGATCTCGTCCTCGCGGGCGGCCAGCGCGTCGCGCAGCGCGGCGAG
>NZ_FMCI01000248.1 GCF_900091845.1 Streptomyces sp. SolWspMP-5a-2
GGCCAACGGCACCAATCCGACGGCGGGTCCGAGCACCGGCGGCGGCATGGGCGGCGGCGGGCGGCCCGGCGGGAGCGCGGGCGGGGAGAGTCCGGCGACGGGCACGCCCCCGTCGGGCGGCGCCCCCGGCGGCACGCAGCCGGGAACGGGCTCGGGCACGGGCTCGGCGTCCGGTGAGACGTCCGGCACGGGGTCTGCGTCCGGTGAGACGTCCGATGAGGCGTCCGGCGCGGAGCCGGGCGGCGGCGGAACGGACGGCGCGGGTGCCGGTGCCGGTGGCGGCGGTGGCGGGACCCAGATCAGTACCGCGACGGTGGCGTACCTGAAGAAGCACCAGGACGGCGCCACCTGGCTGGTCGCGGTGGCCACCGACCAGACGGCGGCGCAGCTGATCCTGGAGTCCGGGCAGCCGGTGATCTCGATGGGCGGCTGGTCGGGCAGCGACGAGGCGATGACCCTCGCCAAGCTCAAGTCGCTGGTGGCGGCGGGCAGGCTGCACTACGTCATGGTCAGCGGCAGCGGCGGCCAGGGCACCGCCGCGGAGATCTCGGCCTGGGTGACGGAGCACGGCACGGCGGTCGCGTCCGCCGACGGTCTGTACCGTCTGGACGCCTCCGACGTCGGCTGACCCGCGTCCTCCCGCCGGACCGGGCGGGCCACCGGCACTCCCCCGCCGGTGGCCCGCCCCGCGGCGTGCCGTCACGCGGCGGCGGCCCTCTCCCCCGCCACCGCCGGGAACCCGGGCGTGCGCAGCACCCGGCGCTCGGCGTCGACGGCGAAGACCTCGCAGCCGTCCTGGCCCGCCGCCCAGCCGACGCCCTCGGCGCCCAGGGCGAACGCCGCCGTGGCGACCGCGTCCGCGACCGTCAGGGTGGGGGCGACGACGGTCACGCTGAGCAGTCCGGTCGCCGGGAGCCCGGTGCGGCCGTCGACGATGTGATCGCCGCGCTCGTAGCGGGCGGAGGTGGCGACCGCGCCGTCGGTCAGCTCCAGGACCGTGCAGAGCCGGTCGGCCAGCTCGGGATGGCGGACCCCGACCCGCCAGGGGCCGCTGGAGGTGATCACGTCGCCTCCGGCGTTGAGGCAGAACCGGCGGGCCCCGGCCGCCGTCAGCAACGCCGCCGCCCGCTGCACGGACCAGCCCTTGACGACCGCGCACGGGTCGAAGGGACGGCCGGGCGGCCGGACGTCGAAGGCGCCGCCGGTGGCGGTGCGGTAGTGCGCGCAGAGGCCGAGCACCTCGGTGAGGTCGGCGCTCAGCTCCCGGCGGGCGAGTTCGCCCCGGCCGTACCGGGAGACCTCGCTGTCGGGCCGGAACGGGCTGAACCGCGCGTCGGCGTCCCGCAGCCAGGCGAAGACGGCGTCCGCGGCCGACTCCGGGACACCGGGGTCGTCGACCCGCAGCGAGACCGGGAACCCCATGACGTGTTCGACGCGCCGCACGTCAGGCGCCCCGCGCGTCGAGGGCGGCCTGGAGGGACTCCCGGTAGCCGTCGCTGGTGACGGTCGCGCCGGAGACGGTGTCGATGTCCGCGCTCTGCGCCGCGAGGGTCTCCTCGACGAGTTGCGGGACGGCCGCCGCCGTCTGCGGGTGCTGGGGCTGCTGGAGCATCCGCACGGCGGTGATGGTGTCGCCGTCGAAGGTCACCTCGACCTGGACGGGACCCTTCTCGGTGTCGACCGTCGTCCCCCTGACGACGGCGGCGGCGCCGGACGCCGCCCCCGAGGACGCGGAGGCCGAGGGGTCGGAGGCGGCGGGGGTGGCCGCGGGGGCCGGGGACGCCGTCGTCGCGGTCGACGGCGCGTAGCGCCAGACCGGGATCAGCCCGGCGACCGACAGGACCAGGACAGGCAGGGCTCGTTTCACGTCGTCTCTCTCATCCCGCCAGGCTGAAGCGTTCGAAGTGGAGCTGGGCCTTGGGCACGCCCAGGTCGCGCAGGTTGCGCAGGACCGACGCCATCATCGGCGGCGGCCCGCACAGGAACACGTCGCGGTCGGCGATGTCCGGGACCATCCGGGCCAGTTCGCGCGGTGCCAGCAGGTCGGGGGCGACCGGGCCGGTCACCAGGTGCAGTTCGGCGCCCTTGGCGGCGGCCAGTTCCCGCAGCTCGCCGTAGAGGACGGCGTCGCGGTCGGCGGCGACCCGGTAGATGACCACGGCGTGCCCCGACAGCTCCTCCAGGAGGGCCCGGATGGGGGTGACACCGACGCCTCCGGCGATCAGCACCGACTCGGGCCGGGTGCGGTGCAGCGCGGTGAACGCGCCGTAGGGGCCCTCGGCGAAGACCCGGGTGCCGACCTTGACGTGGCGCAGCGCGGCCGACCCGGCCCCGGCCCGCTTGACGGTCAGCCGCAGCCGCTCGCCGTCGGGCGCGGCGGAGAGCGAGAACGGGTTGGCCTGCCACCAGCGGTCGGCGGTCAGGAACCGCCAGAGGAAGAACTGTCCGGCGCGGGCGGGCAGCCGGTCCAGGTCGCGGCCGGTGATGTAGAGGGAGACGACGTCGTCGGACTCGGCGACGACGGCGGAGACCCGCAGCCGGTGGCGGAGGTTGCGCCACACCGGGAGCACCAGGCGGCCCGCCAGCACCGAGCCGAGGGCGACGCCCCAGACCCCGTACCAGTAGGCGGTGGCGGCGGACGACGCGGTGAACGTCGTCCCGACGGCGACCTGGTGGGTGAAGGCGAGGACCACGGCGACGTAGGTGTACAGGTGGACGAAGTGCCAGGTCTCGTAGGCGAGGCGGCGGCGGGCCCAGCGGCCGGAGACCGCGCCGACCACGAGGATCACGCCGAACGCGACGACGGCGCGCAGCACGCCCTCGGTGGTCTCGGCGAGGTCGACGACCTGGTCGATCGGGCCGAGCGAGGAGGACTGGGCGTATCCGAAGGTGATGAGGACGGCGTGCGCGAGGAGCGTCCACAGGAGGCCGAAGCCGGTCCAGCGGTGCCAGGAGGTGAGCCGGTCCATGCCGATCCGGCGGTCGAGCCAGGGCAGGCGGGCCACCAGCAGGAGCTGGAAGGCCATGAGGAGGGCGCCGTAGAGCCCGGCCAGGCGGCCGAGCACGATGAGCGCGTTGGAGGCGAAGCCCGCCTGGGTGAAGAAGTAGGTCACCACGGCCGCGTTCGCGGCGAGCACGGCGTACAGCCCCGTGCGGGCCACCGCCCTGGGGCGTATCGCCGTGGGGGGCGCGGGGGGCGATTGGACGGTCGTCACGGACGGCAGCTCCTCGATCGGGTCCTGGGTGTCGAGCTTCCCCGGCCGGAGCTGTCGTTCTGCTGTCGGGCGACTTTCAAACACTTATCGATCCGGCCGCTGTGGGCCACCGCCTCTGGCGCCGCCCGCCCGGTGACGCAAGATGAGCGGGTGGAGAAAGTACGCCTTCTGGTCGTGGACGACGACCCGCCGATCGCCGACCTCGTCGCGACGGTCGCCCGCTACGAGGGCTGGGACGCGGTCACCGCCAACTCCGGCGAGGAGGCGCTGCGGCGGGCCGCCGAGTTCGGGCCGGACATCGTGGTGCTCGACCTGATGCTGCCCGACCTGGACGGTTTCGCCGTCCTCGACCGGCTGCGGCGCTCCGGGGCGATGGTGCCCGTGGTGTTCCTGACCGCGCGGGACGCGGTGGCCGACCGGGTCGCCGGGCTCACCAGGGGCGGCGACGACTACCTGGTCAAGCCGTTCGCGGTGGAGGAGCTGATGGCCCGGCTGCGGACGGTGCTGCGGCGCAGCGCCGGGCCCGGGTTCCAGCGGTCGGTGCTGCGGGTGGCGGACCTGACGATGGACGAGGACACGCGGGAGGTGCGGCGCGGCGAGCGGGCCCTGACCCTGACGCCGACCGAGTACGAGGTGCTGCGGTACCTGATGCGCAAGTCGCCGACGGTGCTGACCAAGGCGCAGATCCTCGACCATGTGTGGGAGTACGGCTTCGGCGGGCGCTCGAACGTGGTGGAGCTGGTCGTCAGCAGGCTGCGGCGCAAGCTCGACGACACGGGCGAGCCGCTGATCCACACGGTGCGCGGCTTCGGCTATGTGGTGCGCCGGGTGCCGGAGTGACCAGGGGGACGGCGGCCGGGCCCGGGGCGCGCTACCGGCGGCTGCGGCTGGGCACCCGGCTCGCGCTGGGGCTCGGCGCGCTGGCGCTGCTGGTGTTCGGCGTGGTCGGCACCGCCCTCACCGCCTATATGCGCACCTACCTCTCCCACCAGCTCGACGACCAGCTCGGTCTCGCGCAGGTCGCGCAGTCCAAGAGCATCGCCGAGCACGGCACCCTCCAGGGCAAGAAGTACTACCGCTGGTACTACGCGGTGTACGACGTGCGGGACGGCGCCCCGGTGCTGCGCAGGCCCGAGGAGGACTCCGACCTCCCGGCCGACCTCGGCGACCTGACGGCGGTGGCGCGGGCCCAGCTGACGGCGGGCACCGAGGTGCTGCGCACCAGGAACCTCGCCGGCGAGGGCGAGTACCGGCTGCGGGCCTGCGAGGTGGAGCGGGGGGTGGTGCTGGTCAGCGGGGCGCCGATGGCGGACATCGACGCGACGATGCGGCAGCTGATCACCGTGCAGCTCGTCGCGTTCGGCCTCGCGCTGCTGGCGCTGGTGGTGTTCGGGCGCCGGATGCTGCGGCGGGGGCTGAAGCCGCTGAGCGACATGGCGCACACCGCGCACGGGATCAGCTCGCACGATCTGACGGAGTCGGCGGCACGGCTGCCGCTGCGCGCCGACGGCCGCGACGGCGGGCAGGAGGTCGACGAGCTGCGGACCGCGTTCAACACGATGCTGGAGCACATCGACGCGTCGCTGGCCGTCCGGGCGCGGGCCGAGCAGCGGCTGCGGCGCTTCGTCGCGGACGCCTCGCACGAGTTGCGCACCCCGCTGATGTCGGTGCGCGGCTACGCGGACCTGTTCCAGTACGCCGCCGCGAACGCGCCGCAGGAGCGGGACAAGCACCTGGCGCGGCTGCGCCACGAGGCGGCCAGGATGGGCGTCCTGCTGGACGATCTGCTGCTGCTCGCCCGGCTGGACGCGGCGGAGGTGGAGACACCGCTGCGACCGGTGGAGACGGATCTGGTGGCGCTGGTGGAGGAGGCGGCGGACGCGTTCCGGGCGAGCCGCCCCGGGCATCCGCTGACGGTGACCACGGGACCGCCGCGCCTGCCGCTGCGCCTCGATCCGCACCGGATACGTCAGGTCCTGGACAACCTGCTCACCAACGCGGCCGTGCACACCCCGCCGGGGACCGCGGTCGAGGTGACGGTGACGGCGTCGCGGGAGAGCGCGCTGGTCCGGGTCACCGACGCGGGCCCCGGCATCCCGGCGGCCGACCGGGAACGGGTCTTCGACCGCTTCTACCGGGTCGACAAGGCGCGCAGCCGCGACCGGGGCGGCAGCGGCCTCGGGCTCTCGGTGGCGAGCGCGCTGATCGGGGCGCACGGCGGCACGCTCGGCCTGAGCGGCGGCCCCGGCGCGACGACGTTCACGGTGACGCTGCCCCTGCGCGGCCCGGACGCCGCGAAAAGCGCCGGTCCCCGCCGGGAGTCCTGATCCGGGCACCGGAAACGGGCCGGTCGGACCGTCGGCACCCACGGTCGCGCGTCACCCGTACGGCCCACGCGTTGACGGCGCTCCCCCGCCCGCGAGGACACCCCGGCCGCCGCTCCCGGACCGCGCGCGGCGCCGCCTCCGCACGGATTCCCGGCCCCGGCGCCGCCCCCGGTCTGAACCCCGCCCGTCCCACTCGCGTACCACCGGAGGCATGACAGGAGGAGTGACGCGGGAAACAACAGAGGGGAACGACTCAGAACGACGTGTGACGGTCCACGCGGCTTCGGCTCGCGGACATCGCGGTGTCACACCGAACGGGGACGGTTCCGCCGTCCCCCTGTCCTGCCTCGCCCCGTGTCCGCCCGCCCGTGCCGCTGTCCGGCGGCCCGCGCGTGACGTGGAAGGACGACGTGCGCCGTGACCCCGCTCCCGCTCGACGAGACCCCGGGCCCCCGCCCCACCGGGTCCGCCACCGCCCCCGCGGCGCCCCCTGCGCCTGATCCGGCCGCCGGCGCCGTCGCCCTGCCCGCGCTGCCCTACCGCTTCCTGAGACCGCCGGGCTCCGTGCCCGGCCCGGCCCCCACCGCCACCGCCCGCCTGCTGCGCAGGCTGCTGGTGCTGCTGCCGGTGCTGCTGATCGCGGTGTGGGTGGCGTTCGACTGGCGGACCGTCTACGACGGCTGCGTGCGGCTGGGCTCCGCCGACCCCTGGTGGCTGCTGGCCGCGTTCTTCTTCACCTGCCTGGGCTGGCTCTCCTCGTCGTGCGTCCGCCAGGGCGCGCTGCCCGAGCGGCTGCCGACCGGGCTGCTGATCGCCTCGCAGTTCGCCGCGGGCGCCGCCAACCACGTCCTGCCCGCGAGCCTGGGCGCGCACGCCGTCACCCTGCGCTTCCTGCTGGGCCGGGGCATCCCGCTGGCCCGCGCCACCGCGTCGCTCGCCCTGTACTCCCTGGTGCGGCCGATCGCCAAGACGCTGGTGCTGCTGCTGTTCCTGCTGACCTCGCCCGATCTGCTGCGGGTGGGCACGCTGGCGCCCGACGGGCGGACGCTGGCCCTGGCGGCGGGCGGTGTGGCGGGCGCGGTCACGGTCGCCGCGGTGCTCGTCACCGCCGTCCGCCCGCTGCGGCGCCCGCTGCTCGACGCGGTGCGCAGCGCCCTCACCGACGTACGGGTGCTGCACACCATGCCGTCGCGGATCGTGGCGCTCTGGGGCGGGGCCGCCGCCGCGCCGCTGCTCCAGGCCAGCGTGATCTTCTCGGTCGGCGCGGCGCTCGGACTGACCCTGTCTTGGGCGCAGGTGGCGTTCGCCTTCCTCGCCGCGAGCACCGCCGTGGGGGCGGTGCCCGCGCCGGGCGGGATCGGTCCCATCGACGCGGCCACCGTCTTCGCGCTGGCCGCGATGGGCGCCCCGCTCGACGTGGCCGCGACGGCGGTCATCGGCTACCGCGTCCTCACGGTGTGGCTGCCGCTGCTGCCGGGGGCGCTGGCCCTGTCGACGCTGGTGCAGCGGAAGGTGCTGTGAGCGCCGGGGCGGCGCGCACGGTCAGCTCTCGTCGGGCGTGAGCCGCAGCGAGACGCTGTTGATGCAGTACCGCTGGTCGGTCGGGGTCGCGTACCCCTCACCCTCGAACACGTGCCCGAGGTGCGAGCCGCAGCGGGCGCAGCGCACCTCGGTGCGCACCATCCCGTGCGAGCGGTCCTGGATCAGCTCCACCGCGTCGGTGTTCTTCGGGTCGTAGAACGACGGCCAGCCGCAGTGCGACTCGAACTTCGTGGTGGAGGTGAACAGGTCGGCGCCGCAGGCCCGGCACGCGTACACGCCCTCGGTCTTGGTGGCCGTGTACTGACCGGTGAAGGCGGGCTCGGTCGCGGACTCGCGCAGCACCGCGTACTCGGCCGGGGTCAGCTCCGCCCGCCACTGCTCCTCCGGCTTCTCGACGTCGTACGCCATGACAGCTCAGCCCCTTACTTGGAGAGTCGTTCCAGGATGCGCGGGCCGAGGTCCGTGACGTCTCCCGCGCCCATGGTGAGAACGAGATCACCGGCCCCCGCCATTCCCGCGACCGCCCCGGGCACCTCGGCCGCGTCGTGCACGGCGGTCACCGCGGCGCCCGCGGCACGGGCCGCCTCGACGATCAGCTCGCTGGTGACCCCGGGGATCGGGTCCTCGCGGGCCGGGTAGATGTCCAGGACGACGGAGGAATCCGCGAGGGCGAGCGCCTGGCCCATCTCCTTGCCCAGCTCCTGGGTGCGGGAGAACAGGTGCGGCTGGAAGACGACGAGGATGCGGGCGTCGCCCGCGGCGGCGCGCATCGCCTCCAGGTCGGCGGTCATCTCGGTGGGGTGGTGGGCGTAGGAGTCGATCACCTGGACACCGGCGGCCTCGCCCTTGAGCTGGAGGCGGCGCTTGACGCCCGTGTAGGCGGCCAGCGCCGGGGCCAGCTCGGCGGCGGGGACGCCCAGCGCGACACCGGCGGCGAGGGCGGCGACCGCGTTGTGCGCGTAGTGGCGGCCCGGCACGGAGACCGCGAAGGTCAGCTCCTCGCCGTCGAGCAGCACGGTGACCCGGCTGGTGAGCCCCTGCGGGACGACGTCGAGGACCCGCACGTCGGCGTCCTCGGCGGAGCCGTAGGTGACCGTCCGCACGGTGCCCGCGAGGCGCCGGGTCAGCTCGCGCGCGCCCTCGTGGTCGGCGGAGATCACCAGGGTGCCGCCGGGCACGATCCGCCCGGCGAAGGTCTCGAAGGACTCGTAGATCTCGTCCATCGACGCGTAGTTGGCGTGGTGGTCAAGCTCCACGTTCAGCACGATCGCCACCTCGGGGGCGTACCGGTGGAAGCTGCGGTCCGACTCGTCGGCCTCGGCGACGAAGATCTCGCCGTCGCCGTGCAGCGCGTTCGAGCCGGGCACGTCCAGGTCGCCGCCGATGGCGTACGACGGGTCGAGGCCGAGCGCGCCGAGCGAGACGGCCAGCATCGACGTCGTGGTGGTCTTGCCGTGGGTACCGGCCACCGCGAGCGGCCGCAGGCCGTCCATCAGCGCGGCGAGCGCGTCGGAGCGGTGCACCACCGGCACGCCCAGCTCGGCGGCGCGGACCAGCTCCGGGTTGTCGGCGCGGATCGCGGAGGAGACGACGACACAGCTCGCGTCGTCGGCGAGGTGCCCGGCCGCGTGCCCGATGTGCACGGTGACGCCCAGGGCGCGCAGCGCGTCGGCGGTCTCCGACTCCTTCGCGTCGCTGCCGGCCACCTTGGCGCCGCGCTGCGCGAGGATCTTCGCGATGCCCGACATCCCGGCGCCGCCGATGCCGATGAAGTGCGGTCGGTCCATGGCGGTGGGAAGGCCGGGTGCCATGCGTTGTCTCCCAAGATTCCGGAACGGGGATGAGCAGTCCAAGCCTATGGGGTGCACCACCACCCCCGCCCCAGGGACTCCCACGGGAGGAAACGCGCCACGCCGCCCGCCTGAGAACGGGGGGCTCGGCGGCTCTTGGGGGCGGGGCGGGGGGCCGGGTGCCGGAGTTCAGAGGGCCCGGGACCGGGGGCCGGGGACCAGGGCACACCCGCCGTGGGTGGGCAGGCGGCGGGCGAGGACCGCCGTCCGTCGTCCCCGGCGGCGAGCCGCGAGGCGGGCCCGGGGGCCTGAGCAGGCCCATGCGGTTGCCTTAGAGTCCTGGCCTCAGAGCGCCGCGTGCAGCCCGAGAGAATGACGGCATGACCATCTTCCGCTGTTCCAACTGTCAGCAGCCCGTGACGAGCGAGGTGGTGTCGGGGGAACCAGTGAGGAGTCCCGAGCGGCCGCCGGGCCACGAGGTCGTTCCGCCGCGCATGTCTCTGGGGATCTTCGACACCAATTTCGACGGCAGCCTTCTGATCCTCCACCCGGACGACGTTCCTGGGACGGTGCTTCACCCCGACCCGCAGCGTGTCAGTGGCTGCTGCGGGCTCGCCGGCCTAGACGGGCCCAACCTCGTCTGCGGCGGGTGCGGCGTCGAGGTAGCGACGAAGGAGTCCGATTGCTGGTCCGACAACCTTGTGGCACTGATTGCCGCCGCAGTGACCGATGGGCATACGACAGACGCTGACGTCTAGGGCGACGTCCGGGCTTCCGGCCCCTCGAACACCGGCCTCCCGGCCCGGCGGGTGCTCTTCGGCTTCGAGGTCTGGTTGTGCGCCCAAGGACCGGGGTGCGCAGTGCCGCGCTTGAACAGGCTCGCCGGGGGCGGGCGGGGGGCGACGACGGACGCCGTCCCACGGCGCCGCCCGCCGCGCACCCCCGTCCGCCACCGGCTCAGGCACGCGCCCGCCCGCCCGGCGGCGCCCCCCACCCCGGGAGACCTCACCCCAGCAGAACGCACCCCCGGGAGACCTCACCCCAGCAGAACGCCCCCGAGGCCCCCGGCGGGCCGTCCGTCCGTCTACTCGCTGTGCGAGAACAGCTTCAGGACCGGTACGCCCACCTTGTGGCGGGCCCGGGACGCCCAGTCGCGGTGGAAGAACTCCTCCACGTAGTGCGGATCGGTGAGGACGATCACCTCGTCCGCCCCGACCTCCTCGACCAGCGACTTCAGCGCGTCCAGCGGGTGGTCCTCGACCCGCCGCCCGTCCGCCTCGCTGCCCGCGCCGCGCAGCGCGAGCAGCGACACCTCCAGAGCCCGTTCGCCGAACCCCTTGGCGTCGGCGCCCTCGGGCGTCTCACCCTCGCGCGCGGCCTCGTCCAGCTCGCCGAGGGCGACGTCGTCGATCGCCCGCAGCAGGCGGTCCGCCTGATCGCCGCGCGGCTGGAGCAGGACGAGGAACCGGACGTCCTCGTCCCCGTGCAAAGTGGTGACGAACTCCACGTCGGCGGCCGTCAGTGCCTTCTCGATCATCAATACGCTCGTGAACACCGGGCGCCCCTTCTGCAGAAACCATCCTGCCCCGTGATCTCACGGGGACTGCGAGATTCAGTGTGCCCATGGGTGGGCCGTCGCGAGGCTAAGCGGAACGATTGATTCCGCCTATTTCGGGACCCGCGGGACCACTGGTCGATTTTCAGGACCGCCGATAGCGGCCGAACAGGAACCCGTCCTCCTCCAACAAGGACACCAGTGCGAACCGCCGGGGGTCGGCGACCTCGGGGCCGCCGGTGATCCGGCGCGCGCTCCCGGCGGTGAGCACCGGCGCCAGCGTCACGCACAGTTCGTCGAGGACGTCGGCGGCGACCATCTGTCCCAGCAGCCGGGGTCCGCCCTCGGTGAGCAGCCGGGTGTGCCCGAGCGCGGCGAGCGCGGCCACCGCGCGGGCCGGGTCGACGCCCGTACCGTCCCCCGCGACGACGACCCGGACACCGGCCCGCTCGGCGGCGGCGACCCGGTCGGCGGGCGCGGCGGCGCCGGTCAGGACGAGCGTGGGCACCAGCGGCGCGGCGAAGAGCGGGAGCGCGAGGTCCAGGTCGAGGCTTGCGCTGACCACCGCGATCGCCGCCGCGGGCCCCTGCCCGGCCGCCTGACGCGCCGTCTCGTGGCCGGACGGCACGCGCGCGGGCCGGTACCCCTCCTGGCGTACCGTTTCAGCACCGACCACGACCACATCCGCCAGCGCCCTGAGCACCCCGAAGACCCGCAGGTCGGCCGGGGAGGAGAGGGCCTCGGAGCGACCGTCGTGCTGGGCGGCGCCGTCGACGCTCGACACCATGTTGGCGCGCAGCCACGGCGCCGGACGCGCGCCGGTGACGGAGTCCGGATAGGCGTAGGCGGCGGCCAGTTCGTCCGGCCCCCACCCGGCGGCGCCCCCGGTCGGCTCCCCGCGGGCGTCCACCACTGTCTCGTCGGTCACAGGTACGAGGCGTCGCATGACGTGCAGTCTGGCACGCCACCGGCCCTTTCACCGGAGGACCGGACCGCCCCGCCCCGCCCACCTGCGGCGATGCCGGGCCCCGCGGGACGCCCGCCCCCGCGGACGGGCTTAGCATGGTGAACCGTGTCGTCCTCCTCCGCCGCCCCTGGACTCAGCCCCGCGACCGACCGGGCCCCGCAGTCGCTGTGCGCCCGTGAACCGCGGGTGCCCGCGGACCGGCTGGTCGCCGAGATGGTGCCGCCGCCGCGCTTCGACTCGGTCCGCTTCGACACCTACGTGCCGGACCCCGGTCAGCCGAGCCAGACCGAGGCGGTGCGCGTCCTGGCGGAGTTCGCGGCCGGTCTGGGCGGAGCGCACCCGGCCGGCGCCCCGCGGCGCGGCTTCCTCGGGTTCGGCCGGCCGAAGGCGCACCGGTCGCCCGCGGGCCCGCGCGGCGTCTACCTCGACGGCGGCTACGGCGTCGGCAAGACCCACCTGCTCGCCTCCCTCTGGCACGCCACCCCGGCCGAGCCCGCACTCAAGGCGTTCGGCACCTTCGTGGAGCTGACCAACCTGGTCGGCGCCCTCGGCTTCCAGCAGACCGTGCGGACCCTCTCCGGCCACCGCCTGCTGTGCATCGACGAGTTCGAGCTGGACGACCCGGGCGACACGGTCCTGGTCTCCTCGCTGCTGGGCAGGCTGGTGGACGAGGGCGTGGCGCTCGCCGCCACCTCCAACACGCTGCCCGGGAAGCTGGGCGAGGGCCGGTTCGCCTCCGCCGACTTCCTGCGCGAGATACAGGGCCTGTCCGCCCGTTTCCGCGCGCTGCGCATCGACGGCGAGGACTACCGCCACCGCGGACTGCCCGAGGCGCCGCGGCCGTTCACGGACGAGCAGGTCACGCGGACCGCGTCCGCCACCGCGGACGCGTCGCTCGACGCCTTCCCGCAGCTCCTGGACCACCTCGCCAAGGTCCACCCCTCCCGCTACGGCGCGCTGACCGAGGGGATCGGGGCGGTCTGCCTCACCAGGGTGCGGGCGGTGCCCGACCAGTCGACGGCGCTGCGGCTGGTGGTCCTCGCGGACCGGCTCTACGACCGCGAGGTGCCCGTCGTCGCCTCGGGTTCGCCCTTCGACCAGCTGTTCAGCGAGGAGATGCTGAACGGCGGCTACCGCAAGAAGTACTTCCGGGCGATCTCGCGGCTGACCGCGCTGGCCCGGGACGGGAAGAAGCTGGTCGGCGCCGCCGCGGGCGACTAGTTCACGCCAAGCGACCCTCACATTTCAGGCTCTCTTCAGCTCGAAACGCTAAGTTAACCCTGCAAACAACTTTGCAGCGCTACCTTGTCATTTGACCAACCATTGACCAAGTGTTGGTCTGCGGTAGAGCTGTGAATCAGTGGGAGGGGGGCGCATGCTGCGAGGTACAGGGGTTCGGACCGTGATCGCGGTCGCTGTCGCCGTCCTGCTCTCCCTCCCCTTCTTCACCACCGCCCCGTCCTTCGCAACCGCGCATACGGTCCGTCAAATCGAGGCCAAAGCTGCGCCCGGAATCAAACCCTCCGTCGCCTCACTGCGCGACGAGTCGGCGACACACCGTCACTGCGACCACTCCGGGGACCCGACGGGCCCCCTGCGCAACCGCGACCGCAACCGCGCGGTCGACGTCGCGCCGGAAGGCCCGGAACGACCTCTGCTGAACCGGGACCCGGCGGCCGATCACCCACCGGCCGCGCCGCGGCCCCCGCGCCCGTCGAGACCCGCGACGGCGCACACTCCGGCGGCACTTCAGGTCTTCCGCTGCTGACACAGCGGCTCAGCGGTTCCCCCACACCTGTCCTGCACGTCCGACGCGCCTCTGCCGCGCGCCAGGAGGATCACCATCATGCAGCCCCTCATCGACAACGCCCGTACGTTCGGACAGCGCCCTGAGGAGTTCGCCAAGCTGGCCGAAGGCCAGTCTCCGCAGGTCCTGTTCATCACCTGCTCCGACTCCAGGGTCGTCCCGGCCCTGATCACCGGCGCCCGTCCCGGCCAGCTCTTCGAGCTGCGCACCGCGGGCAACATCGTCCCCCCGTACGCCTCCGAGCACCCCACCAGCGAGGCCGCCACCATCGAGTACGCCGTGGAGGTGCTGGGCGTCAGCGACATCGTCGTCTGCGGGCACTCGCACTGCGGTGCCGTCGGCGCGCTGGTGCGCGACGAGGACCTCACCGCCGTGCCCGCGGTGCGGGACTGGCTCGCCAGCGCGACCCCGCGTCCGTCCGGCGCGCCCGAGGACCCCTCGTGCAGCGAGGGCGTCCAGGGACACGTCCTCACCCAGGTGCTGCGGCTGCGCTCGTACCCGTACATCGACGCCAAGGTGAAGGCGCGTCAGGTCGCCCTGCACGCCTGGTACTACGAGGTCCACACCGGCGCCGTCCTGGCGCACGACCCCCACTCCGACGCTTTCACGGCCCTGTGAGCGACCCGATGACCAAGACCTCCCCCACACCCCCCACCTCCCTCATATCGAGGTTCCCCCACCTGCGGCAGGACTTCGCCGCCTCCCTCGTCGTCTTCCTGGTCGCGCTCCCGCTCTGCGTGGGCGTGGCCGTCGCCTCCGGCGTCCCGGCCGAACTGGGCCTGGTCACCGGCATCGTGGGCGGCATCGTCACCGGCCTGATGCGGGGCAGCAGCCTCCAGGTCTCCGGACCCGCCGCCGGTCTGACGGTGCTGGTCTTCGAGGCCGTACGGGAGTTCGGCCTCCCCGCCCTCGGTGTGATCGTCCTCGCCACCGGCGCCCTGCAGATCCTGATGGGCACCCTGCGGCTGGGCCGCTACTTCCGGGCCATCTCGGTCTCGGTGGTCGAGGGCATGCTGGCCGGCATCGGCCTGGTGCTGATCGCCGGTCAGCTGTACGCGATGGCCGACGCCGAGGCCCCGGCCTCCGGGGTCGCCAAGCTGATCGGACTGCCCGGCGCGCTCGCCGGGTCGCTCGGCAGCACCCGGGCCCTGGCCTCGCTCGGCCTCGGCGCCGCCACCATCGCCGTCCTGGTGCTCTGGAAGCGGATGCCCGCCCGGGTGCGCACGGTCCCGGGGCCGCTGGCCGCCGTCGGCCTCGCCACCCTCGCCGCGCTGGTCCTCTCCCTGCCCGTGGCCACCGTCGAGGTGAAGGGGCTGCTCGACTCCGTCCAGCCGCCCCCGCTCAGCGCCTTCGGCGACCTCCTCGGCCTCGGACTGCTCGGCACCGTCGTCGCGTTCACCCTGATCGCGTCCGCCGAGTCGCTGTTCAGCGCGGCCGCCGTGGACCGGATGCACGACGGCCCGCGCACCGCCTACGACAAGGAACTCGTCGCCCAGGGCGCGGGCAACGCGCTCTGCGGTCTGCTCGGCGCGCTGCCGATGACCGCGGTCATCGTGCGCAGCGCGGCGAACGTGCAGGCGGGCGCCCGCACCAAGGCGTCCCGGGTGATGCACGGCGTGTGGCTGCTGCTGTTCGCGGCGCTGCTGCCGGGCGCCCTCGCCCTCATACCGATCCCCGCGCTCGCGGGCATCCTCGTCTACTCCGGCGCCAAGCTCGTCCCGGTGCGGCAGATCGTCTCGCTCTGGCGCGAGCACCGCGGCGAGGCGCTGATCCTGGTCGCCACGGCGGTGTCGATCGTCGCGGTCAGCATGTTCGAGGGCGTGCTCATCGGACTGGCCCTCGCCGTCGCCAAGACCGCCTGGGAGGCGTCGCACATCCGGCTCGACGTCATCGACAAGGGCGCGGGCCCCGTGCAGGCGTACCTGTCGGGCAACGCGACCTTCCTGCGGCTGCCGAAGATCCTCGACAGCCTGGAGGCGCTGCCCCAGGACCGCCCGGTCGAGCTGGACCTCTCCGGGCTGCACCATCTGGACCACGCCTGCCGGACGGCCCTGGAGAACTGGGCCGAGCGGCACAGCGCGGTGGGCACCGAACCGGTGCGGATGACGGCCGAACCGGCCCGGGTGAGCGCCGTCTGACCCCGGTGTGAGACGGCTCCGTCCGCGTCCGTGAGGACGCCAGGCGGCCGGTCCGGTCCGATCGTGGCCCCGGACCGGCCGCCGGGCATATCGTGGCAAGGGCAGACACTTCTGGCCTCTCGTCCTGAGGAGGTCGTCATGCTCGCTGAACTGGTGACGGCGATCGGCGCCCTGGCAGCCGCGGGGGCCGTGTACGCCTCGGCGGCGGCCCGCGTGGTCAAGCAGTACGAGCGCGGAGTGGTCTTCCGGCTCGGACGGATCGTGGGCGGCGCGCGTCCCCCGGGGTTCACCATGGTGGTCCCGTTCGTGGACCGGCTGTACAAGGTGAACATGCAGGTCGTGACGATGCCGGTGCCGGCCCAGGAGGGCATCACCCGGGACAACGTCACGGTCCGGGTGGACGCGGTCGTGTACTTCCGGGTGGTCGAGCCGACGGAGGCCCTGGTCAGGGTCGAGGACTACCGGTTCGCGGTCTCCCAGATGGCCCAGACGTCCCTGCGCTCCATCATCGGCAAGAGCGATCTCGACGATCTGCTCTCCAGCCGCGAGAAGCTCAACCAGGGGCTCGAATTGATGATCGACAGCCCGGCCATCGGGTGGGGCGTGCAGATCGACCGGGTCGAGATCAAGGACGTCTCGCTGCCCGACACGATGAAGCGCTCCATGGCGCGGCAGGCCGAGGCCGACCGTGAGCGGCGGGCCCGGATCATCAACGCCGACGCCGAGCTGCAGGCGTCCAAGAAGCTCGCCGAGGCGGCCCAGCAGATGGAGGCGACGCCGTCGGCGCTCCAGCTCCGTCTGCTGCAGACCATCACCGCCGTCGCCGCGGAGAAGAACTCGACGCTCGTGCTGCCCTTCCCGGTGGAGCTGCTCCGCTTCCTGGAGCGGGCCCACGAGCACGAGATGCCCCGGCGGCCCGAGCAGGACCAGAGCCGGGACCAGCAACAGGGACAGGAACGGCGGGCTCCGTCGCAGGCACCGCGCGAGCAGCCGCAGATCACCGAGAACATGCAGGTCAGAGACGGCGGCGCACTGGACGGCGCGCTCGACGGACAGCAGCGGGACCGTCAGGCGGAGCACCCGGTCGAGCGGTGACACGGGGCGCGGGCGTCGTTCCCGTGAGCGGCGCCGAATGGTAGACACAGCCGGGTCACAGTTCCTGTCCGCCAGCAGGAAGGCCGCTCACCCATGTCCGCGACCCGACGTCAGATCCTCGCCCGCTCCGGTGCGCTCGGAGCGGGCATCGCCTTCTCCGGGGCCCTGTCCGAACTGTTCGCCGGTCCCGCCGCCGCCCGTGACCTGGGGCGCACCGGCTACGGACCGCTCGTCCCCGACCCCGGGGGCCTGCTCGACCTGCCCCGCGGGTTCCGCTACCGGGTGCTGTCCCGCGAGGGCGACCCGCTGCGCTCCGGCGAGGGCCCGGTCCCTTCCCACCACGACGGCATGGCGGCGCTGCCGGGCCGCCGCGGCCTGGTCCACCTGGTCCGCAACCACGAGAACCGCCCCACCGCCGCCCACCCCGTCCCGACCGTCCCCGGCCTCACCTACGACCCGGGGGCCAAGGGCGGCTGCACGGTCCTGACCCTGGACGGGGAGCGGGTGGTCTCCGAGCGGGTCGCCGTCGCCGGGACGGCCGTCAACTGCGCGGGCGGTCCGACGCCGTGGCGCACCTGGCTGACCTGCGAGGAGACCGAGGACCTGGCCGGGACCTCCGGGTACGCCGAGGACCACGGGTTCGTCTTCGAGGTGGACCCGGCGGACCCGCACCGCACCGGCGCGGTCCCGCTCACCGCGATGGGCCGCTTCCAGCACGAGGCGGTCGCGATCGACCCGGTGCGCGGGGTCGTCTACGAGACCGAGGACGCGTTCCTGCATCCGTTCGGCCTCTTCTACCGGTTCCTGCCCGAGCGGCCGCTGGGCGGTGTCGGGTCGCTGCGCGCGGGCGGCAGGCTCCAGGCGATGCGGGTGCCGGGGGTGCCCGACCTCTCCCCGGTCCAGGAGGTGGGCACCCGCTTCGACGGCGTCGAATGGGTCGACGTCCCCGACCCGCTGGCCGCCGGGACGCCGATCCGCCTCCAGGACTTCGGGCCGCGCGGCATCACCCACGCGCAGAAGCTGGAGGGCTGCTACTGGGGCGGCGGCGACAGCGTCTGGTTCGTGTCGTCGTTCGCCCGCGGGGCGGACGGCTCGGCGGCCGACCACTTCGGCCAGATCTGGCGCTACGAGCCCGCCCGGCGGCGGCTCACCCTGATGGTCGTCTTCGGCCCGGACACCGATGTCCGGCTCCCCGGCGAGTCCCCCGACAACATCTGCCTGGCGCCCGGCGGCGGCCTGATGGTCTGCGAGGACGGCGACGGGGCGCAGCACGTCTTCGGTGTCACCCGGGGCGGTGAGGTCTATCCGCTGGCCCGCGGGCGGCAGGACATCGGCACGCCCGGCGCCCCGGCGTGGGGCGAGTTCGCGGGCGTCACCTTCGCGCCCGACGGCCGCACGATGTACGTCAACTGCTACACGCCCGGCACCACCTTCGCCGTGACGGGCCCCTGGCACGGCTGACGCGTCGCCCCTCCCCTGGCGCCCCCGCCGTCCCCGCCGCAGGATCGGGTGAGGACGGAAGGGGTGCCGCGTGGGCAAGCACGACAAGCACGGGAAACACGGGAAACACGACAAGCACGACAAGCACGGGAAGGGCAGCGGGCACGGGGACGGCCGGGACGGCGGGGCGGATCTGGATCTGCGCGCGCTGCTGCGGGTCTCCGGCGGCGAGCGGACCGACCTGGGCGGCCACGACGCGCGGGCGACCCCGGGCGGGCAGGGGGACAAGGCGGCGGGCCTGGCGGAGACCGCCCGCACCGGCGAGCGGCTGGCGGGTCTCCAGGAGCGGCTGTGGGCGGCCTCGACGGCGGGCGACAGGCGCCGGGTGCTGCTGGTGCTCCAGGGCATGGACACCAGCGGCAAGGGCGGCACGGTCAAGCACGTCATCGGGCTGCTCAACCCGTCCGGCTGCCGCATCCACGCCTTCAAGGCGCCCACCAAGAAGGAACGGGCCCACGAGTTCCTGTGGCGGATCAGGCGGAACCTCCCGCTCCCCGGCGAGCTGGGCATCTTCGACCGCTCGCACTACGAGGACGTGCTGGTCGCCCGGGTGCGGGAGCTGGCGCCGCGGGCCGAGATCGAGGAGCGCTACGGCGCGATCAACGCCTTCGAACGGGAACTCGCGGACGACGGCGTCACCCTCGTGAAGTGCTTCCTGCACCTCTCCCACGAGGAGCAGCGCGACCGGCTGCTCAAGCGCCTGGACGACCCGGACAAGCACTGGAAGTTCAGCACCGGCGACATCGACGACCGCGCGTTGTGGCCCGCGTACCAGGAGGCGTACGAGATCGCCCTGGCCCGCTGCTCGACCGGGCCCGCGCCCTGGTACGTGATCCCGGCGGACCGCAAGTGGTACCGCAACTGGGCGATCTCGCGGCTGCTCCTGGAGACCCTGGAGGAGCTGGACCCGCGGTACCCGCCGGGCGACTTCGACGTGGCACGGGCCCGGGAGCGGCTGCTGAAGAGCTAGCGGCACCGCCGGGGGGCGGGATGGCGGCGCCAGGGCGGGACTCGGGGGGGGCGGTCTCGCGTGGGTGAGCCTCGCGTGCCGGTACGAAAATAAGCCTATTCGTACCTTTATGTTCGTACGGTGATCATTCGAGTACGCCATGTAGCCGCCGCCTGTGTACTCGGCGCCGCGCTCACCGCCTGCGGCGCCCCCGACGCGCCCACCGCCGCCCGCCCGGCCCCCTCCTCGGCCTCCTCGGCCCCCGCCGACTCCTCCCGTCCGCCGACCCTGACCCCCGGCGCGGGCGGCCTCACCCCCGTCTTCACCAACGGGCCCCGCACCGGGGACAAGACCGTCGCCCTCACCTTCGACGCCGACATGACGGCCGACGAGGGGCCGCGGGCCGCGGCGGGCGAGCGCTTCGACAACCCGGAGCTGATCTCCACCCTGCGCACGCTCAAGGTCCCGGCCACCGTCTTCATGACCGGCCGCTGGGCCGAGGAGTACCCGGCCGAGGCCCGCTCGATCGGCGCCGACCGGAACTTCGAGATCGCCAACCACTCCTACAGCCACTACGCCTTCACCGGGGACTGCTACGGCCTGCCGAGGGTCGCCGCCGACGGGATGAAGAACGACGTGGAGCGCGCGTACACCGCCTTCCGCAAGGCCGGGATCGCGCACCCGATGCCGTACTTCCGCTTCCCCGGCGGCTGCTACGACCGTCAGGTGCTGAAGACGCTGGCCCCCACCGGGGTCACCGCCGTGCAGTGGGACGTGGTCAGCGGCGACGCCTTCGCCACCGACTCCGACGCGGTCGCCCGGCAGGTCATGGAGGGCGTGAAGCCGGGCTCGGTGGTCGTCATGCACTGCACCCGCAGCGCGGCGCCCGCCACCGAGCGCGCGGTGCGCGCGATCGTGCCGGAGCTGCGCGCCAAGGGCTACCGGTTCGTGAAGGTGTCCCAGCTGATCGGTGCCGCCGCGGCCCGGCACTGACGGTCCCCTTGAGGGGCGGGCCCCGGGCGGCCCGCCCCTTAAGGTTGTCCGATGTGAGCACTGATCCCGCCGCCCCAGGCGACAGCCCCTTCCAGACCGACCGCACCCCCCGCGACGAGGCCCCGCAGTTCGTGCTGCCGCTCGTCGTGCGGATCGAACGGGACGCGCCGCCCGCGCGCACCGACGCGCTGGAGACCGCCGCGCGGGCCGTGCTGACGATCCTCGGCGACGCGCGCTCGACGGGGGACGGCGAGTGGGCCGAGGTGATGCGGGACTGGCAGGACGCCCGCATCCGCAAGGTCGTCCGGCGGGCCCGCGGCTCCGAGTGGCGGCGGGCCGAGGCGCTGCCCGGCATCACGCTGACCGGGAAGTCGGCGGAGGTACGGGTGTTCCCGCCGGTGCCCCTGGACGGCTGGCCCAAGGACCTGGCCAAGCTCCAGGTCTCCGGCACCGAGCTGGACGACCCCGAGCCGCCCGCACCGGCCGACCCCTCGCTGCCGGTGATCTGGTTCAGCCCCGAACTCGACATGTCGGCGGGCAAGTCGATGGCCCAGGCGGGGCACGGCGCCCAACTCGCCTGGTGGGAACTGTCGGAGGAGGAGCGGGTGGAGTGGCGGGACGCCGGGTACCCGCTCGCCGTCCGCACCGCCGACCCCGACCGCTGGGCCGAACTCATCGACAGCGGGCTGCCGTTGGTCCAGGACGCGGGCTTCACCGAGATCGCCCCCGGGAGCTGCACGGTGGTCGCGGAGCACCCGGCGCTGCGCTGAGGACCGTCGTCCAACCTCAAATGTTCCTCTGAACGGGCCGCGTGGGCGGTTCGATCCGGGGCACCGGGGCCATAACCCCCGTCACTGACGAAAAGGACGGCACGGGGAAGCCGAGGTGGGGACGATGCGGGCACTGGGGGCGGGGATCGGCTGGCGGCCGGAGATCGCGGACGCCGTGGAGCGGATGCCGGGGATCGACTGGGTGGAGGCGGTGGCAGAGAACGTCTGCCCCGGCCATCTGCCGCCGTCGCTGCTGCGGCTGCGCGAGCGCGGGGTGACGGTGGTCCCGCACGGTGTCTCGCTGGGGCTCGGCGGCGCCGACCGGCCCGACCCGCACCGGCTGACCGCGCTCGCCGAGCGGGCCGAGGCGCTGGGGTCGCCGCTGGTCACCGAGCACATCGCGTTCGTCAGGGCGGGCGGACCGCTCACCGCGTCGCCGCTCCTGGAGGCGGGACACCTGCTGCCCGTCCCGCGCACCCGGGACGCCCTCGACGTGCTGTGCGAGAACGTCAGGATCGCCCAGGACGCGCTCCCGGTGCCGCTCGCCGTCGAGAACATCGCGGCGCTGCTCTCCTGGCCCGGCGAGGAGATGACCGAGGGGCAGTTCCTGTACGACCTGGCCGACCGGACGGGGGTGCGGCTCCTCATCGACGTGGCGAACCTGCACACCAACCACGTCAACCGCGGTGAGGACCCGGCCGAGGCGCTCGGCGAACTGCCGCTGGAGGCCATCGCCTACGTCCATGTCGCGGGCGGCGTCGAGCGCGACGGGGTCTGGCACGACAGCCACGCCCACCCCGTCCCGGCCCCCGTCCTGGCCGTCCTCACCGACCTCGCCTCCCGGGTGTCACCCCCGGGCGTCCTTCTGGAGCGCGACGAGAACTTCCCCGAACCCGCTGAACTGGAAGGGGAGTTGGCGGCGATCCGGGCGGCGGTTGAGCGGGGGCGCGGACAGCGGCGGCGGGCGGGGACCGGCGGCGCGCGGGCGGCGGTGA
>NZ_FMCI01000028.1 GCF_900091845.1 Streptomyces sp. SolWspMP-5a-2
CTCCCCGCTCACCGAACTGCCGCCCACCGCGCAGGTGTTGGCGCCGCAGTCCCGGTGCCCGGTGCCGGTACCGCGCACGCCCAGGCTCTGCCGGTCCTTCAGCGGCGGGCCGAGGACGCGGGGACGGGCGACAGCGGTACGGACGTGACGGCGGCGACGGCACCTACGGCCAAGCCGGGCCCCCCGCACCGGTCCCAGGCGTCCGGCGCCCGTGCGCGTGGTGGCCTGGGAGCCCCGCTGCCCGCGCTGCCGCCGAGTGCCCAACTGCCCGCCCCCGCCGTGCCTCGGGCCTCCGGTGCCGCGCCGGGACCGCTCGTCCCGCACGCTCCCGTCCGCCAGGACCGGACTCCCGCGACCACGTCTGCCCCGCCCGGCGGGGCCGCGCTCCGCACGCCGGGAACCGCTCCGCTGCTGGGGACGGCCGACGTCCAGCGCGCCCCCGCCACCGGGGCCACCCCCGCCCCCACCGTCTCCGCGGACCCTGCGAACGGTGTCGCCACACCGCTGGTGCTGCCCGCCCCGGCCGCCGCCCCCGACCACGCGGGCCCGACGCCTGCCGGGCCGAACGACCACGAGCCGGGCCCAACCACACCGACCCACAGCGGCGCCCGGACAGGCGGAACCCGGTCGGACGGCGCCCGGTCCGACGGTTCCCAGTCCGGCGGTTCCGGGACGGATGGAACCCGGCCCGGCGGTTTCCGGACGGATGCCTCGGATTCCGTGCGGCCGTCGCCCGGAGGTCCGTCCGCGCCGGTCCCGCTCGTCGTGGCCAGGTCGGTGTACCCGGCGGCCACCCCGGCCGCCTCCACCGCGATGAGCCCGCACCCTCGCACCGCGACGGGCTCGCCCGCGTCCTCCGCCACTCTCGCGCTGTTGGCCGCCCGTCCGCTCGCTCTGAGCACCCGGAGCCCGGACGGCACGGCACCGGCCGCCGTGCCCCGCCCCGCTGCCCGCCCTGTGGTCGCGGCCCGCTGGCCCGGCGCACTGTCAACCGCCCCGGCCCGCACGGCCCCGGTCCCCGCCACCCCTGCCCTCACGGCCCCGGCCCCCGCCACCCTGGCCCCCACGGCTCCCGTCTCCACCCCGCGCACCGCGCCGAGTGCGGCGGCGCCCCTCGCACACCAGGCGTCCACTCCGTCCGCGCGCTCGGCCCTCTCCGCACCTCCGCTCCAGCGTGCCGCCACCGCGTACAACGGGCCGCGCGAGACGAGCGCCACCGGACCAATGCCCCCTTCCGCGAAGCCGGTTCAGCGTGTCCCGGTCGTGCGGCCCGCGCCGCCCCGCCCGGTGACCGGCGGCCCGGTCACGGCCGTCCCGTCGCGGCCCCTGCCGGTGACCGCCCCGCAGGCGCCGCCGCTCGCGGACCACCCGCCGATGCCGACTGGCACGGAGAGCCGGGCGGGAACGGCCGTACACGCGGGGGCCGTTCCCCTGGTCAGGCCACGGACGGTCGCGACGGGTGCCGGGCCGGGGGGCCGGGACACCGCTGTGCAGCGGGACGCCGGGGTCTTCGCGGGCGTGGACCTTTTCAAGGGCGCCCAGGTCAAGGAGACGCCGCTCAAGCAGGAACCCGCCGAGCCTGTACCGCCGCGCGGCCGTCCGCGATCAGCCTCGGAGTCCTCCGCTTCCCACACCACCGTGGCCTCTAGGCGCACCGGGACCCCCCAGGACGACGCCGGTCAGGACCTCGACGACCTGGCGCGTCGTCTGCTGGACCCCGTGTCGCGGCTGCTGCGCGCCGAGTTGCGCCGCGGCCGGGAACGGACCGGCCGCCCCTACGACGGACGCCGCTGAGGACTCGCCATGACCGACGGACGAAGGACGGCCCACCCGCCACCGGGAGTACGCCCGCTGGGAGCACCCCCGCTCGCATGCGCGCCGCACCCGGGGCTGGTCCCTGTATGCGCGCCGTACCCGGGGCTGACCCCTGCATGCCCGCCGCACCGGGGGCTGACTCACACACGCCCGCCGTACCCGGGGCTGGCCCACGTACCCCGACCGCACCCAGGGCTGACTAACGCACGACCCGCACATGACCCACGCACCACGGACGACGGACGACGGACGGGGCGAGTGACGCACGCATGACCGACAGCATCTTCGCGACGAGTGTGTTCTTCCGGCTCGTCATCGGCGGCCAGGACCTGGGCCCCTTCCACACCTGTTCCGGCATGGGTGCCGAGGTCGAGATGGAGAGTTACGCCGAGGGCGGGAACAACGGCTTCACCTGGCAGTTGCCCGGTCGGGTGAGCTGGTCGAACATCACGCTCACCCGGCCGGTCACCGCCGACACGGCGAAGATCGCCCGCTGGCTGGACGAGACGCTGAAGCGGGTGGAGCCTAAGGACGGCGAGATCGTGGCGCTGCAACCGGATCTGACGCCGATCATCAGCTGGCAGGTGTTCGGGATCGTTCCGGTGCGCTGGCAGGGCCCGTCTTTCGACCCGGCCGACTCCCAGGCGGCGCGGGAGACGCTGGAGATCGCGCACCAGGGCCTGCGCCCCTCCTGAGCCGCCCGGCCGACCACCAGCCACCACCCGCCCCGCCCCCTGTCAGCCCTGTCAGTCCTGTCAGCCCGGTCCTGGAAAGGAGGTCCCGGCATGTCCACAGCGGTCCCGTCGAGCCGGGCCAGGGCCCAGCTGACCCTGAAGGAGCCGCCCACCTCCGTCGGTGCCAAGCCCGGCGGGACGATCGCGCAGCTCGACCTTCAGTTCAACCCGGCCACCCTGGAGCTGCGCAAGACCACCGAGTGGCGGCGTACCCCGTCCCGGATGGCGGGGCAGTCGGCGTTGCCGGAGTTCGTCGGCAGCGGGCCGCGCACGCTCAGTCTCGACGTGTTCCTCGATGCCACCGCCACCCACGACAACTCCGTCGAGCTGGCGGTGGAGAAGCTGATGAAGGGGTGCGTGCCGACCCCGGCCAGTCTGGGCCGCAAGAAACCGGCCAGCCCGTGGGTGCGGTTCGAGTGGGGTACCGCGCGCACGACGTCGTTCGACGGTGTGCTCTCCAGCCTGTCGGTGACCTACACCCTCTTCGACGTGGACGGGACGCCGCTGCGGGCCACCTGTTCGCTCTCCATCGAGGAGGCCAGCGTCGATCCGGCGGGCCAGAACCCGACGTCCGGCGCGCGCACGGCCCGCAGCACCCACACCGTTGTCGCGGGCGACAGCCTGGCCCTGCTGGCCTGGCGCGAGTACGGCGACGCGACGGCCTGGCGGGTCATCGCGGAGGCCAACGACATCGACGATCCGATGGCGCTCGTCCCCGGTGCCGAGTTGGTGGTGCCGGGGTTGCGGGACGCGGACGCGGAGGAGGACCAGTGACCACAGCCGAGGCGCGGGGCGGGCGGTCGTTCGCGGCTGACCCTGTCATCGAGACACCGGGCGAGCTTCCCTGGGTCTGGGCGACCCAGTTGGTGAGCTGTGTGGTCGATGAGAACGTGAGTCTGCCCGACGCGGCTGTCCTCACGTTCCGTGATCCCGATCACGAGTTCCTTCAGAAGACCGGTATCACCATCGGTACTCCGTTGCGGGTGTCGGTGGTGACGGTGTCCGGGCAGGACCGTGAGCGGTTGTTCAGCGGCGAGGTCACCGCTCTCGAACTGGACCGGGACGGCACCGGATCGTTCACGGTGGTGCGCGCCTACTCCAAGGCGCACCGGCTGCAACGGGGCCGCAGGGTGGTGGCGTTCAGGAACATGACGACGGAGGCGATCGTGCGGAAGGTGGCCGCGGGTGCGGGGCTGGCCTGCGGGGTGGTCGAGGCCGCCCCGGTCACCCACACTCAGCTGTCCCAGGCGAACCTGTCTGACTGGGACTTCCTCCAGTTCCTCGCGGCGGAGAGCGGCGCGCTGGTGCGGGTCGACGACCAGGACCTGGTGCAGTTCACCAGGCCCCGGAAGGCGTCCGGGGCGCCCGCGCCGTCGACCCCGGCGACCCGCAGCCCGATGGTGCTGGAGTACGGGCGCAACCTGCTGGCGCTGCGGGCCTGCCTGTCGGCCGCCGACGGCGCGCAGCAGGTGGAGGTGCGCGGCTGGGACGTCACCACGAAACGGCCCCTGGTGGCCCGCGAGCCGTCGGTGGACAGCGACACGGTGGTGCCGGGGCTCAGCCCGGCGTTCGCCGCCCGGTTCGGCACCTCCTCGAAGCTGACCGTCACCGACACCCCGTACCGCACGCATGCCGAGACCAGGGCGGTCGCGGACGCGGTGGCCGCCGAAGTGAGCGCCGGGTTCGGTGAGTTGGAGGCGCTGGTCGAGGGGAACCCTGAACTGCGGGCGGGCCGTCCGGTGGCGCTGGGCAATGTCGGGGGGGTGTTCTCCGGGAAGTACACGGCGACTGCGGTGCGGCATGTCCTTGAACCGCACGGTGGTTTCCGTACGACGGTGTGGGTCAGTGCCAGCCCGGACCGTTCCCTGGCGGGGCTGGTGACCGGGGCGAACGCGCCGGGCCGGGGGCCGCGTATGCCGGGTCTGGCGATCGGCGTGGTCACGGATGTCCGGGAGCCGGGCGGCGCCGAGTCGGGTGCCGTGCGGCTCACTTTTCCCTGGCTGGACGACACGTATGTCACCGACTGGGTCCGTAGCGTGCAGTGGGGCGGCAGGGGCGGGGGAGGGGTGGTGAGCCCCGAGGTCAACGACGAGGTCCTGGTCGGTTTCGAGCAGGGCCTGCTGGACAGCCCGTTCGTCCTCGGCGGGCTCTACAACGGCGTGGACAAGCCCTCGCCGCACGACATCCCGCTGATCGATCCCACCACCGGCAGGGTCAACCGCCGTTCTGTCGTGTCGCGTTCGGGGCACCGGATGGAACTGCTCGACGCGCGGGCGCCCGGCCGTTCCGGCGTGCGGCTGATGAGCGCCGACGAGCGCCTCGAAGTCTTCCTCGACAGCCGGCGCGACCGGATCGAGCTGACTGTCTACGCCCGCAAGGGCGGCGGGCAGCCCCTCACCTCCGTCCTGCTCGACAAGAAGGGCATCACCCTGGACGCGGGCCGCGGCGACGTGAGCGTGTCGGGCCGCAACGTCGACATCCAGGGCCGGGTCGGGGTGAAGATCGGCGGCCGCAGTGTACGGATCGGCGGCATGACCGACGTCACCGTCGACGGCGGTCTCCTCGGCGTCCTCAAAGCCAAGCTCATCCGCATCAACTGACCCCCGCAGCAACCGTGTTCCCGATCAACTGACGCCCGCTTAAACGGCGTTTCGTCCCCTCGTTCTGTGCAGAAGGAGTATCCGATGCCCGCCGCAGCCCGTACCGGTGATCCAACCGACCATGGCGGTGTGATCGCCACCCCGCCTCCCGGCCCGGCCGCTGCCGCGGTTGTCCGGGTGCTGATCGGCGGGCTCCCCGCCGCTGTCGTGGGCAGTGTGCACACCTGCGCGGTGCCCCCGCATCTGCTCCTCGGACCGGGCAACGTGGTCCTGCCCGACCCGGCCGCGCTCGTCTCCGGTGAGGTCCTCATCGGCGGGCTCCCGGCCGCCCGGATGCGTGACAAGACCACCTGCGGCGCGATGATCGTGGGCGGTGCCCTGGACGTCCTGATCGGGGGCGTGTGATGAGTGACCGTTTCATCGGCCGGGGCTGGGGGTTTCCGTTGCGGGTCGGACCGACCGGCGGGATCGGCATGGTCGAACGGGACCGGGAGATCGAGGAGGCCATCCGTCTCGTTCTGGGTACCGCGCCCGGCGAACGGCCCATGCGCCCGGAGTTCGGCTGCGGTATCCACGACTACGTCTTCGCTCCCGGTGACGGTGCCACCGCGGGCCGGATCGCCCAGCGGGTGCGGGAGGCCCTGGAACGGTGGGAACCGCGCATCGCCGTCGATGACGTCGTGGTCGCTTTCGACGCCGTCGAGGCCGGGACCCTCTACATCGACGTGCGCTACACGCTGCGTTCCACCAACGACCGGCGCAACCTGGTCTTTCCGTTCTACACGATCCCCTCCGAGGAGCCGGCCGGGGAACGGGGTGCCGCCTGATGGCCCTGCCCTCACCCAACCTGGACGACCGGCGCTTCCAGCAACTCGTCGACGAGGCCAAACGGTATGTGCGCCGGCGTGCCCCGGAATGGACCGACCACAACGTCTCCGATCCGGGCGTCACCCTGATCGAGACGTTCGCCTACCTGGTGGACCAACTGCTCTACCGGCTCAACCGGGTGCCGGACAAGAACTACACCGCTTTCCTCGACCTGCTCGGCATCCGGCTGTTCCCTCCGGCCGCCGCATCAGCCGACGTCGACTTCTGGCTGTCCGCACCGCAGCCCGACACCGTGACCCTGGCCCCCGGCACCGAGGTGACCACCGTGGGCGGTGACGCCGAGGAGGCCGTCGTCTTCGCCACCACCGGCGAACTGCGCATCGTGCCGTCGGAGTTGATGCGGCTGGTGACCGCCTTCCGCACCGGTGAGCAGACCGACAGGACCGGGGAGCTCGCCGAGGGCGGCGACGTCCCCGCCTTCCAGGCGGCGCCCCAGCCCGGCGACGCGCTGCTGTTCGGGCTGCCGACGGCGGTGCCGCGCTGCGTGGTCGCCGTCCGCCTGGACAGCCGGGTGGAGGGCATCGGTGTCGACCCGCGCCAGCCCCCGCTGGTGTGGGAGGCGTGGGACGGCGGCGGCTGGCAGAGGTGCGAGAGCGGCGAGGACTCCACCGGCGGCCTCAACCGGCCGGGCGAGATCGTCCTGTACGTACCCGCCGGACACACGGCGTCGGTGATCGGCGGCACCCGGGCCGGCTGGCTGCGCTGTCGGGTCACCGAGGCGCAGCCGGGACAGCCGTTCTATTCCGAGTCGCCGACGGTGCGCGAGGCGGCGGTCTTCACCGTGGGCGGCACCATGACCGTCGAGCACGCCGAGACCGAGAGCGACGTGCCGCTGGGTGTCTCGGAGGGCGTCGCCGGGCAGACCTTCCGGCTCGCCCGCCCACCGGTCCTCCTCGACGGCGAGCCGCCGGTGGTGGAGGTGTCGTCGGCGGACGGCTGGCAGCGCTGGGACCTGGTCGAGCACTTCGGCCGCTCAGGACCTGCGGACCGGCACGTCCGGATCGACGCCACCACCGGCGAGTTCACCTTCCCGCCGGCTCTGCGTGAACCGGACGGCACGCTGCGCCTGTGCGGCGCCGTACCGGCCAAGGGCGCCCGGATCAGGGTGGCGCGTTACCGCACCGGCGGCGGCCCGGCCGGCAACGTGGCCCGCGGGGCCATCTCCGTGCTGCGCAGCTCCGTCCCCTACATCGCCCGTGTCGACAACCGTGAGGAGGCGAGCGGCGGCGTCGCCGGGGAGACGGTGGAGAACGCCAAACTACGGGCGCCGCAGGCCCTGCGCATCCAGGAACGCGC
>NZ_FMCI01000142.1 GCF_900091845.1 Streptomyces sp. SolWspMP-5a-2
GCAGGGCGGCGACGCGTCGCGGCACCGGCCCGCTGGTGGCCGACAGCAGCGGGTACCCGGTGGCCCGGCCGTGGGCGGACCCGGCGAGCGCCGCACGGGCGATGGCGGCCGCGGCGACACGCCGGTCCCCGACGACGGCGGCGGCCTCCTCGTCCGCCCACCGCTCCAGGTGGAAGACCAGCGCCTCCCGCAGGCTCCGGATCGCCGGATGGACGACGGTGACGAGGTCGACGGCGGCCGACAGCACGTGGTGGCGCCCGGCGAGATGCGCGCGCTCGTGGGCCAGCAGCACCTCGCGCTCCCCCGCCCTCAGCGAGCGCACCATGCCGGACGTGACCACCACCCGCCCAGGACGCCCCCGGTGGCCGGGCAGCGCGAAGGCGTCGACGTCGGTGCCCGCGACCACCACCAGGTCGCCGTCGCCCGTGCCCTCGTCCACCGCGAGCCAGGCCCTCCTGAGCAGCGAGCGGTGCCGGATCCGGCGGCGGAGCAGCAGCACCGACTGGACGGCCAGCACGGCACCGGCCGCGCAGGCCAGGGGGACGGCCGCGGGCCAGGCCTCCAGGACGCGCGCCGGCGACACATGTTCCAGCGAGGCGAGGAAGGGGACGTGGAGCAGGCCGACGAGCGCGGCGACCGTCCCGGCGGCCAGGAGCACGGCCGCGCCGACGAGCGTCCAGCAGGCCGGGCGGGGCGGCAGCCGGTCGGCGAGACGCCTCGCCACGGCCGCCCCCGCCCACGGGAACGCGAGCGTCAGCACGACGAGGGCGGACACGTACGTCACCCGGGTTCGCCCTCGGCCTCCAGGAGCAGACGGCGCAAGGTCTCCTCGTCGTCCTCGGACAGGGACGACACGAACCGCTTCAGCACCAGCTCGCGCCGCGGGTCGCTCTCCAGTTCGCGGCGCATCCGGCCCGCGGTGAGCCCGGCCTCGTCGTGCACCGGCTCGTAGGCGAAGCCGCGCGTCACCGGGACGCGGCGCAGCGTGCCCTTCTCCCAGAGCCTGGTCAGGATGGTGGCCGTCGTCGTCCTGGCCAGCCCTTTGTCCAGGGCGGAGTTGACCTGGTGGGCCGTCATCGGCTCGCCGGCCTCCCAGAGCACCGCCAGCACGTCCGCGACGAGTTCACCGTGCGGACGTCTGTCGTCCCGGCGCTTCCTCGGCATCGCCCCGACCTCCCACAGTCGCCTTCACCCGCGGGGCCGCGATGTCCCCGGCCGACACCCGGGCCCGGATCCGCGCCCGGACCGGGATGCCCCGTGGTGGGCCAACGGCGGCCCGGACGGCCATCGGTGGGCCTCATCATCGCAGGCGGCCGGGGGACGGTCCGCCGCCGGGTCGCCGGGTGACGCGGAGCGCGGACCGGCACGGGTGCCGTCGCCGCTCCGCCGGGTGTGCGCGACAAGCTCCCCCGCGCACGGGGCGCGGGCGTCGTGGCGCGTGCGCCCGCCGGTGTTCACTCTTTCGGCTGCTCGGGGCATGGCGCCCCGGACCCGGCGGAATATCACTCTGTGTACATTGCTCTTACTCCGAGTGAGGGCCTCATGTCCCACACTGAACCGCAGTCCCTGACCGTCCACGCGGTGGACGCGACCCCGTTCGGTTCCCTCAGCGACTCCCTGATCGCCCGCGGCGACCACGCCCTCTTCGGCGTCAGCACGGGCAACAGCTACTTCAGCCGCCGCCGTCTGACGGAGGCGCTCTCCTGGGCTCTCGTCCGCTTCGAGGCGGTCGACGTCGTCCACGCCGACCTGTACCTGGACGCCATGTGCGAGGCCCTCGGCTACGGGCCCGAGGACGCGCGAAGAAGCGCGGCCAAGCAGGTGCGCGGTGTCCGGCGCCGGATCCAGGGCGCGCTGGAGGACATCGGCGGGGCGGCGACACGGGTGCGGGCCCGGCCGCTCTCCGCGTTCGTCGAACAGCCCGCGTACCAGGACGTCCTGGGCCGGGCCCGTGCCGCCCTGGGCACCGACACCGAACTGCGCGCCGTCCGGGACGAGATGGCGCACCGGTTCCTCTCCGCCCGGCTCGGTCCCGGCGTCCCGCCCACCGGCGACCAGGTGCGCACGGCGCAGGCGTACATCGACGCCGAGCTGCCGTTCTTCCTGGACACCCCGGCGATCCTGGGCGTCGCCTCGTCCGTCCACTGCTACCACTCCGTCCTGGCACTGGGACGCCTGCTGTTCGGGGACCGCGCGACGGGTCTGCGTCCGGCCGACACCCAGGGCTACGCCGTCGTCGCCTGCCAGAACTGAACGGACCCGCCCGCAGAACCCCCCGGCCCGAAAGGCGGCCCCATGTCCTCCCCCACCACCAAGTGCCCCTACCCCGCCGGTGAGTACGCGCCCGTCGCGTGGCCGCTGTCCCGCCGCGGTGACGTCGTGCCCGCCGAGTGCGGGCAGTTGCGCGCCGCGTCCCCGATCGCCCGCGTCAAAACCCTCACCGGTGACGACGCCTGGCTGGTCACCAGCCACGCGCTCGCCCGTCAAGTCCTCGACGACGGGACGCACTTCAGCCTGCGCGAGACGGCGGCCGAGGGCAGGCCGCGCCAGTACGCGCTCACCATCCCGCCCGAGGCCGTGAACACCATGGGCAACGTCAACAGCGCGGGCCTGCACCAGGAGGTGCTGCGCGCCTTCGGACCGCGGTCGGGACCGGCCTCGGCGGAGTGGATGCGCGAGCGCGCGCACGAGCTGATCGACGGCATGGTGGCGGAGGGCGCCCCGGTCGATCTGCGGCAGCGGTTCGCGGAGCCGTACGCGGCCGTCATGGTCAGCGAGGTGCTCGGGCTGCCCCACGAGGACGGCTGCCGCCTGATGGCGGGGCTCGACCTCGGCTTCGTCACCAGCCCCGAGGCCTTCGACGGCTGCACCGCCAACTGGGACAAGGACTTCGCCTACGTGCTGCGGCGGGTGCGCGGCGACCACGCGTCCCGTCGCGGGCTGATCCGCAGGCTGTGCGAGCTGCGCGACGACCCGGACCGGGACGGCGCCGACCTGACCGACGAGATGATCGCGGCCGTCGTCACCTCGCTGTTCGGGGCCGGCGCCATGAGCACCTACGTCTTCCTGCTGCACGCGGTCCTCACCCTGGTCCGGCACCCCGAGGCGATGGAACGGCTGCGCGCGCGGCCCGAGTTGATGCCGCGCGCGGTCGAGGAGCTGATGCGCTGCACCCTGTCCATCGGCGACGGCCTGCCCCGCATCGCGCTGGCCGACGTGCGGGTGGGCGAGGTGGACGTGCGCGCCGGGGAGCTGGTCCTGGTCTGCGTGGAGGGGGCCAACTTCGACCCGGAGGCGTTCGAGGACCCGGAGCGGTTCGACATCGACCGCTCGCCCAACCCGCATCTGTCCTTCGGCTCGGGGCCGCACTTCTGCCCCGCGTCGGCGATCTCCCGGGTGCACGCGGGCGAGGCGCTCACCGCGCTCCTCGACCGGCTGCCGAAGCTGCGGCTGGCGCTGCCCGCGGACCAACTGGTCTGGCGCACCGGCAACATCAAACGGGTTCCGGAGCGGCTGCATGTTCTGTGGTGAGGTGTCGGGGGGCGCCGGTCTCCCGGAGGGTCAGTCGGGCTGTGACTCAAGGTGCGCGAGGACGCGGTTCGAGAGGGACGCGAGGGTGTCCAGCTCCTCCTGGGTGAGGGCGTCGACGAACAGCCGCCGTACCTGGTCGACATGCAGGGGCGCGGCCTCCTCGATCGCCGCGCGACCGGCCGCGGTGGCGACGATGAACGCCCCGCGCCCGTCGTCGGAGCACTCCTCCTTCGCCACCAGACCGCGCTTCGCCATCCGCCCCACCTGGTGGGACATACGGCTCTTCTCCCACTGCACCAGCCTCGCCAGGTCCATGAGGCGCAACCGGCCCCCGGACTCGGTGAGTTTGGCCAGGACGAGGTAGTCGGAGGCGGACATCCCGGAGTCGGTCTGGACCCGGCGGGCGAGCCGCCCGACGAGCTGCTCCTGCATGCGGATGAAGCTGTCCCAGGCGGCCTGCTGCCGGGGGTTCAGCCAGCGGGGCGGTGCGTCCATGGGAGCAGCCTAGCGAGGGCCCCGGCGCCGTGATCACCGCGTCCGCCGCGGGCGCCCCACCCCGTCCTCACGCTGACGGCAAGTCCGCGTCCGCACGGTCTAGTTGACGCATCAACAACGTGCTCCCTAGGGTAGGTGACACGTCAACCACATGCCGTGCGGACGCTCGCCCCCGCACGCGCGCCTCCGGAAGGGGAACCCCATGAGCACCCAGCACAAGGCCGGTCTCGACGCGCTGCTCACACCCGAGGAGAGCGTCCTGGTGCTCATCGACCACCAGCCGTTCCAGTTCGCCAACCTGAACAGCCACGAGCCGACGATGGTCGTCAACAACGTCACCGGCCTCGCCAAGGCGGCCAGGGCGTTCGGGGTGCCGACCATCCTGACGACCGTCCTGGAGGAGCGCGGCGGTCACCTGATCCAGCAGATCCAGGATCTGTTCCCCGAGCAGCGGCCGATCGACCGGACCTTCATCAACACCTGGCAGGACCACCGCGTCGTCGACGCCGTCAGGGCGACCGGGCGCACGAAGCTGGTCCTCGCCGGGCTCTGGACGGAGATCTGCCTGGCCATGCCCGCCCTGCAGGCCGCGGGCGAGGGCTTCGACGTCTACGCCGTCACCGACGCGTCCGGGGGCGTCTCCGCGGAGGCCCACGACATGGCCGTGCGCCGCATGGTCCAGGCAGGGGTGGTCCCGCTCACCTGGATGGCCGTCCTGGGCGAGTGGCAGCGGGACTGGGCCCGCGAGGAGACCGTCGCGGCGGCGGCCGCGATCCAGGCCCAGCACGGCGGCGCCTCGGGGGTGGCCTTCGCCTGGGAGACCCAACTCCTCGCGGGACGCGCGCCGCTCGGCTGAGGACACGCCTCGACGACCGTCCCGTGCGGGGTCGCGCACCGTCCGGCGGGCGATCGCCGGGCGGTGCGCCGTGCCGGACATCGACCGGCCTGTTCTGGGAAGGCGACGGTTTGCCGATCAGAACAGTCGCCTCGGGAGCACACCATGCTGGAGATCAAGCGGGAACACTTCTTCGGACGGACCTACGAGATCCTCTCGGACGGGGTGCCGGTCGCGAGCTGGTCCGCGCGCGCCTGGCGGTCGGGCGGACGCGTGGAGTTGGGGAGCGAGACCTTCGAACTGCGGTCCTCCCACTGGGGGCGCGCCTTCGAGATGTACGCGGCGGACGGGGACGGCACGGTGCGGGCCGAAGCGCGCCGCTCCGGGCGCAGGTGGGAGATCACCGACCAGGACGGCGCGTACGAGCTGACCGCTCCGTCCGGTCTGCGCGGCAAGCGGCGTCTGGTGCGGGACGGTGTCGTGCTCGGCGAGTTCCGGGGCGCGGGCGGCGGGGTGAGCGCCGAGCTGTCCGGCGTACCGCTCCCCCTCCAGGTCTTCGCGGGTCTGGTGGCCCTCTCGCTGCGGCAGCGCCAGGCGGGGGTCACGGCCGCGGCGGCGTCCAGCAGCTGACCGACCGCACCGGGCCGGGAGCCGTTTTCACGGCCCAGGACGACGGCGACACGGGCTCCCACCACCAGGCGGCGCCCCGGACATGCCGGGCGCCGCCTTCGCCCGTTGTCCCACGGCGGCGCCGGCGTCCCGCGAGGACCTCGGCAGCACGCGGTGGAGTCGGCCTCGACGGCGGGCATCCGGCATCCGGCTTCCGGCATCCGGCAGTGGCACCAGGCTCGGTCTCCCGCGATGGCCCCGGCGCCCGGCCTCGCCGTCGGGCATCCGGCTTCCGGCTTCCGGCTTCCGCGAGTGGCACCAGGCTCGGCCTCCTGCGATGGCCTCGGCGTCCGGCCTCGACGTCGGGCATCCGGCACGAGCCTCGACGTCGGCGTCCCGCCGTGGCGTCGGCGTCGCTAGCATGTCGTCCGATGGACGACGGCTCCGGTGTCGTCGTCCCGATGACCGTCGAGGAGGTGTCCTGCCCGTGAGCCCGGTCGATCAGCCGTCCGTGGACATCGCCGGCGGACCCGGTCCGGTGTCCTTCCTCGCCGCCGCTGCCGCGCTGGCCGCCGTCGACGGAGCCCTGCGTGACGCCGGGCGCGCGGCCCCCGACACCGCCGGGCCCGGCGCCGAGCAGGCACTCGCCTCGCTGGTGCTGCTGCGGCAGGTGCGGGAGCGGCTCGCCGGGTGGGAGACGGGCCTGATCGAGACCGCCCGTGACGCGGGCGCCAGTTGGGCCGACCTCGCCGGGCCGCTGGGGGTCGCCAGCCGCCAGGCCGCCGAACGCCGTTATCTGCGCGGCCGTCCGGGCGCCGTCGGCACCACCGGCGAGCAGCGGGTGACGGCCACCCGGCGGGCCAGAGCCGCCGAACGCGCCGCCTCGGCCTGGGCCCGCGCCAACGCCGCCGAACTGCGCCGCCTCGCCGGGCAGATCGCCGCGCTGGCCCACCTGCCGCCCGAGGCGCGCCCGGCGCAGGCCGCCGTGCACACCGCCCTCGGTGCCGCCGACGCCGCCGAACTGGTCGCCCCCCTGCACCGCATGCGCCCCCACCTGGACGCCCGGCACGCCCGTCTCGTCGACGGACTCGACGCGCTCGGCGACCCGCGTGCGACGAGAGCGGCAGACGATGCCTGACCGCTCCCCCGGCGCCGCGCCCACCCGGTGAAGGCCGCGGCCCGCCTCACCCACAGCCTCATCCGTTCCTGACGTTCCCACAGAAAGAGACCCCCATGGTCAGCAGCGTCGAGACGCTGGAATTCCAGGCCGAGACCCGCCAGTTGCTGCGACTGGTGATCCACTCGATCTACTCGAACAAGGACATCTTCCTGCGCGAGCTGATCTCGAACGCCTCCGACGCCCTGGACAAGCTCAGGCTGGAGTCCCTGACCGACTCCAGCCTCGCCGGGATCGACACCGACGACCTGCACATCGCGCTGGAGGTCGACGCCGACGCCCGTACCCTGACCGTCCGTGACAACGGCGTCGGCATGAGCCGGGACGACCTCGTCGACCTGATCGGCACGATCGCCAAGTCCGGCACCGCCGGTCTGCTGGAGAAGATCAAGGAGTCCCAGGACGCCGCCACCGCCGAGAACCTGATCGGGCAGTTCGGCGTCGGCTTCTACTCGGCGTTCATGGTGGCCGACAGGGTCACCGTGCTCACCCGGCGGGTCGGCACCGAGTCCGGTACCCGGTGGGAGTCGGACGGCGAGGGCACCTACGAGCTGCAGGCCGTCGACGGCCTGCCCGTGGGCACGTCGGTCACCCTGCACCTCAAGCCCGCCGACAGCGAGGACGGTCTCGCCGACTACCTGTCGGGGTCGAAGATCCGTCAGATCGTCAAGCAGTACTCGGACTTCATCCGCTGGCCGATCCGGATGGCCCCCGAACAGGCCGCGGCCGAGGGCGAGTCGGCGCCGGAGCCCGAGACGCTCAACTCGATGAAGGCGCTGTGGGCCCGGCCGCGCGCGGAGGTGGCCGAGGAGGAGTACAACGAGTTCTACCAGCAGATCAGCCACGACTGGCTGGCCCCGGCCGAGACGATCCACATGCGGGCCGAGGGCGCCTTCGAGTACGAGGCGCTGCTGTTCATCCCCGCGCAGGCGCCCTTCGACCTGTTCTCCCGCGAGAGCAGGCGCGGCGTGCAGCTGTACGTCAAGCGGGTGTTCATCATGGACGACTGCGAAGCCCTCATGCCCGACTACCTGCGCTTCGTCAAGGGCGTGGTGGACGCGCACGACCTGTCCCTGAACGTCTCCCGCGAGATCCTCCAGCACGACCGCCAGATCCACGGGGTGCGCCGCCGTCTGGTCAAGAAGGTCCTCGGCGCGCTCAAGGACATGCAGGCCAAGGACACCGAGCGCTACGCGAAGGTGTGGGGCGAGTTCGGCCGGGCGCTCAAGGAAGGTCTGATCGAGGACACGGACAACACCAAGGCGCTCCTTGAGCTGGTGTCGGCCGCGTCGACGCACGACCCGGAGGAGCCGACCACGCTGCGCGCCTACGTCGAGCGCATGAAGGACGGCCAGGACGCCATCTACTACCTGACCGGCGAGACCCGGGCGATGGTGGAGAACTCCCCGCACATGGAGGCCCTCACCGCCAAGGGCTACGAGGTGCTGATCCTCACCGACCCGGTCGACGAGGTGTGGGTGGACCGGGTCCCCGACTTCGACGGCCACCGTCTGCAGTCCATCGCCAAGGGCCAGGTCGACCTCGACGGGGAGGCGGACGGCGACGAGGCGGGCGACGCCGAGAAGGCGAAGCGGGAGGAGGAGTTCGCGGGGCTGCTGCCGTGGCTGACCGACGCCCTCTCCGCGCACGTCAAGCAGGTCCGGCTGTCGTCGCGGCTGACGACCTCGGCGGCCTGCATCGTCGGTGAGGCGCACGACGTCACGCCGACCCTGGAGAAGATGTACCGGGCGATGGGGCAGGAACTGCCCACCGTCAAGCGGATCCTGGAGCTGAACCCGACGCATCCGCTGGTCACCGCCCTGCGCACGGCCCACGGCGCGAACGCGCAGGACCCCGCCCTGGCGGAGATCGCCGAGCTGGTGCACGGCAGCGCGCTGCTCGCCGAGGGCGGCGACCTGCCCGACCCGGCCCGCTTCACCCGGCTCCTCACCGACCACCTCGCCCGCACGCTGTAGGCGACGGTCGCGGACGGCCCCGCCCGCCACGCCGCGGGCGTGGCCGTCGCTGCCCGGGTGCCACGGAGATCCGTACGGGTCCCCGTGGCACCCGCCGGTCGCCGTCCGACCGGACGCCGCGCCCGGTCAGACGGTGACCGAGAGCGCGAAGGGCGTGAAGCCCCTGGTCCTGATCAGGTGCGGGACGAAGAGGATCGCCGCCTCCGTGGCGCGCGCGGTCCTGATCCCGCCGAGATCGGTGATCCACTCCTTCTGCCAGCCGAGGTCCGCGAGCAGGTCGCGGACGGTCCGCTTGGCCTCCGGGTCCTCGCCGGAGAGGAAGACGGAGGGTGTCCCGGTGAGCATCGCGGGCGCGGTCATCACCGGGTACAGCATGGTGTTGAGGGTCTTGACGACGCGTGTCCGCGGCAGCGCCTCCTGGAGCCGCTCGGCGAGGCTTGAGCCGGGGTAGAGGAGGTCGCCGGGGAGGCCGTCGGCGTCGTCGAGGGTGGCGTTGGAGACGTCGACGAGGATCGTGTCCCGCAGGTCGTCGCGCAGGGCGGTGAGCCGCTCCAGCGAGCTGTCGCCCGGGGTGGCGTTGACGACGACGCGGGCGTTCCGCACGGCGGCGGCCGCGGCGCCCGGCGCGCTGCCCGCCGTCGTCACCTCGTGTCCTGCCCGGGTGAGGGCGTCGGCGAGAGCGCCGCCGACGCGGCCGCGTCCGAGAACGGAGATCGTGGTCATGCTGATGGGGTCCTTCCGGTGGCGTGCTGGGGGTCGTGGAGGGGATTCCGTGTCCGGGGTGCGCGGCTCTCAGCGCGCGAGGGTGGCCACGGCCTCGGCGTGGATGCCGGGCGCCGACGCCAGGAAGCTCTCGCTCGCGGGGGTCCAGGGGCGGCCTTCGGCGTCCGAGACGCGGCCGCCCGCCTCGGTGACGAGCAGCGCCCCGGGCAGCAGGTCCGCGCGGGCGCCGGAGAACTGCCAGAACGCGTCCGTCCGTCCGGCGGCCACGTGCACCAGGTGCAGGGTGGCGGGCACGGCGGTGCGGACGACCAGCGCGTCGGTGAGCATCGCGGTGATCGAGGCGCCGACGCGCCGCACCACCCGCTCGTCCTCGTCGGGGCGGGCCTGGCTGGTGGCCACCAGGCTCAGGGCGAGGCCCGCCGGGTCGGACACGCGCAGGGGACGCCCGTCGAGCCAGGCGCCGCCGTCGGCGAGCGCGGTGTAGGTCTCGCCGGTCAGCGGCAGGTGGACGGCGGTGAGGACCGGCAGGTTGTCGCGCACCAGGGTGGCGGTCACCCCCCACTCGGGCAGCGCGTGCAGGTGGTTGATGTTGCCCTCGGCCGGGTCGACGACCCACCACTCGCCGGGCGGCAGGGCGCCGCCGTCCAGCTCCTCCTCCACCCAGCGCGCCCGCGGCCGCAGTTCCGTGAGGCGGGGGCGCAGGACGGCGAGGGCGGCGGCGTCGTTGTCGGCGAGGGCCCGCATCATGGCGTCGCGGCTCTCGGGGCGGAGCACGGGGCCGAAGCGCTCGCGCAGCACCGCACCGGCCGCGCGCACGGCGGTGACGGTCTCCGCGAGCAGGGCGGCGTCCGAGTCGGTGCGAGGGGTGGTCTGCGTGGCTCGCGACATGGGTGTTCCCGTCCGGGTGGAGGTGGTGGGGTCGATCGGGCCGGGCGGTCCGTTCGTCCGCCCGCACCCGCATCTCGAAGGTAGGCCGCCCGTCGATTAACCACAACTGCATGTGAATCACGCCTAGGATGACTCTCATGCAACTGGATCTGAACCTGCTCGCCGCCCTCGACGCGCTGCTGGAGGAGGGCAGCGTGGCCGGGGCCGCCGCCCGTCTGCACGTCACCGCCCCCGCGATGAGCCGCAGTCTGGGCCGCATCCGGCGCACGACCGGGGACCAGATCCTGGTGCGCACCGGCCGCACGATGACGCCGACGCCGTACGCGATCGCCGTCCGGGAGCAGGTGCACACGCTCCTGCACCAGGTGACCGGGGTCCTCGCGCCGAGCCGCGAGCTGGATCTCGCCACCCTGGAGCGGACCTTCACCCTGCGCTGGCACGACTCGCTCGTCGCCCTGGGCGGCCCCGCGCTGCTGGCGGCCGTGCGCGCCCAGGCGCCCGGTGTGCGGTTGCGGTTCGTGCCGGAGTCGAGCGTCGACACCCCCGGGCTGGCGCGCGGTGAGGTCGATCTGGAGGCCAACGCGGGCGGCACGGAGGCGCCCGACATCCGCGCCGAGCGGGTGGGCGAGAGCCGTCCCGTCGTCGTCGCCGCGCGGGACCACCCGCTGGCCGGTCTGCGGGAGATGACGGTGGAGCGGTACGCCGCCGCCGATCATGTGACCGTCTCGCGCCGCGGGCGGCTCGGCAACCTCCTGGACGACGCCCTCGCCGGGCTCGGCCTGACCCGCCGGGTGGTGGCGACCGCGCCCACGGAGGCCGCCGCGTTCGGGTTCGCGCGCGGCTCGGACCTCCTGGTCACCGTCCCGGAGGCCACCACGCGTTCGGCCGCCGCGGACCTCGGTCTCGCCGTGCTGCCGCTGCCGCTCGCGCTCGAACTGCCGTCCGCGCCGGTGTATCTGTCGTGGCATCAGCGCTACGACACCGACCGCGCCCACGCCTGGCTGCGCGAACTGGCGCGGACCGCGCTGAGCGCCTGCCGGTAGCGGGGGCGCGACGCGGCGGCGCGTGCCTGCGCACGGTCCCGCGGGATCAGGCCCGCTCGCGCGGACCGCTGCGGCGGTACCCCTCCCAGAACGGGCCGCCCGCCGCGTCGAGGACCTCCGTGACCAGTGAAGTGAGGGCGTCGGGCGCGCCGTTGAGGGCGGCCCCGGCCGCCTCGGCCAGACGCGCGGGCAGTCCGGGCGCGACGGGTTCGAGTCGCCGGGCCAGCCACTTCCCGCCGCCGAGCCAGGTGTTGTGGGTCAGCAGGGCCAACTCGCCGGTGCGGCGGACGAGTTCGGCCACGACGAACAGCCGCTCCCCCGCGTCCGTGCAGGCGGCGAAGTCGTCGAGCAGGTCCGTCAGCGCGTACCGGGCGTCCTCGAGCGCCGTGCCGGTGACCGGGGGCGGGCCCGTCTCGGCGAGACGCCGTGCCGTCCCGGCGAGCCGCGCGCCGGTCCCGTCGGCGTCGAGCAGCAGTGCTCCGTCGGCGCACATCCACAGCAGCGGCGAGTTGCGGAGCGCGATCTCCGGGGTCACGAAGCCGTGCCAGGACTCCTCGGTGTGCACGAACAGCTCGACCGGCCAGTCCCCGTACCGCAGGCTCTCGCGGTAGGGGGCGGGCGGGCCGTCAAGCAGGACGACGACGTCCAGGTCGGAGCGGGCGGTGCGCCGGTCCGTGAGGACACTGCCGCCGAGGAAGGCGGCGCGGGCATCGGGGTGGCGCTCCAGAACGAAGGCGCGGGCGAGATCGATGACGTCCATGCCCCTACTCTGCCGTGCGGCCGGGGACCGGCCCGCTCCGGGGCGGCCCTCGCTACGGGGTCGGCGGAACGACCGGCAGCAGGAGCCGGGCGGGCCGGTCAGGTCCCCAGTGGAGGGTGCACCGGCCCCGCGACCGGGTCCGGTAGGAGGCCGGGAACTGCCCGGTCAGCGGGTTGCGCGGAGACAGCCAGCGACCGGCGACCACCAGCCGCAGCCGCTCCCCCGCGCGGAACAGGGTCGACGAGGGGCCGAGCGCGATGTCGACGGCAACGACCTCCCCCTCCCGGACGGGCTCCCGCGCCAGACAGGCGGGCACCGGCTCGAAGGGGCGCGAGAGCCCGGCGTCGAGCGCCCGCAGCGCGAGGTTCTGCCACCCGGTGGTGACGCGGTCGCGGCCGTACCCGTAGGAGCCCTCGAACGCGACGAACCGGCCGCCGCTCCACTTCTCGACGCCCACGACGAGATCGATGTCGTCCGCGCCGTGGAGCCCGACGTAGAGCCGCAGCGCCATGGGGCCGGTGAGTTCCGTGTCGCGGGCGGCCGTCCAGCCGAACCTGACGGCCTGTCGGCGGACGTCGAAGGAGAGCGAGCCCGGCTCGGTCGGCGGTTCGGCGGCCAGGCCGGAGCCGGTGAGGTACCCGGGGGTCCACCGGGTGCGCTCCAGGGGCCACGACTCCTCGTGCCGCACCTCGACCACGTGGTCGGCGCGGTCCCTGACCTCGAGCCGCACCCGGGGCAGCCGCGGCACGTCCCGGCCCTTCAGATGGCGTTCGAGGAAGCGGAGTTGGGCCGCGCGGGCCTCCTGGTCGTAGAAGACGGCCCACTTGCCGCCGCGGTGGGTGTACAGGTGCCGTTCGGCGGAGGAGACGCCCTCGAACCCGGCGAACGAGCCGCGGCTGTGGAGGTTGTTGTCGGAGAAGCTGCCGCAGACGAGCACGGGCACCTCGATCGCGGACAGGTCGGGGGCGAGGGACCGGTACCAGGCGTCGATCACCGGCCGCCGGGCGCTCTCCCGCCTGATGGAGTACGTCTGCCTGACCTTCCGCAGGCCGAGGTCCCACAGCCGAAGGAAGCCGTTCTCCGCCACCCCGCCCGGCCTGGCCAGCCCCTGGTAGGCGTGGGTGAACCCCTCCCACGGCACGATCGCCCGCAGCGACGGCGGCCGGGTGGCGGCAGCCCGCCACTGGGTGAGCGCCAGATAGGACACCCCGAGCATGCCGACGGCGCCGGTGCTCCACGGCTGGGCCCCGGCCCACTCGATCAGATCGTGGACGTCCTCGCCCTCCTGGGCCGACAGCAGCGAGCCGACGCCGTCGGACGTGCCCGCGCCCCGGACGTCGCAGTTGACCACCGCGTAGCCGTGCCCGACCCACCACACCGGGTCGGGCCCCTCCCAGGTGGTGAGCGACGAGAGGACCAGCGGCCCGGTCTGGCGCAGCACCCGGTAGCGGAACGACAGCCTGGCGCGGCCCGACGCGGTGAACCGCGGCAGGTCGTCCTTGCCGTACGGGTGGGCGACGAGGATCACGGGCGCGGGGGCGCCGTCCGGCGGCCGGTACACGTTGACGCGCAGGACAGTGCCGTCCCTGGTGACGACCGGACGGTCGTTCTCGACGCGCACCGCGCCCGGCTCCGGGCGGTACACGGTGATGTCGGGACGGACCATCCCCGCCAGGCGCGCGACGGCGTACCGGACCCGTCCCGGTCGGCTCCACGGCCTGTCGTGCCCGGCTTCGTCCTCGCGGCTGCGGCTCATCGGACCGGCTCCTGTACCCCCGAGCCATGGTCTGGACTGGGGACAAACGATGGCAAGAGGCGGGGACGGCGGCAACTCGGGGCGTGAACCCGGGGGCGTGAACCCCGGGAGGCGTGAAGCCCGGGGGCGCGAGTCGTGCGGGACGGTGGGTGGTGCGCGGGTGGGGCGGGCGGTGGGCGGCGAGCCGGTGGGGGCGTCCGACGGGCGGTCAGCCGTGCGCCGTCCCGTCCGGCGGCGTCCCGTCCGGCGACATCGCGCCGTCGGCCGTCGCACCGTCCGCCGTCGTGCCGTCCGCCGCCAGGCGCGTGAGCCACTCGCGCAGCAGGCTGCGCTCGGCGGCGCTCAGGACGCCGGTGTCGTCGGGGAGGGCGGCGCGCAGCGCGCGGGCCGCCGCGGCGGGTGCGGACTCCGCGGCGGGGACCGCGGGCTCGGCGCGGGTGACGGCCGCGACCATGGACTCGCGCAGGACGGTCAGCAGCGCCGGGTCGCGGCGGTCCGCGGGGGTGGCGTGCCAGGTGGTGACGGCGCCCTGGCCGGTCGCCTGGATGATCTGGGCGGCCAGCTCCTCGCCGACCCGCAGCCAGCCCGCCGCCGCCAGCCGGCGCACCCGGCCGTGCAGGATCTCCAGGCCCGCGCCGTGTGCCGCGGACGGTCCCCGCCCTGTGGCCCGGTTCATGACCGCGAACAGCTCGGGCCGGGAGACGCCGAACTCGACGACCATGTCCCAGCTCCGGCGCAGCTCCTCCACCGGGTCCTGCGGTGCGGGGTCGAGCCGCGCGCGTTTCCGCTCCAGGAACTGCGCGTAACCGTGCTCGGCGACGGCTTCGAGCAGCCCCTCCTTGTCGCCGAAGAGGCGGTAGATCGCCGGGGGTTGCATCCCGGCGGCGGCCGCGACCGCTCGGGTGCTCACCGCGTCGGGGCCGCCGCTCTCCAGCAGCTCGACAGCCGCCTCGACGATGCGGAGCCGGGGGCTGTCGACCGCGTCACGGGTAACCATGAACCGATGATACCGACGATCTGTTTCCATCGGAATTTCCAGTGTTAGCATCGAAGTGATTCCACCGGAAACATCACTCATCGCAATCCGCATCGGGAGCAGACCATGATCATCGTCACCGGAGCCACCGGGAAGCTCGGCCGCCTCACCGTCGAGCACCTTCTGCGGCACGTGCCCGCCGAGCGCGTCGGCGTCAGCGTCCGCGACCCCGCCAAGGCGCGGGACCTCGCCGACCGCGGCGTCCGGGTGCGCCGGGGAAGCTTCGACGACCCCGCCTCGCTCGCGCACTCCTTCGAAGGCGCCGGGCACCTGCTGCTCGTCTCCCTGGACCGGACGGGCCCCGAGTGCGTCGACGGCCACCGCACCGCCGTCGACGCGGCCGTGCGGGCCGGTGCCGACCGCATCCTCTACACGAGCCAGATGGGCGCCGGGCACGACTCGCGCTTCCAGGCGTGCCGCGACCACGCCCGGACCGAGGACCTGCTGCGCGCCAGCGGAGTGCCCTGGACCGCGCTGCGCAACGGCTTCTACGCCTCCAGCGCGCTCCATTTCCTGGAGTCGGCCCGCGACACCGGCGACATCGGCCTCCCCGCCGACGGCCCCGTCGCCTGGACCGGCCACGACGACCTGGCCGAGGCCACCGCGGCGATCCTCCGCGGCCAGGCCAGCTTCGAGGGGCCGACCCCGCCGCTCACCGGCCCGGCCGCGCTCGACTTCGACGCCGTCGCCGAGATCGCCTCCCGGACCACCGGACGCCCCTTCACGCGCACTGTCGTCCCCGACGACGCCTTCCGCGAGGGGCTCCTCGCCCACGGCGCCCAGGCCGCGGTCGCGGACCTCATGCTCGGCATCTTCGACGCGGCACGGCACGGCGAGTTCAGCGCCGTCGACCCGCCCCTCGCGGAACTGATCGGGCGGGAGCCCGCCGGCTTCGGCACTCGACTGGCGGACGCCTGGGCGCAAGAGCCCCGGCGGGACGCGTCGGCCCCCACGACCCGCTGACCTGGCGGGGGCGGCCGTCGAGCGGCGGGCCTCTTCGTCGCGCAGCGCGTGCCGATCGCAGGCGCTCCGCCCGGTCCTCCGAACGAGGGGCACATCGTGACGGCGGACGCTCAAGTGCGCTTCTGCACAGGGGAGTTCGGGTCCGGGCCTCCTCCGTACGGCCGCCGTCGACGCGGGCCCGCGGGTTCGGGCGGGAGGCCCGGCGGTGATCAGTCCAGCCAGGCGACGGCCGCCTCGGAGGCGGCTGTCTCCGTGCCGTCGGCGAGGATCGCGGTGACGCGGTAGTACGTCGTCGTCCCCCTGGACAGGGCGCTGTCCCGGTACGCCTGCTCGCGGACGGTGAGGACATCGACCCGGTCGAAGACGCGCGTCGTCCGGTTCCACCGGTGGACGGCGTAGCCGGTCACCGTGCCGTAGGAACGCGCGTCGCCGCTCGTCCACCAGCGGAGCGCGCCGTCGATGCCGCCGCTCAGCCCGGCGATCGGGTTGCCGCCCACCGCCGGGGAAGCCCCGTCGTCCGGACGCAGATCCAGCTCGGTGACGTCCAGCACGGCGGCTCCGGACCCGGGGGCGAGCCGGTTGCCGTACTGGTCGACGGCGACGACGCTGTAGCGGAGCCGTTCCCCGTCGGCCGCGTCGGTGCGGAAGTGCTGGGTCCCGGTGAACTCCTCGGGCCTGTGGGTCCAGCCGTCGATCAGCGGCTCGTACACCCACGCGCCGTCGACCAGGGTGCCCCGCAGGACGAGGTAGTGGTCGAGACCGGGGTCGTCACTGGCGTCCCAGCTCAGATCGACGCCGTTCTCCCGCGCGGTGGCGCTCATGCCCGTCACCGCGGGAGGCGGGGTGCTGTTCCCCGCGACGGTCACCGGCATCTCGACGGAGGGGACACCGCTGTTGCCCGCGCCGTCCACCGCCACCACCGAGTAGGAGTACGTGGCGCCGGGCGGCGGGGCCTTGTCCGTGAAGGACGTGCCCCGGATGCCCTTGCCCACCACCTCCCACGCGCGCCCGCTCTGCCCGACCGGGCGGTCGCCGCGCACGACCGTGTACCCGGCGAAGTCCGGGCTGGTGGTCTGCGACCTGTCCCAGGTCAGCGTGACCCCGCGCTCGTCCTCGACCGCCCGCGCGTGGTGGGCGGTGTCCACGGGACCCGTCGTGTCCAGCGTGTAGAACTCCACGACGGAGGAGGCCGCCGACTCGTTGCCGTGCGTGTCGACCGCGGTGACGACGTAGAGGTGGACGTCCCCGGTCTGCGGCAGCGGCTGCTCGAACCACGTGGTGCTGAGGGGCTTGTCGCCGCTGACCCGGTTCGCCGCGGTGAGCGGGACCGGCCGTCCGGTGGTGGAGCGGTAGACGTGGTATCCCGCGAGGTCCGTCTCGGTGTTCGCGGACCAGGAGAGCTGGGCCTTCCGCGAGTGGTCGGGGCGCCAGCCGCCCACTCCCGTCGGCGCCGCGGGAGCGAGGGTGTCGGCGGTGGTGACGGAGAGGTCGGCCGTCCCCGCGGACTCGTTGCCCGCCTTGTCGTAGGCGCGGACCTCGTAGAAGTAGACGGCGCCGTTCTTCGGCAGCGTGGTGTCCGTGTACGCGGTGGAGGTGGTCGTGGCGAGCGGCTCGGCGCCGAAGGAGGTGCCCTTGAGGCGGCGGTACACGCGGTAGCCCGCGAGGTCCATCTCCTTGTTGGCGGACCATCCGAAGCGGACCCGGTGGGCGGAGTCGTGGGCGAGGGAGGTGCCGGTGGGCACGAGCGGCTTGACCTTGTCGACGCCGACGGCGGTGCGCGGGGCGTAACCGACCTTGATCTTGGCGCTGCCGGTCCAGTTGACGTAGTCGATCCGGAGCGTGTGCTTCCCCTTCGGGACGGTGACGTCGACGCTCTTGGCGACGGTCGACGAGACGTTCTTCCAGAGGTCGATCCTGCGGACGCCGTCCAGGTGGACGCGGATGCCGTCCAGGCCGGAGGCGCTGAGGGTGAAGGGGCCGCCGGAGCCGAAGTCCCGGGTGAGCGTCCAGCGCACGCCGAAGTTGTCCTTGGGCAGTCCGGCCGCGGGGGCACCGCTCCAGCTCTGGTCGATCACCGCGTCGCAGTCGGTCTTCCTCGGCGTGCCGGAGAACGTGGTGTTCGCGTAGAACTGCCGCTTGAACACGGGCGAGGCGCAGGTGGTCGCGGCGGAGGCGGGCACCGTGCCCACGGTGAGCAGGCCGCCGGCGGTGGCGAGCACGACGGCGGTCGCGGCCGCGGCGGACGGACGTCTGGCAGGGTTCATGACGATCATGACTCGCGAGACGGCGGGACGGTTGTGGCGTCGCCGGGGATCGCTTCTCACGGCTCCGGGATCTCCAGCGTCACGTCCGTCAAAGGGCGCCCCGAGCACGCCAGTACGTACCCCTGCGCCCGCTCGCGCGGGGTCAGGCAGTTCGGTTCGTTCTGGGTCACCTCTCCCCCGCGCAGCCGCACAAGGCAGTCGCCGCAGTTGCCGACCGTGCAGGAGTACGGCATCGGCAGACCCGCGGCGAGGCCCGCGTCCAGCAGGGTGCGGCCGGGTTCGACCGTCACCGTGCCGAGGGGGCGCCCGTCCTGTTCGACCGTCATCCGGCGCGGCCCGGCCGCCGCGCCGCCCGTCTCCAGGGCGGAGGCGAAGTCCTCGCGGTGCGTGTGCCCGTCCGGGACTCCCCACTCGGTCAGGACGGCCCCGACCATGTCCATCAGGGGGCCGGGACCGCACGTGTAGTAGTGGGCGTCCCGGGCGGGTGCCAGGCCGGTGATCCAGCGGCGCACCCCGGCCGCGTCCAGACGGCCGTCCCTTTCGGTCAGGACGTGGGTGACGGAGAGCCGGTCGGCGTGTTCCCGGGCCAGCCGGGCCAGTTCGGCGGCGAAGAGGGTCTCGTCGGGGGTGCGGCTGCTGCACAGCAACGCGATCCGGTCCCGGCCGCGGCGGTCGGCGAGCCGCGTGCGGATCATGCTCATCATCGGGGTCACGCCGCTGCCCGCCGCGATGAGCACCGTCTCGGCCGGTGGGGTCGGCCCGGCGTGGAACGACCCCGACGGGCCGCGCACGGTGAGGAGCCGACCGGCCCGCAGCTCCCGGTGGACGTGGGTGGAGAACCGGCCGCCCTCGACGAGCTTGACGGTGACCTCCAGCCGGGACGCGCCCGGCGCCGACGACGCCGAGTAGGCCCGCCGCACCGGGTCTCCCCCGATCTCGGCGGTCAGGGTGAAGAACTGGCCCGGCCGGAAGTCGAAGCGGCCCCGGCCGCCGTCCGCGTCCTCCAGGACCAGGGTGACGGCGCTCGGCGTCTCCGCGCGCACCTCGGCGACCCGCACCTGCCGTTCCGCTGCCCGCTGCCGGACGGCGGTCGCCGACGGACGGCGCCGACGGCCGCGCCTTCCGCCGCCCACGCCGTCTCCGGCCGTGCCGCCGTCGCCGCCCGCCCCGCCGCCGTCTTCGCGGTAGCCCTCCTTGCGGAGGCCGGAGGCGTAGGCCCTGTTCATCACCAGCCGCAGCAGCCGGGAGATGCCGGGGACCGCCCCGATCGCCCGCAGCAGGAACGCGGGCGGGGCGCCCTCCGCGCCCGACGCGTTGGCGGCGAGGTGCTCGCCCGCCAGCGCCATCAGGTCCGGCACCGCACCCCGGTCGGGTCGCGCGTCCGGCGTCCACAGCCGCGACCGCGCCACCGCGTCCGCCACGCTCAGATCGGCGTCCTCGACGTCGACGAGCAGCGCCAGGTGCGGGGGCGTCCCGCCGAGCGCCAGCGTCGCCAGCAGCGCCGGCTCATCGGTGATCGCCGCCCGGCCGCGGACCGTCAGCACCCCCTCGCGGCCCGGGACGAGCGCCGCGAACGAGAGCCGGTCGTCGCGCACGAGGTTGTGCAGGGTGTCGGCGCGCTTGTTGCCCCTGCGGTCCGGGATGACGAGGGTGCGGTCGTCCAGGATCCGTGCCACCGGGCCCCGGTCACCGCGCGGGCTGGTGTCGCTGCCGCCCGCCGCGTCCCAGGTGGAGAGCGCGAGGAACGGGGCCGCCGCCAGGAACCCGGCCACACCCGGCCGCGCGAGCGGACCGTCCCCGGTGAGCGCGGGAACCGTGTCCTCGGCGGTCGGGGCGGGGGGCTGCCACAGGCGGGATCTGAGGACGGCCTGGGCGCAGTGCACGTACGCCTCCGCGACGTCCACGCTCGTGCGGGTGCCGTCGTGCCCGGCGACGGTGCCGTTGATCCGCAGGATCTCCCCCACCCCGGGCAGCAGGTAGAAGAACGAGACCGGGCCGCGCGGTTCGTGGGCGCCGCGGTGGGAGAAGGAGAACCGGGTGGGCGAGTGGACGCGGGTGAAGCCGGGCGCCCCGCCGACGAAGGCCGTCCTGCTGGTGCCGTCGGCGTCCCGGTGGCCGAAGGCCGCGACCGGGCTGTGGGCGAGGATGGTCCGGCAGCCCTCGTCGAGGGCGCCGATCTGCTTGAGCACGACCATCGGCAATGGCCGTCCTATGACGGCCTCGACCTCGTCCGCCGTCGTCAGCCGGCGCACCTCGCCGACACTCTCCGCCTGTCGCACACCGACTCCTGTCGTCGAAGGGGAGGACGAATCCCTCGTCCTCGGGCCGCGCCCCGGTTGGTCCGTGGGGCGCGCCTCGGCTCGTCCGCGGACCGCTCCGCTTCGTCCGCGGGCCGCTCCGGTCCGTCCGCGGGCCGCTCCGGTCCGTCCGGGGGACCCGTGCACGTGTCGCCCGCACGAGGGACGTGCCGCCCCGCACGAGGGCGTCGCACGCCAGGGATCACCGCGATCCGCCGCGCGTTCCCGCAGCTCATGGCACTATTGTGAGCAATAGCTCAGCTCTCTGGCTACTCGCCTTTCGCCGCCCCAGGAGGACGCCCGGATGCCCTCGGCCGATCGTCGACTTCAGCCACGTCGCAGGCCCCGGCAGGCGCGTGCCGAACTCACCCGCGAGCGGATCCTCGCCGCCGCTGCTCACGTTTTCGTCGAGCAGGGGTACGCGGCCGGGACCACCAACCGGATCGCCGAACAGGCCCGTGTCTCCATCGGCTCGCTCTACCAGTACTTCCCGAACAAGGACGCGATCCTGGCCGAGCTGCTGGTGCGGCACATCGACCGCGGCACATGGACGAGGGGCGAGCAACTCGACCTCTCCCCCGGGTCCTTGGAGGATCTCGTGCGGGCGCTGGTCCGGGACGCGATCGACAACCACCGTGACGACCCGCAGCTGTTGCGCATCATGATGGAGGAGGCGCCCCTCTCCCAGGACATCCTCGACACCGTCGAACGGCACGGGAAGAAGCGCGTCGGGCAGGTGCGCGACCTGCTCGCCCGGCACCCGGACGTCCGGGTGCGGGCCCTGGACATCGCGGCCGAACTCATCGTGTTCACGGTGGAGATCAACACCCACAAGCTCATGGCCGACCCGCGGGGCGTCCCGGTCGCCACCTTCGAGCGGGAGCTGGTCGACATGGTCACCCGGTACCTGCGGGGCTGAACCCGGCCGCAGCGGACGGCAGATGTCGTGGCGCGTGCCGGATCAGGTGGAGCGGTCGTGCGGGGCGGGGTCGAGCGGGCCCGCGCGCACCGCCCCGACCGGGGCGGGCGTGGTGACCGCACGGTCCTGACGCCGTCGAGCCGCTGGTCCGGTCGGCGCGGCCCCGCCCGGAGGCCGTCGCGGGGCGGGCGGCCCGCTCGTCACCCGGGCTGGATTCGCGCATGGTATCGGCGGTACCATCGGTACCATGTCTCAGCCCAAAGCGATGAACCTGCGTTTCCCGGACCCTGGCCAGCGTGCGGCGATCGAGGCCGCGGCCCGGCAGGAGGGCGTCAGCCTCCAGGAGTACATCCTCTCCGCCGCCTACACCCGGGCGACGGCCGTGGAGGCGCGGTTCCTCGACGCCTTCCGCGCGTCGGTGTCCCGCAGCGGCGAGGCGTTCGCCGAGGCCGCCGGGACGGCCGGACCGGACGCCGAGCGGCGCGCCGCCGAGCTGGCCGCGCGGCACGGTCTCGAGGAGCAGCGGGAGCGGGGCCACGCGGCGTGACCCAGCACGATCCGCTCCACCCTCTCGACGTGTCCTTCCTGCTGCACGCCGCCGAGCTGCTGCCCGGTGACCCCCAGGTGGACGACCTCGGACCGCTGTACGCCGCCGTCGCCCGGGTCAACGCCCGCGCCCTCGAACGGGACGTCTACGGGTCGTTGCACCTCAAGGCGGCGGCGCTGCTGCAGACGCTGGCGCGGCTGCCGTGTCTCGAGCACTCCTGCGACGCCTTCGCCTGGCACGCCACCGAGGCGTACCTGGTGCTGAACGGGTGCTCTCTGGACTACCCGCCGAAGGAGGCGGTCGAGCTGGTGCGGGACGTGGCGTCCGGCGCCGTGGGCGTCGGCATGGCCGGGCGGCGGCTGCGCGCCTGGAGCGTCTCCTGAGACAGCCCTTCCGCGTCCGCTGACGCTGTCGGCCCCGTGCGGTGACGGGGCCGACAGCCTCTCCGGGCGAGCCTCACCTCCCGGTGAGGGGCGCCGTCACGGCGCCGGTGCGGTCTCCACGTCCGGGAGGCCCAGGGCGAACCTGCCGAACCGGGCGTCGTCCCGGGCGGCGAAGAAGCGCTTGAGGAGGTCCTCGTCCTCGAACGCCTCGTCGAGGCGCGCACGCACCGCGCGCAGCACCTCCCGCGGTCCCTCCGGGTCGCCGAAGCGCAGGAGTTCGGCGCACATCGCCTCGTCCTCGCGGAGCTGGTCCAGCACCCAGCGGGTGAGGTCCATGCCCGTGGTGCAGGGGATCGAGCCGGTGATGTGCAGGGAGGGGCCCTCCTCGGTCACCGGGTCGTGCCAGTAGCCGCGCGGCAGGAAGAGGACGTCCCCGGGGTCGAGGACCAGGTCGGCGACGACCTCGGCGGGCGGCGTGCCCATCGCCGAGTCCCGCGCCCGCATGGAGAACTCGTTGCGGCCGAGGATGCGCCAGCGCTTGCGCCCCTGGAGCTGGATGGCGAACACGTCGTGGTTGTCCCAGTGCGCGTTGAAACCTCCGGTGGGCTGCCAGGAGGCGTAGAGGTTGAACTCGAAGTCGCTGAGCAGCCGCCGCTCGAACGCCTCGGAGAGCAGCGAGAGTCCGGGGTGGATCTCGTCCATGTAGCGCATCGCGAGGGTGTGTCCGCCGGCGAGGGCCGCCCGCAGTCTGACCGGGTCGACCCGCACCCTCCGTCGTCCGCGCCGTGCCGCGCGTGCCTCCAGGTAGGCGCTCTCCGGGAGTTGTCTGCCGTCCCGCGACAACCGCATCTGCGGCGACCGGAGTTGGTGGGTCTCCAGGATCTCGTTCAGGTCGTCCCAGCCGAAGACGTCCCTGATCTTCTCCGCGGCCCCGGGGAAGACACGGTGCTCGTGGTGGTAGACGCGGGTGAGGAAGTCCCCGGCGGTCAGGGTGGCGACGAAGTCGTCCAGGGCGTCCGGGAGGTCTCTCGGGTGTTCCATGGTTCCTCCGTTGGTGCGGCGCGTCGGCGTCCGCGGCGGTGTCGACCGCCGCGCACGGGCGCCTCGTTGTGGGTCACGTCGATGGGTCAGGACAAGCGGGACGGGCGGGAAGGCGACAAGGTCGGCAAAGGCGGGAACATCGGCACGGCGGGACAGGGCCGGAGGGGCTGGACGGGACGGCCGGCGGGGGTGCGTCCCCCGCCGGTCGCGCCGTCCCGCGCTCCGGGTGTCCCGCAGGTCCGTGCGGTCCGCAGTGCCGCGGTCCCGTGGGTCCGTGCCGTCGCGCGGCGGGTCCGGGCAGGTCCGGTCGCCGCGCGACGGCGGTGCGGGCG
>NZ_FMCI01000254.1 GCF_900091845.1 Streptomyces sp. SolWspMP-5a-2
GGGGCGCGTTCCAGCCGACGCGCCCGCAGCCGTCCCGCCGCCGCGCGCAGGGCGGGGCCGTGCAGCGGGTGGGTGAGGCGGACGGCGCCCGTGTCGTCGATGCCGACCAGGCCGTCGGCCTCCAGGCGCTCCAGGACGCGCAGGTCGAGCCCGTCGGCGCCGGACGGCTGGGGCTCGGCGAACGCCAGCCGGTCGAGGGTCTCGCGCTCCTCGGGGTCGGTGCGCTCCAGCACGCGCGCGGCGTGCGCGCGGACGGCCGCGGTGAGCGGCAGCGGGCCGCGCCAGGCCCAGGCGCCGGTGTCCGGCCGCCGTTCCAGGGCGCCGTCGTCCCGGGCGGCGGTGACCAGGTCGCGCAGCAGCCGCAGGTCGCCCCGGGACAGGCGGTGCAGCCGGTTCAGGGTGAGCGGCTCGGGGGCGCCGCCGAGGCCCGCCGTGAGCAGGTCCCCGACGGCCTCGCGGGCCAGCGGTTCCAGGGCGAGGCGGGGCAGCAGCTCGCCGGTCCACAGCCGGGCGATCGCGCCGGGCAGCGGGGCGCCGTCCGCCGCGACGACCAGCAGCCGGGTGCGGCCGTGGACGGCGAGCTGGTGCACGAGGGCGGCCGAGGCGTCGTCGAGGAGATGGGCGTCGTCGACGACCAGCAGGCGTACGGCGGACAGGAGTTGGACGGCCCGGTGCAGGGAGAGCGTCTCGGGCAGGAGGTGCGCGAACGCGGCGAAGGGGAGGTCGCGGGTCCCGGGCGTGCCCGCGACCCTGGCCCGGTCGGAGCCCCGCACGGCCTCGGTGACCAGCCGGGTCTTCCCGCAGCCCGCGGGTCCGGTCACCAGGATGCCCTGCGCGCCCGCGGTCAGGGACCGGCGGACCAGCTCCAGTTCGTCCTCCCGTGCGGTGAACGGCCAGGGCAGTTCGAGGGTCTTCGCTTCGCGTTCGAAAGTCGTCACGGGAGTATGAGCGCGAGTACTCATCCCTGATACAGGGTGACTTGAGTAGATCCCGACTCAGGCGCCCGGGTGGGCCGTTCGGGCAGGCTGTGCCCATGACCGGACGCTACTGCTCCCTCGCGCAGCAGTCGGTCCCCGCGTTCGCGCCGGGGCTGACCGCTGAGCGGCGCGGTGCGCTCATCGGCGGAAGCCGGATGTGGGTCAACGGCACCGTGCTGCACTACTGCTTCTTCGACGGCGACGCCGACGGATCGGTCATCCCCGTGCCGGGGACGGGCTCGGTCCGGCGGGTGTCGTGGGTGGGGGCGAAGGAGCAGCGGGAGGTCGTGCGCGACTGTTTCCGGGAGTGGGGGGACCTGGGCCTCGGCGTCACGTTCGTCGAGGTCGGGGACCGCTCGGAGGCGGAGCTGCGCATCGGCTTCCAGCAGGGTGACGGATCCTGGTCGGCGGTCGGCAGGGACGCCCTCCAGGTCGGTGTGCACGAGCGCACGATGAACATCGGCTGGGACGTGACCGTGCCTGGGGGGCGCGGGATCGTCCTGCACGAGATCGGACACGCGCTCGGCATGCTGCACGAGCACCAGAGTCCGTTCGCCGGCATCCACTGGGACGACGAGGCCGTCTACGCCGAACTGGCGGGCCCGCCGAACTTCTGGGGCCGGGAGCGGACGTTCGCGAACATCCTGCGCAAGCTGGACCCGGACGAGGCCAACGGCTCCGTCTGGGACCCGCAGTCGATCATGGAGTATCCGTTCCCGGCGGGGTTGATCCTGGAGCCGGAGCAGTTGCGGGCCGGGCTTCATCCGCCCGGGTCGCTCTCTCCTGCGGACAAGGAGTTCGCCCTGCGCTGGTATCCGCCGGCCGCCGCGGGGCGGCTGCCGGACCTGGTGCCGTTCCGGTCGGTGCCGCTCGGCCTCGGTCCGGGCGAGCAGGCGGACTTCGTGGTCGAACCACCGGAGACGCGTGACTTCACGGTGGGCACGTTCGGGGAGAGCGACGGTGTGCTGGTGGTCTTCGAGGAGCGGGACGGGGAAGCCCGTTACCTCGGGGGCCATGACGACGGGGGAAGCCGGCACAACGCGACGATCAGGGCCCGGCTGGTGAAGGGCCGTCGCTACTACGTCCGGGTTCGTCTGTACTCCGCGTGGGGTCCGGGGGAGACAGCGGTGATGTGCTGGTAACAGCGCGCACCGCACCGCGCGGTCGGCCGGGCCGAAGGTCCGGCACCGGGGGGATGACCGGGAGACGTTGCCTTCGGGGGAGGGTCCAGCGTCTCCCGGTCTCATGTCCGCCGGGGGCCCGGCCGGGTCGAGGGGGTCCGACCGGGCCCCCGCGGACGCGACCGGGCCTTTTCGGGTCCGTCCGGGCCCCTTCGGGTCCGACGGGCCGCTCAGGTCGTCAGGAGGCCGCCGCCCGGTCCGCGGGGACGGTGTCCGGGTGGGCGAGGCCCAGGTGGTCGCGGAGGGTGGTGCCCTCGTAGTCGGCGCGGAAGACGCCCTGTTCCTGAAGGAGCGGGACGACGGTGTCGGCGAAGGCGTCCAGTCCGGTCGGGGTGATGTGCGGGACGAGGATGAACCCGTCGCTGGCGTCCGCCTGGACGTACTCGTTGATGGTCCGCGCGACGGTCCGGGGTGAGCCGACGAAGTTCTGCCGGTTGCCGGTCTCGATGACGAGGTCGCGGATGGACCAGCCCCGGGCGGCGGCCAGTTCGCGCCACTCGCGGGCGGTGGCCAGCGGGTCCCGGTACATCCGCACCTGGGCCCGGCCGCGCGCGATGTGGCTCTCCCCCAGGTCCGGGTCGATGTCGGGCAGCGGTCCGTCCGGGTCGTAGCCGGACAGGTCGCGGTTCCAGACGAACTCCAGGTGCTTGAGGGCGGTGGCGCCGCTGACCTGCTGCCTGCGCACCTGCTTCGCCAGGTCCTCGGCCTCCGCGTCGGTGTCGGCGAGCACGAAGCTGGCGGCGGGCAGGATCAGCAACTGGTCTTTGCGTCGGCCGTACTTGGCGAGCCGGTTCTTGACGTCGGTGTAGAACGCCTGCCCCGCGTCGAGGGTGGCGTACCGGCTGAAGATGGCGTCGGCGCCTGCGGCGGCGAACTCGCGGCCCTCGTCGGAGTCACCGGCCTGGAAGATCACCGGGCGGCCCTGCGGGGAGCGCGGGACGTTGAACTGCCCGTGGATGTCGAAGTGCTGTCCGGTGTGGACGAACGATCCTGCCTTGGCGTCGCGCAGGAAGGCGCCGGTGTCCGGGTCGGCGAGGATCTCGTCGCCGTGCCAGGAGTCGACGAGTTCGTGGACGGTGGCGAGGAACTCCTTGGCGCGGGAGTAGCGGTGCTCCTGCGGGAGGAAGCCTCCGCGCCGGAAGTTCTCGCCGGTGAAGGCGTCCCAGGAGGTGACGACGTTCCAGGCGGAGCGTCCGCCGGAGAGGTGGTCGAGGCTGGCGAACTGCCGGGCCACCTCGTAGGGCTCGTTGAAGGTGGAGTTGATGGTGCCGGTCAGGCCGAGGCGTTCGGTGACCGCGGCGAGCGCGGCCAGCACGGTGAAGGTGTCGGGTCGGCCGACGACGTCCAGGTCGTAGATCCGACCGCCCTGTTCGCGCAGGCGCAGCCCCTCGGCGAGGAACAGGAAGTCGAACTTGGCGCGTTCGGCGGTGCGCGCGAAGTGGGCGAAGGACGAGAACTCGATGTGGCTCCCGGCCGCGGGGTCGCTCCACACGGTGGTGTTGTTGGCGCCCGGGAAGTGCGCGGCCAGATGGATCTGCTTCAGCGGCTTGCTCATGTCGGTGCGGTCCTTCCGGCTCAGACGGCGGCGTAGCGGTTGGCGGGCCGGTCGAGCCCCAGGTTCCCGCGCAGGGTGTCGGCCCGGTACGCGGTGCGGAAGACGCCCCTGCGCTGGAGTTCGGGGACCAGGGCGCGGGTGACGGCGGGCAGGTCGTGTCCGGCGACGGCGGGCCGCAGCCTGAAGCCGCTGAGGCCGGTCTCCGCGAACTCTTGAAGCAGGTCGGCGAGTTGGGTGGCCGTCCCGGTGAAGACGCGCGCGTCGCCGGTGTACGGCTCACCGGCCAGGGCGTCGAGGCGGCCGCGGCGGTCCTCGGCGGCGGCCGCGTCGTCGTCGAGGAAGACGGTCAGGTCGCCGAAGACGTGCAGGGGTTGGTCGGCGCGGCCGGCGCGTTCCTGCTCGGCGCGGATCTCGGCGACGGAGGCGCGGGCCTGGCCGGTGTCGTGCGGGGTGACGTATCCGACGTCGGCCTGGCGTCCCACCAGCCGGTAGGGGGCGCTCTGGTGGGCCAGCGCGGTGACGAGCGGCTGGCCCTGCGGCGGGCGCGGGGTGATCGAGGGGCCCTTGACGCTGAAGTGGGCGCCCTCGAAGTCGATGTAGTGGAGCTTGGCGCGGTCGACGAAGCGGCCGGTGGCGACGTCCCTGATCTCCGCGTCGTCCTCCCAGCTGTCCCACAGGCGCCGCACGACCTCGATCCAGTCGGCCGCCTCCTCCAGGAGCGCGGTGACGGCGGGGCTGCCGTGGTCCTCGAAGGGCGGGATCACCCGGCGGCCGAAGTGGTCGGCCTCGAAGGGGCGGGCGGTGATCTGGGCGCGCAGTCCGGCGCGTCCGGTGCTCACGTAGTCGAGGGTGGCGATCGCCTTGGAGAGGTGGAACGGCTCGGTGTGCGTGGTGACCACGGTCGGCACCAGACCGATGTGCCGGGTGAGGGGCGCGACGCGGGAGGCGATCAGGACGGCGTCGAGGCGGCCGCGGACCTGGTCGGTGCGGCCGTCGGGCTCGCCGTAGCGGGAGGACTGGAGGCCGAGGCCGTCCTCGATGGTCACGAAGTCGAGCAGTCCGCGCTCGGCCTCGGCGACGAGGTCGGCCCAGTATCCGGCGGTGAACAGGTCACGCGGCCTGGCCACCGGCTCGCGCCAGGAGGCGGGGTGCCAGCCGGTGCCGTCGAGGGCGACGGCGAGGTGCAGGGGGGTGGCGGCCGTCGAAGAGGCCGCGGGCGACGAGGGGGTCGGGGACACGAGGGTGCCTTCCTGGAGGTCCGTACGAGATCACCGGGCCGCTGGGGCGGGCGCGCGGCGGCTGGGGCAACGGGTCAGGAGCAACAGAGCGCGCCGCAGACGCGCTGGAGGTCGATGTGCGGCCGGGTGGTGAGGCGCACGGGACGGCGCGGGTCGAGGGCGCGGACGCACAGGTCGCGTGTCACGCTCCGCCCTCCGTCCGCTCGGCCGCCGTCGCCTGGGACAACCGCACGGCTACGCGGTTTCTTCCGGCGCGGCGGCCCGGATCGCCCCGGGGTGCGCGGAGGGCGCGGTTCCGGTGCGGCGGACCCGGGTGAAGACGGTGCGGCGGCGGAGGGTGAAGCCGATCGACTCGTAGAGCCGGATCGCGTCGGTGTTGTCGGCCGCCGCGTGCAGGAACGGCCGCTCGCCGCGCGCCCTGACGCCCGCGGCGACCGCCCGCACCAGACGGGTGGCCAGGCCCTGGCCGCGGTGGGCCGGGTCGGTGCAGACGGCGCTGATCTCGGTCCAGCCGGGCGGGCGCAGCCGTTCCCCGGCCAGCGCGACCAGCCGCCCGTCGCGCCGGATGCCGAGGTAGGTGCCCAGTTCGACGGTGCGGGGCAGGTAGGGGCCGGGTTCGGTGCGGGCCACGAGGTCGAGGATCTCGGGCACGTCGTCGGGTCCGAGGCGGACGGCCCCGGGGTCGTCCTCGGCCCGCAATGCGGTGTCGACGAGCTGGACGCCGTACCCGGTCCGTACGGTCTCCCAGCCGTCGGGGCCGCCGCGCACCCCGCGCACGGAGGCGGTGCCGCCGGGTCCGACGAGTGCCGCCAGGTCGGCCCAGGCGCGGGGGTCGGCGGGATCGGAGACGGCGTGGAAGGCCGCGACGTCGGCGGGGTAGCGGGCGGCGCGGCCGACCCGTTCGGCGAAGCCCGCGTGCGGCCCGGTGAGCGCGGCCCAGGCGGGGTTGTCGAGGGGGTGGTCCTGACCGGCGGGAGTGCCGTCCAGGTCAGCGGCGGGGGCGGGGGCGGTGGGCATCGGGCGGGTCTCCGGGGCGGGTGAGCGGTGGCGGCGGGCGGGGCGGGGTGGCGCGGTGGTCACAGGACCTTGCTCAGGAAGTCCCGGGTCCGTTCGTGCCGCGGGTGGTCGAGGACCTCGGACGGCGGGCCCTGTTCGACGATCCGGCCGCCGTCGATGAAGACGACCCGGTCGGCGACCTCGCGGGCGAACCCCACCTCGTGGGTGACGATCACCAGGGTGGTGCCGCTGGTCGCCAGGTCCTTGATGACGGCGAGGACCTCGCCGACCAGCTCGGGGTCGAGCGCGGAGGTCGGTTCGTCGAAGAGGATGACGCCGGGGCGCAGGGCGAGCGCGCGGGCGATGGCGACGCGCTGCTGCTGGCCGCCGGAGAGCTGCCTCGGGTAGGCGCCCGCGCGGTCCGCGAGGCCGACCCGGTCGAGGAGTTCGCGGGCGAGGGCCAGCGCCTCGGGCTTGGCAAGCCTGCCGGTGGCGACGGGGGCGGCGGCCACGTTGTCCAGGACGGTCAGGTGCGGGAAGAGGTTGAAGTTCTGGAAGACGAAGCCGATCCGGGAGCGCTGGGTGAGGATGGCGCGCTCGCTCAGCTCCTTCAGCCGGTCCCCCTGGCGGCGCACGCCGATCAGCTCGCCGTTGACACTGACGTACCCGATCTCCGGCTTCTCCAGGTGGTTGATGACCCTGAGCAGCGTGGACTTGCCCGACCCGGACGGGCCGAGGACGACGGTGACCTCGCCGGGGCGCACGGTCAGGTCGACGCCCTCCAGGACCCGCAGCGGGCCGTACCACTTGTGGACGCCGTGCACCTCGACGGCGGCCGGGGTCACGGCCGGGACGGACGCGGTCATACGGCGGCCTCCCGGCGTGCGCGCAGGCGCAGCTCCTTCAGAGCTGAGCGGAGCTTCTGGACCGGCGTCGGCGGCAGGGACCTGGTGGCGCCCCTGGCGTAGTGCCGTTCGACGTAGAACTGGGCGACGGAGACCAGGCTGGTGAGGACGAGGTACCAGACGGTGACCACGAGGAGCAGCGGCACGATGTCGCCCGGGTAGGTGGAGCCCATCGTCTGGACGGTCCCGAAGAGGTCGAGCAGCGAGACGTAGAAGACCAGCGAGGTGCTCTTGACCAGGCCGATGAGCTGGTTGACGTAGTTCGGGGTGATGGAGCGCAGGGCCTGCGGCAGGACGATCCTGGTGAACTGGTACCGCTTGGGCAGCCCGAGCGCGGAGGCCGCCTCGTGCTGGCCCTGGTCGACGGAGAGGATGCCGCCGCGGACCACTTCGGCGGCGTAGGCGGCCTCGTTGAGGCTGAGCCCGACGACGGCGACGACCATGTCGGTGGCGAGCCTCGACTCGTCGAAGGAGAAGAAGGCGGGCCCGAAGGGGACGCCGACGCTCAACGTCCGGTACAGGGCACTGAAGTTGTAGAGGAAGATCAGCACCACGATGAGCGGGATCGAGCGCAGCGCCCAGACGTAGGTCCAGCTCACGGCGCGCAGCACCGGGCTCCGCGACAGCCGGGCGAGGGCCAGCAGGATGCCGCCGAGGAGGCCCAACGCCGCGCTGTAGAGGGTGACTTCGAGGGTGATGACCAGCCCGTCGAGGATCGTGGGGCGCAGGAACCAGTAGCCGAAGCGGTCCCACTGGTAGAAGGGGTTGGTGGCGAGTCCGTGGGCGAACTGCGCCACCAGGACGAGGACGACGGCGGTGGCGATCCACCGCCCCGGCCTGCGCAGCGGCACGACGCGCTGGGCGGTGAGGGGTGGTGGCGGGGTGTCGGCCGCCGGTGCCTCGGCGAGGGACACGGCGGCGCCTGGGGGTTCACTCATGGCGGGCTCCGGCGGAGTCGGATGCCCCGGGCGGCGGCGGTGCGCGGGCACGGTGTGACGCGGGCGGGCGCGGGTGCGGCGGGACCGGGGGCGGGAGGGGAACGGGACACCGGGGAGCCGGTGTTCGTCAGGTGCGCGGGAGCGGGGCGGCGGTCAGCCCCGGCAGCGGGCGCGGCCCGGTGCGGTACACAGTGCGCTGTTCACGCGGAGCAGGTCGACGGAGCGGTCGGCGACGAGCGGTTCGGCGTGCGGGCGTACGCAGCCCGGAAAGCGGCGCGAGGCCGTCCGAGGAGCTGCGTACATGGCGTCCACCCGTCACTGTGCGGTCCCCGAGGGGTTGCGCGCTCCGCCGAGAACGTCGTCAGGTCGTCGGGTCCGGGGCCTGGCGGGCGCCCCGCCGCCGCTGCGGCCGGGCCGGTCGCCGGTCACCCGGACCGTTCCGGGCCGTAAGTAAAGACAGGGTCGCAACGGATGTCAACGCCGGTCCAGGTGCTGGACCTTCGTCACGGGCGGACGGTGTGCGCGGGCCAGTCGAGGATGCGGACGGCCGCGCCCGCGGATTCGAGTCCGCGGCAGCGGGCGCGGTGCCGGCGTTCGACGCCGTCCAGGTCGAGGTGGGTGCCGAAGGCCGGGTGGGCGGTGATCCGGCGGGCGTAGGACCAGAGGGCGGGGTGGTCGGCGATGCGGTGGACGGCGGTGGCGTCGAGGTGCTGGCGGTGCACGGTGTCGAGGTGGACCAGGGTCGTCCAGACCTCGGCGTCCGCGGCGGTGAGGTGCTCCCTGAGCATGTACGCGCGGCCGTCGAGCCAGCGGTCGAGGGCGCCGAGGGTCTCCAGCAGGGTGTCGAGCGCGTCGTCCCGGTCGTCCTGCTCCCCCTGGGCGGCCCCGGCCCGCTGCGCCGCCTCGTCCACGCCCTGCCGGCACATCCGCTCGACGGCCTCGATCTCCGAGTCGGCGCCGTGCGGGTAGGGGGCGGGTCCGGTGCCGCCGAGGCGGGAGAGGTCGCGGGTGATGTCGGGGGCGTGGGTGCTGACGATCCGCCCGGACCAGGCGTCGCTCAGCACGGGCCCGAGGGCGGGTCCCGGGTAGCGGTGGGCGCTGGCCTCGTAGAGCGGGCGCAGGACGGCGTGGCCGCGCTCGGGGTCGTCGGGGACGGCGGGCAGGAAGGTGACCGGACAGTCGGTGCCGAGGCCGAGCAGGCTGTGCACGACGGCGATGCGGAGGCCGTCGGGACAGGCGGTGGACAGGTGCAGCCGGTAGCGGCCGGGCACGGCGTAGTGCCCGCTGCGCGCGTCCCGCCCGATGCGGCCGCGGAAGGCGGGGGCGGTTCCCGCGCCGGTGTGGACGGTGGCGTGGCTGGTCAGCGGTGTGACGGTCATGGATCTCCCCGGGGGCGGGCGCGGACGTGCGCGCGCGGAAGCGACGTCGGACAACGGAGCCGGGTCCACCCGCGCCCGCGGCTGCGGGGGCGCGGGGGTGGGCGGGGGCTCAGGCCAGGGGGTCGATCGCGCTGCAGACGCGCAGCAGATCGATGTGCAGGCGGGAGGTCAGCAGCGACGGTCGGGGTGTGCGGCTCACACCGTCGACGGCCGGCTCAAGGCGCCTCATGTTTCCCTACCTGTTCACTAGGATTCCCATCTGGAGTGTCGGCCCGGGTGGGGACGGCGTCAAGGGGGCGTCCAGTGGGTGGCCGCGGGGGCGCGCGGACGGGTGGGGGACGGGGGATTCGTGCGGGTGGGGGCGCGCGTGCGGGCGCGGGTGGTCGGGGGCGCGCGAGCGGGAGTGGGCGGGCGGGCGCGGGTGGTCGAGAGCGCGCGAGCGGGCGCGGGCGGGCGCGGGCGGGTGGGGCGCGGTCGTAGGCTCGGGGTGTGGCCGAGAACGGACGGACGACCGAACACTCCCTGCGTCTCCCCGACATGCCTCTGCACGACCCGTTCGTGGTCGCCGACGAGGAGACCCGCACCTACTACCTCTACACGTCCAACGAGCCCTCGGTGTCGGGGGTCGAGGGCGTCGGGACGATGGTCTACCGCAGCCGCGACCTGCGGGACTGGGCGCCGCCCGTGGTGGTGTTCCTGGTGTCGGAGCAGGACGGCGTCTGGGCGGCGGACGGCGGTTGGGCCCCCGAGGTGCACAAGTGGCGTGGCCGGTACCACCTGTTCACGACCGTGCACGACGAACGGCGGCCGCTGCCGGTGGGACCGCAGGACCGCTGGGGCGTCCCGTTCCGGCTGCCGGCCCACGCGCGCGGCACGATCACCGCCGTGTCCCGCTCGCCGCTCGGCCCGTTCACCGTGCTCTCCCCCGAACGCCCCACTCCCCCGGCCCACTTGATGACTCTCGACGGCACGCTGTACGTCGATCCCGAGGGCGCGCCGTGGATGGTGTACGCGCACGAGTGGCTCCAGACCGTCGACGGCACCATGGAGGCGGTGCGTCTCGATCCGGACGACCTGTCCCGCGCGGTCGGCGACCCGGTGTACCTCTTCAAGGGCTCGGACGCGTCCTGGCTCGGCGAGCGGATACCGGCCGGTGTCCCGCACCAGCTCCCGCCGTACGTGACCGACGGGCCCCAGCTGTACCGCTCCCCCGGCGGTCTCCTGGTCCTGCTCTGGTCGACGTACGAGAAGGACACGGCGGGTCCCGGGGGCAGCCTGAGCGGCGGCTACGTGCAGACGTACGCGGTCTCGGAGTCCGGTGGGCTGCGCGGCCCGTGGCGGCAGCGGCGCCCCCTGCTGCGGGAGGACAGCGGCCACGGCATGCTGTTCCGCACCTTCGAGGGCGAGCTGACGCTCATCGTCCACCGCCCGTTCGAGAACGCCCGGGGGAAGCTGTACGGCATGGAGTTCACCGCCGACGGCCTGCGGGTGGCGCGTCGCCGGGACGATCTGGACGGGGGCGGCTGAGCACCGTCCGAGCGGTGTCCGGGCGGGAGGCGCGACCGGCGGTCACCGCGCCCGCACTCCCCGTGGCCGCCCGCGTCCCGCAGGAGGGGGCGCGGCCGTCATCGCCGCCGAAGAGGGGGCGGACACACGAAAGGCAAGGAGAATCACTCTCCCTGCCGTACTCAAGGTATAGCGCATGGGGGGCCTTGCGGCAAGGCCCCCCATGTGCCGCAAAATCGCCCCTCGAAGCCGGAACCCGCGCAGATCGGTGCCGCGCGGACCCTGCCGTACGGGCGTCCGCGGGACAGGACCGCGCGCGGGGACCGGCCGGAACCCCGGATCTCGGTGAATGGGCGTAGTGATGATTGACGTGATCGTGGTCGGCGGTGGGCCGACCGGCCTGATGCTGGCGTCCGAGCTGCGGCTGCACGGCGTGGAGGTGGTCGTGCTGGAGCGGCTGACCGAGCGGACCGGGCAGTCGCGCGGGCAGGGACTGCACACCCGCAGCGTCGAGATCATGGACCAGCGCGGCCTGCTGGACCGCTTCCTCGCGGTGAGCACGAAGTTCCAGACGGGCGGGTTCTTCGGCGGCGTCCACAAGCCGTGGCCCGAGCACCTGGACACCGCGCACCCCTACGGCCTCGCCACCCAGCAGCCGGTCACCGAACGGCTGCTGGAGGAGCGCGCCCTCGAACTCGGCACCGACATCCGGCGCGGCCACCAGGTCACCGGGCTGCGCCAGGACGACGACGGCGTGACCGTCGAGCTGGCGGACGGCGGCGTGCTGCGCTCCCGCTGGGCCGTCGGGTGCGACGGCTCCCGCAGCACGGTGCGCACGCTGCTCGGTGTCGGCTTCCCCGGCGAGCCCGCCAAGGTCGAGACGCTGCTCGGCGAGATGGAGCTGACCGAGGACCCGGCGACCATCGCCGCCGTCGGCGAGGAGGTCAGGAAGACCCAGCTGCGCTTCGGCGCCATGCCCCTCGGGGACGGTGTGTACCGAGTCGTGGTGGCCGCGGACGGGGTCGCCGAGGACCGTGCGGCCCCGCCCACCCTCGACGACTTCCGGCGGCAGCTCCGGGCGTTCTCCGGCACCGACTTCGGGGCCCGCGCGCCGCGCTGGCTCTCCCGGTTCGGCGACGCCACCCGGCAGGCCGAGCACTACAGGGTGGGCCGGGTGTTCCTGGCGGGCGACGCGGCGCACGTCCACCCGCCGACCGGCGGACAGGGCCTCAACCTCGGTGTCCAGGACGCGTTCAACCTCGGCTGGAAGCTGGCCGCCGCGGTCGTCGGCTGGGCGCCGCCCGGCCTGCTCGACAGCTACCACGCCGAGCGGCACCCGGTCGGCGCGCGGGTGCTCGACAACACCCGGGCCCAGATGACCCTGTTGGGCTCCGACCCGGGTGCGGTGGCGCTGCGCGGGCTGCTGTCCCGGCTGATGGACTTCGACGAGGTGAACGCGTACGTCACCGGGATGATCACCGCCGTCGGGGTCCGCTACGACCTCGGCGAGGGCCACGACCTCCTCGGCCGGCGCCTGCGCGACCTGCGTCTGAAGGACGGCCGCCTCTACGAACTCCTGCACGAGGGGCGGGGGTTGCTGCTCGACCGCACCGGGCGGCTCTCGGTGTCCGGCTGGGCCGACCGGGTCGACCACGTCGTCGATCCCGTCGCGGAGGAGGAACTGGACGCCCCCGCCCTGCTGTTGCGCCCCGACGGCCACATCGCGTGGGTCGGGGACGGGCAACCGGGGCTCGTCGACGCCCTCACCGCCTGGTTCGGCACCGGGAAGTGACGGAGACACCGGGGCTCACGCGTCGTCGGCCGGCCCCGGCAGCACCGCGCACACCACCACCGTCGTGACCAGGACCACGGCCGCGGCCGTCACCCAGGTGATCCGCATGGCCTGCGCGAACCCGTCGTGGGCCGCCCGCGCCACCAGGTGGGCCCGCGCTCCCCGGCCGTCGGCCGCGAGGTCCCGCGCCACCTGGAGGGTGCCCGCCACCGATCCGTTCGCGCGCCCCTCGCGTTCCGGGCCGAGGCCGTCGACCGCCGGGCCGATCCGGGACCGGTAGGCCGCGTTGAGCACGGAACCGAGGACGGCGGCCCCGAGCGAGGCGCCGACCTGGCGGAAGGTGTTGTTCACCGCGGAGGCCGCGCCGGACTCCGCGGCGGGCAGCGCGGCCACGATCGCCCCGGTCGACGGCGGGTGCACATGCGCGGTCCCCGCGCCGAACACGAACAGGTACGCCTCGAAGACCCAGACCGGCGTGGACCGGTCGACCGTCGCGAGGCCGAGCAGACCGGCCGCCATCACCGCGAGGCCGCCGGTGCAGACGGCCCGCACCCCGAACCGGGTGACGAGCCGCTGCACCCGCGGCGCGAAGATGATCAGGGAGGCCGCCAGCGGCAGCACGCACACGCCGGTCGCCAGCGGACCGTAGCCGCGCACGCTCTGGAGGTAGAAAGTGATGACGAAGGTGCCGCCGACCAGCGTGAAGTAGAGCACCCCGAGCGAGGTCGCCGCCGCCGCGAACCCGCGCTCCCTGAAGTACCGCACGTCCAGCGCCGGCCGGGGCACGCGCCGCTCCCACAGGACGAACGCGACGAGCAGCGCGAGGCCCGCGGCGAGCGGCAGCACCGCGTCCCGGTCCGTCCAGTCGTTCAGCTCACCGGCCCGGATCACCCCGTAGACCACGCCGAGCAGACCGAGTCCCGAGAGGGCGATGCCCGGCAGGTCCGTGCGGCGGGCCGGGGCGGCGGCGGGGCCGCGGGTGTCCGGCACGACGAAGAACATCGCGACCAGGGTGACGAGGACGACGGGCACGTTGACCAGGAACACCGACCCCCACCAGAACCGCTCCAGCAGCGCGCCCCCGATGATCGGGCCGAGGGCGACGGCCACTCCGACCACCGCGGTCCACACGCCCAGCGCCCTGGTGCGCCGCTCGCCGGGGAAGACCGCGGAGACGACGGCCAGGGTCGCGGGCATGATGAGCGCCCCGGCCGCCCCCATCAGGGCGCGCAGGGCGATGAGTTGCTCCGGGGTCATGGCCCACGCCGACAGCGCGGAGGCGACGCCGAACAGGGCGATGCCCGCCAGGAGCGGCCTCCGGTGGCCGACCCGGTCGCCCAGCAGCCCCGAGCCCAGCAGGAGAGCGGCGTAGGTGAGCGTGTAGGAGTCGACGGCCCACTGCAACTGGCCGTGGTCCGCGCCGAGTCCGACGGGGGCGGGCTCGGCGAGGGTCTTCAGGGCGACGTTGAGGATGGAGTTGTCCATCGACACCAGCAGCACCGCGGACAGGACGACGGCGAGGACCAGGGTGTGGCGGGATTCACGGCCGGTCTCCTCGGACGTCCGCTGCGGCAGGTCGGGCGCGGCGGGGACGGATGCGCTCACGGTCCTGGGTCCTCTCGGGGACGGGGGCGAGGGGTGGGGAGGCTCGACGGGCGGTGACGGTGACGGGAGCGGATTCCGGGGGCGGGAGCGGGTTCCGGGGGCGGGAGCGGGTTCCGGGGGCGGGAGCGGGTTCCGGGAGCGGGTTTCGGGGCGGGAGCGGGTTCCGGGAGCGGGTTTCGGGGGCGGGAGCGGGTTTCGGGGGCGGTCCGGGCCGCCCGCGCGTCACGGCACACACCGACCCGCGCGTCCTTATGTACCGAATCGCACCCCTCCCCGGCAACACCGCCATCCCCCACCGACACACCTCGCGCTCCGCGCACTCCCCCGGCGCGCACCTCCGCCTTCTCCTGCGCGCCTCCGCCCTGTCCCGCACGCCCTCACACCCGCCCGCCGCTCCCCCCTTCAGCGGCTCGGGGTGTTGCGCCGGGGGAGCCAGCGCGCTTCCGCCTCGGCGAGTTCGTCCTCGCCCTGGAGCGCGAAGACCTCGGCCAGCGGCGCCACCGTCCCCTCCACGTTCCGCAGGTGCTGTTCCGCGAAGATCGTCGACGCGGTGATCTGCATGGCGCGCAGCGCCGAGCGCATCAGGTGGTTGGCCCAGACGACGGTGGAGATGCCGTCCTCGGCGAAGACCTCGGTGGGGGTCCGGTAGTAGGCGGTCGGCACGATGACGACGGGCAGCCGGTCCCCCCACTCCGCCTTGAACGCGCGGACCTCGCCCGCGTCGGCGCGGGCCGAGTGGACGAGGATCGCGTCGGCTCCGGCGCGCCGGTACAACTCGGCCCGGCGCAGCGCCTCGGCGAGCCCGAGGCCCGCGATCAGCGCCTCCGTCCTGGCCACGACGACGAAGTCCTGGTCCTGCTGCGACGCCTTCGCGGCGCCGATCTTCCCTGCGAACTCCTCGGCATCGGCCAGTGGTTGGGCGCCGCCGCGCACGAAACTGTTCGTCTTCGGGAACAGCTTGTCCTCGACGCAGACCCCGGCGACGCCGCGCTGTTCGAGCTTGCGGACCAGGCGCCGGACCGAGTTGAAGTTGCCGTAGCCGGTGTCGCCGTCGAGCAGGATCGGGATCCTGGTCGCGTCGCTCATGAACTCGGCGACCTCCAGGACCTGGGTCCAGCTCGCCTCGTTGCTGTCCCGGACCCCCAGCGCCGCCGCGATGGAGAGGCCGCTGGCCCAGATGCCCTCGAACCCGGCCTGTTCGACGAGCTTCGCCGACAGGCCGTTGTGCGCCTCCATGAGGAAGGTCAGCTCCGCGCGCTCCAGCAGGTGCCGGAGCGCGGCGGTCCTGCCGACCGTCCGGCCGGTGGCGGTCATGAGGCGGGCGCCGCGGCGGCGGGCGGGTCGAGCAGGGCGCGCAGCCGGGTCGCGATCTCGGGGAGGGCGAGCGGCACCCGGGGCGCGGGGACGGGGTCGGTGGTCACCTTGATCTCCAGCAGCCGTGGCCCCGGCTGGGACATCAACGTGTCGTAGGCGGACTGGAGTTCGGCGAGGGAGTTGCAGCGGGCGGTCGCGGCGTAGCCGAGCAGCGCGGCGGTCGCGGCGAACGGCACGGCGCCCTGGACGGGCTGGCCGCCGGTGGAGTCGTAGCAGCCGTTGTTGAAGACGACGTGGAGGAAGCCGGGGACCGCGGAGGCCGCCGCGCTGACGAGGGTGCCGAACCGCATGAGGACGGCTCCGTCGCCGTCGAGGACCGCGACCGGGCGCCGTCCTGCGCGGGCCAGGCCCAGTCCGACGGCACCGGCGCAGCCCATGGAGCCGCTGAGGTAGAGGTGGGTCGGCCGGTCGCCCGCCGCGTACAGTTCGCGGCTGGTGAGTCCGGTGGTGGTGATGACCACCTGGTCCGCGGGCAGTCGCTCGCGCAGCCGTCTGATGGCCTCGGCGCGGCTCAACGCCGGTGCGGCGGACGGCGGTCGGCGCGGTGCGGCGGGGGCGGGCGGCACCGGGGCCGTGAGGTCGCGGAAGGAGCCCTTGCGGGTCAGCAGGCAGTACGGCCTGCGGGTGGCCGCCATGACGCACTCGGCCTCCTCGATCGCGCGGAGGAACCCGTCGGGGTCGCCGGGCAGCCAGGCGTGGCGGATGCCGACGTCGTCGAGGATGCGGGCCGTGGTGCGGCCCATCACGTCGTGGTGGGGTTCGTCGCGGGTGCCGGGCTCGCCGCGGACGGAGACCAGGAACAGGACCGGGATGCCGTAGGGCAGGCAGAGGGAGGCGAGCGGGTTGAGGGCGTCGCCGAGCCCGGAGTTCTGGAGCGCGACGGCGACGCGGCGCCCGGCCAGCCAGGCGCCGGCGGCGACCGAGATCGCCTCGCCCTCGCAGGTGGCCGGGAAGTAGACGATGTCCGGGCGCCGGGCGGCCCGTTCGAGCAGGGGGGTGAGGTAGCTGCACGGGACGACGGCGAGTTCGCGGTAGCCGTGGGCCACCAGGGTGTCGAGGACGACGTCGGGGTCGAGGGCGGGGGCGTCCCCGGGCGGGGCGGGCGCGTTCACGGTCACCTCGCCTGGATCCGGTGCATGAGGCGGCGGGCGCCGTCGGGGATCGCGTCGCGGCGGTGCATCATGACGCGGTTGTCCCAGACGACGAGGTCGCCGGGGCTCCAGCGGTGCGGCCAGGACGGGGCGGGGTCCTCGCAGTAGCGCCAGAGGTCGTCGAGGAGGGCGTCGGACTCGGCGAGGGAGAGGCCCGGGATGTAGGCGTGGAGCCGACGGCCCAGGTAGAGGGCCTTGCGTCCGGTCTCGGGGCGGATCCGCACGAGGGGGTGGACGGCGCCCGACGAGGTGGTGACGTCGTGGACGGGGGTCCGGCCGTGGCGCAGGTCGCCCGCGGCGGTGCGGCTGTCGTCGTGCTTGCAGGACAGCGGGGCGATCCGTTCGCGCAGCGCGACGGGCAGGCTGTCGTGGACGGCGGTCATGTCGAGGAACCAGGTGTCACCGGCCGCCTCGGGGGTCTCGACGGCGTAGAGGGCGCTGGCGAGGGCGGGTTCGGGCACGTAGCACATGTCGGTGTGCCAGCTCAGGTCGCCGCCGCCGAGGTGGCCGACGCGGCGGCCGTTCTCGACGATGTTCGAGATGATCATGATCTCGGGCGGCAGCCCGGTGGTGTCGACGACGTCCTCCTGGACCGGCACCGGGACCGGGGTGCCGAAGATCGCGCCGAACCGCACGAGGTCCTCGGGGGTGAGGTCGCAGCCGTGGAACACCAGGACCGGATGGTGCAGCCAGGCCTCCTTGATGCCGGGGGCCGCTTCGTCGAGCCGGTCCGACGTGAGCGGGGGCAGGGTGGCGAACGGCGGTACGGGGGGCTCAACGCCGTTGACCCGATGGTGCGTTGCCATGGGGGGTCCTCCTTTCTGCGGAGGCGGGAGCAGGGGCGGGGGCTGTGGCGGGGGCGGGGGTGGCGAACAGCCGCCGGGTCAGGTCGACGAGGTCGGCGACCGCGCAGCGGGTCAGCGGCGGGGTGCGCAGCCGCTCGACGGCGAGGGCGCGGAGCCGGTCCACCTCGCGCAGGGTGGCACCCGCGGCGTCGGCCCCGTCGAGCAGCCGCATGATCTCGGCGGTCTCGTGGTCGCCCGGTTCCGGGTGGGCGAGCAGGTCCCGCAGGCGGCTGCGCTCGGCGGGGGCGCAGGCCAACTGGCCCGCGACGACCGGGTAGGTCTTCTTGTGGCCGCGCAGGTCGCTGTGCAGGGGTTTGCCGTTGCGTTCCTCGCTGCCCCACAGGCCGCGGTGGTCGTCGACGATCGAGAACGCGGTGGCGACGAGGGCGCCGAACTCCCGGAAGGCGGCGCGGATCTCGCGGTCCGGGGTGCTGACGGCGGCGGCGAGTTCGATCCCGCAACGGATCAGGCAGGAGCGGCCGAGGGCGACCGTCCTGACCTCGTCGAGGGTGATGTCGAAGCGCTGTTCCCAGTCCAGGTCGAGGTGCTGGGCGTCGGCCATCTCCAGGCAGGACTCCAGGAGCGTCCTGGTGAGGTCCCGGGTCGCGGTGTGGGTGAGGCCCTGGTCGGGATAGTCCTGGAGCGCGTCCAGGCCGACGACGTAGATCCCGGCGGCGGCGGTCATCGCGTGTCCGGTGCCGTGGCTGACCCAGAGCGCGGGGCGGTTCCTGCGGATGCGGTCGCGGTCCATGATGTCGTCGAGGATGATGCTGAAGTCGTGGACGAGCTGCACCGCGATGGCCGCGGGTATCGCCGCGTGGTGGTCGGCGCCGATCGCCCGCGCGGTCAGCAGGGACAGCAGGGGCCGGACCCGTTTGCCGCGGGCGTCGGGGGCCGTCGGGCGGCCGTCGTCCCACGCGCGCCAGTCCATGTGGTCGGCGACCATCCGGCGGAACGTCTCGGAGCGGGGCCGCTCCCGGTGCAGGAAGGCGAAGAGTTCGTCGTCGAACTGGGCCAGTAACGCGTCGGGGTTCATGGCCCGATCCGTTCGGCGGCGACCATGAGGTAAGCGATGGACGAGGTGTCGTAGCCGTCGATGAACAGCTTCTCGATGGTGTCGCTGTGCTCGCTGCGGCTGCGCAACTCCCAGTAGGGCAGGGCGTCTTCGTCCATCTGCGCGACGTGGTAGGGCACGAACCCGGAGGCCAGCAGCGCGCGCAGGTAGGCGCCGCGGGTGTGCATGGTGCAGGCGTAGTGCCGGTCGATCGCGGCGATGATCTCGTCGCCGGTGCCGCTCTCGTCGACGGCCCAGGTGGCGAGGACGTAGCGGCCGCCCGGCTTGACGATGCGGGCGAACTCCGCGAACAGCGGGCGGAGATCGGCGACGTACATGGTGACCTCGTTGGTGAGGGCGGCGTCGACGGTCGCGGTGGGCAGGCCGGTGCGCAGCATGTTCATGAAGTGGAAGCGCACCCGGTCGGCGCAGCCGCGTTCACGGGCGGCGCGTTCGGCGAACCCGCGCTGGTAGCGGGAGATGGTGGCGCCGTCGACGGAGCAGCCGAGGCGTTCGTGGGCCATGAACGCGGTGCCGCCGCGGCCGGAGCCGCCGTCGAAGACGCGGTGTTCGGGGCCCAGTCCGTCGAGCAGGTCGAGCAGCCGTTCGGTCTGGGCGTTCTCCAGCTCGTGCAGCCGCCGCTGGATCTCCGTCTCGTCCCGGAGGGCGCCGGGCGACCGGTCGAAGTCGCCGATCCCGAAATGGTGGTGGACGAGGTTCGTGTCCTTTCCGAGCAGCAGGTTGAAATCGTTCTGTTTCTCGTCGTACATCCGCGCGACTTCCCGCTCGTACGCGGTGTCGATGACGGCCGGGCCGCCATTCGGCGCGTTCAGTTCCGGCTCCGGTGAGTTCAGCGACGCTTTTCTCATGTCGGTTCCTCGTCGTGGTGAGGTGATGCCTGTGTCTCCGGGGTGTCCGACGGATGTCGGCAGGGGCCGGAATACGATGCCGGTGGTTTTCCGGCCGGGTCGTTACGGCGGATTTCCGGCCGGGCTCCGGAGAGAGGGACGGAAAGGGCGCGCGTGGTCCCGTCCCGTTCCCGCCGTCGTCTTCCCGCCCTCGCGCTCCCGCCGACCGCCTTCCGGCTGCCGCCGCCGGATTCCCGCCGCCGGATTCCCGTCGTCCGATTGCCGCCGTCCGGTTCAGCGGGGGGCGACGTCGAGGACGAGCGGTTCCGCGCGGCGCAGGAAGGAGACGGGCTGGAGTGTCGCGGGGGCGGGGTCGACGAGCGTGAGGCGGAAGCGTCTCAGGAGGATCGCGGCGACCGTCTTCAGTTCCATCATCGCCACGCCCCGCCCGATGCAGACCCGCGGGCCGTAACCGAACGGCAGGTAAGCGGCCTTGTGCGCCTCCCCGTGGGTGCGGTCGCGGAAGCGGTCGGGGTCGAAGCGCTGCGGGTCGCGCCAGTGCGCCGGGTCGCGGTGCAGCGCGTACGGCGACACCAGCAGGACGGCGTGGGCGTCCAGCCGCAGGCCGCCCAGGGTGCAGGGGCGGCGGACCCGTCTGCTGAGCAGCCAGCCGGGCGGGAAGAGGCGCATCGCCTCCAGGATCGTGTCCTCCGTGTACTCCAGCCGGTGCAGGTCCTCGTAGCCGAGCGGGCGGTCGGCGGGCAGCGCGTCGATCTCGGCCACCACCCGGTCGGTGACCCCGGGGTGGCGGGCGAGGAGGTCGAACAGCCAGGTCGCGGCGGTCGTGGTGGTGAGCCATCCGGCGACGAACGTGGTCTTCACCTCGGCCAGCAGTTCGTCGTCGCTCCAGCCCGCGCCGGTCGCCTCGTCGCGGCACTCCATCAGCATCTTCAGGAGCCCGGCCCGCTCCGGCGGGTGGGCGCGGTGGTCCTCGATGATCTCGGCGATGCTCCGGTCGAGCCGGGCGACGCCGTCGGCGAAGCGCCGGTTGGCGGGGGTCGGGAACCAGAGCGGCAGTCCGGCGGGCGACCAGCGCCGCCGCTGCCGGTACTCCAGGCCGTGGTCGAAGGCGCGGGTCAGGTGCTCGGCGGTCTCCGGGACGGCCACCCCGAACATCATCCGGACGATCATGCGTTGCAGGAGGTCGAGCAGGGCCGCGCTGAAGTCGACCGAGCCGCGGGCGGCGGCGATCGCGTCGAGGCGTGCGACGGTCCTGCCGACCTCGCCCGCCGCCGATCCGAACAGCTCCGGGAGGTGCGAGGTGCGGAACGCGGGCTGGAGTTCGTCGCGCCGCTTGCGCCAGGGCTCGTCCTGCAGCGTGAAGACGGACTCGCCGAACAGGGCGCCCAGGACGTCGCCGGTGCGGGTCATGCCGACGTCCGCGCGGGGTGCCGTCAGCACCGACCGGACCAGGTCGGGGTCGTTGACCTGGTAGAACGCCCGTCGCCCGAGCCGTCCGAGGAGGACCACCGGGCCCTTGCGGCTCGCTTCGCCGAGGTAGGCGATGGGGTCGCTGCGCATCCTGGCGATGCCGCCGAAGTACGGCAGCCCCGGCATCGCCGCCGGCCGCCCGGTGGCGGTGGGCGGCGACGGCGCGGCGGCCTCGGTCACCGGGTGGCCTGCGCGGTGCGCCGGAAGTAGGCGTCGGCCCAGCGCTCCAGGGGCGCGACGAGTCCGGGCAGGGCCTCGGCGAGCGCGCCGGCGGCGAGGGAGACGCGGTCCCGGATGAGGAATTCGAGGAACGCCCTGGCCTGGACCTCGTCGAGGAGGGCGCGGACGCGTTCGACGTCGCGTCGGGCGGCTGGGGTGTGCAGCAGGTCGACGAGTTCGTCGCGCCGGGGGTGGTCGGTGGTGAGGGCGTGGGCGAGCGGGGAGGTCACCTTGACGGGGTCCTTCTCCAGGTCGTCGCCGCCGCCCCAGACCCCGCCCGCGTCGTCGAGGACCTGCACCGCGAAGCCGATGTGGTGGCCGAAGGCGGCGAGCGCGTCGACGGCCGGTTCCGGTGCGCGCATGGTCAGGGCGGCGCAGCGCAGCAGGCACTCGTAGATGACGGAGGACTTCCAGCCGACCAACTGCTCGTAGAACAGGGCGACCCGGGCGGCCTCCGGCACCGGGTACGGGGGCCGGGAGCGGAGTTCGGAGTAGCCGACGACGTCGAGGTACTCGCCGATGGACGCGGTGAGGCAGGCGGAGCCCAGCTCGACGGTGGCCCGGGTCACGGCGTGCGCGGCGGCGGCGTCGGTCCGCGGGTCGAGCGCCAGCAGGGGGGCGCGGAAGACCTGGTCCTTGAGGGTCAGGACGAGTTGGACGGCCCCGGCGCCGCCGAGCCGCCGCCAGTGGTCGGACATCGGGTCGCGGTCCACCAACTGGTCGATGGGGGCGGAGAGATGGACCATGGTGAACCAGCCGCTGAGGACCTTCGCACTGGCTTCGGTGGGACGGTGGTCGAACTCCGCGGCCAGCAGGCTGAGCAACGGCTCCCAGAGCCGGGTGCGTTTGTGCAGCGAGCGGGCGAACTCGGTTCTGATGGCGGGGTGTTCGTCGAACGCCGGGTAGGAGACGGCGTGGCGGGCGAGGTCCCAGACGATGTCGTCTCGGGTGGTGGTGCTCGGCGCGGGGGTCATCGGGGTGCGGCCTCTTCCTCGATCTCGAAGTCGACCATGTCGGTGTCGGTCATCGGCAACCGGAGCATGCGGGTGTCCTCGGGGGCGTCGAGCAGGTCGGCGAGGACGCGTTCGACGCGGGCGCGGTCGGCGGCGTCCGCGCGGCCGAGGATCTCGTCCTGTCTCGCGGTGTCGGCGCGGACGCCCGCCGTGAACAGCCGGGACAGGTCGACGAGGTTGATCGGATTCATGACGGCGTCACCCCATGGGTTCGCGGTGCGGCACGGGCGCCGACGGTGCCCGTGCGGATGGTGGAGGTCCCGTCACCTGCCGCGACGGGCGGGCGGGACGCGCACCTGGTGCCCTGACCGGCAGGGTTCACCGGCTCGCGATGCCCGGCACGGCGCTAGAAGCCGGAGCCGGTGACGACCGTGGGCGTGACGACGTGCCCCTCCTCCATGGACTTCTCCATGGCGGCCTGGATGTAGTGCGCGTTGATCCTGGAGATCGCGCTCCTGGCCAGTTCGGGGCTTCTGACCACGGAGTTCGCCGCGGTGACGGCGAGTTCGGCGACGGCGGGGCCGCAGTCGGCGAGGAGGTTGCCACGGCGGAAGGTGTTCCCGGCGATGACGGAGGCCGCCGCGTGGATGCTGAGATAGGTGAAGGCGGTGATCAGTTCGGGGAACTCGGTCTCGGCCTTGCGGAGGTCCGCGATCAACGACTTCCCGTCGAGGGAGAGCACGGTGGCCATGAAGGTCGCGTAGTCGGTGACGTGATCGGCGGGATTCTCGGCGGGCTTTTCGGCTTCGTCGGCCATACTTCGCCTTTCGCGGGTGAGCGGTGAACTCCGGCTGGGCACAGGCGGTGCGCAGAGCCGCCGTCCGGCATCTCCGCCCGTTCGAACAATCGGGCACGGAAAGGCAAGGGGACGGAAAACAGGTGATCGGGTTTCTTGGCGACGTCGCGTCGTTTTCTCCGGGCCCGAACGCGTCGGATCCTGGTGAACGACTGGTATCTCGGGGACGAACGACGCTCCACGGTAGCACTCCGCGACGAAATGCGGTGGTGCGATTTCAAGCCGGGAAAAACGACGCCGAGCATTGGCCTTGGAATTCTCCGGAGTAATTCTGATCTTGCCGGACGGCCGGATGCCGTCGGCCGAATTCCGTCCGGCGGGATACGTCCGACCGGATCTCACCGGCGGGGACCGTTCCCCGCCGGGCGGGACCCGCCGACCGCGTCCGGCCACCCCGCTCCGCCCTCCCCGTCCGAAGCGGACCCGACCCCACCTGCGCGGAACGGGCCCACGGCCAGGCACACTTTGCCTACATCGGTTTCGTCATCAAAAGGATGATCCACGCATGATTACGCTCACGAAGGAAGACGGCCCGGCGGACCTGGACGGGGTGACGCACCTGTCGATAGGCGTCTCCTGGGACCCCACCTCCGGCAGCAGCGGCGGAGTGATGGGCATGATCCGCCGCAAGTCCGGCACCGACCTCGACCTGATCGCCATCGCCATGCAGGGCGGGGACCCGGTGCGGCTCGCCGGTCTCGACTCCCTCGACCCCATGGGCAACGGCTCGTTGTCGCACAGCGGCGACAACCAGACCGGTCGCGGGGACGGCGACGACGAGACGGTGACGGTCGAGTTCGCGCGGATCCCGGCCAACATCACCTCCATCGTCTTCGTCGCCGCCGCCTACAAGAAGGGGAGTTCGTTCCAGAAGGCGCGCAACATCAGCTTCAAGGTGTACGACGCGACCGGCGGCTCCTCCCAGCAGGTCGCCGACATCTGGCCGAGCCTGCTCACCACGGACAACGGCTGCGCCGTCGCCAAGGCCGTGCGGGTCGGCAGCGGTTGGAAGCTGGAGGTGATCAACACCACCGGCAAGATCAAGCAGGGCGACGAGCACGCCCTGATGCGCTTCGCCGTCAGCAAGTAGGCACGGCGGCCCCCGTGGCCGGACGGCGGAGACGCCGCAGCCCGGCCGCGGGGGCGCCGCCCCGGCCGCGGGGACGGTGCCTGCGGGGCGCGCCCGTCAGGTCAGCCGAGCAGATCCCGGCGCAGGCGCTCCAGCGCGTCGCGGACGCGGGTCTTGAAGGTGCCCAGCGGGACACCGAGCCGGGCGGCGCCGTCGGCGTGGGTGGTGCCGTCCAGGTAGACCAGCGTGAGCGCCTGCCGTTGCAGATCGGTCAGCCGCTCCAGGCACCGCCTGACCTCGTCCGCGTCCAGCCGGTACAGCACCTGTTCGACGACGCTGTCGTAGTCCGGTGTCGTCGCCAGCCGTGCGTACTGCTGTTCGCGGCGTGAGGCGCGGGTCCTGGAGCGCGACCGGTCGACGGCACGCCGGTGCGCGATGGCGATCACCCAGCCCGCCACCGTGCCGCGCTCGGCGCAGAACCGCCCGCTGCTGCTCCACACTTCGGCTATCACCTCCTGGGCGACCTCCTCGGCCTGCGCCACGTCGCGCAGCACGCCCCAGGCGGTGGCGCGCACCCGCGGGAACAGCGCCGTGTAGAGCACGCTGAACGCCTCGGAGTCGCCCCCGGCGCACGCGCGCATCCACGGGACCAGCGCGTCGGGTCCCGTCGCGACCAGAACATCGGCTCGGCTCACTGGGTGGCCTCCTCCGGGTGTCCGGGAGACCCTCCCGGCACCTCCCACTCGGCTGCTGCCAACCCTAGACGGGCACCGGACGGCGAAACGACCGGGGAGAGCGCACCGGCCGCCTCCGGACACGGGCAACCTTGTTCGACCCGGCACGCACCTCCCCCACCCCGGCCACACGCACCGGCGCCCCGGGGGTCACCCGCACCCCGTCCGCCCCCACCCGCGCCCCGGGGGTCACCCGCACCCCGTCCGCCCCCACCCGCGCCCCGGCGGCCTCCGCCACTCCCCTGGCCCTCACCAGCGCCCCGGCGGCCTCCGCCACTCCGCTGGCCCTCACCGGCGCCCCGGCGGTCTCAGCCGTCGCATCCTCCCCGTCCGCCCGGTCCGCCCGGTCCGCCTCGTCGTCCTGTCAGCCCCGTCCGTACCGTCCGCCCCGTCCGCGCTCACCCGCCGTCCGTCCCGCCTCCCGCGCCCGCGCTGATCGCCGCCACCACCGCGGCGACGTCCTCGCGCGGCATCGGGTCCGCGTCGAAGGAGTTGTGGATCGACAGGCCCTCCACCAGCGCGTCCAGGGCGCGGGCGGTGCGCGGGTCGAAGTGCTTGCTCAGCGACGCGCGGCTGGCGCCCATCCAGGACCTGGTGATGCCGAGGACCTCCGGGTTGCGCGAGGCGAACGCGTACAGCTCGTAGCAGAGGACCAGCTCCCGGGGGCTCCCCAGGTCGGGGCCGCAGATGATCTCGACGACGGCCGCGCGCGCCTCGGCGATCGTCCCGGCCGCCTCCAGCCGGGCCCGGTAGCGCAGCGACATCGACTCCGCGAGGCGGGTGAAGGCCTCGACGAGCAGGTGCTTCATGCCGTCGAAGTAGTAGGTCATCGAGCCGAGCGGGACCTCCGCGGCCTCGGCGACCCGCCGGTGCGTGGTGCCCTCGACGCCGCGCTCGGCGATGACGTCGAGCGCGGCGTCGATGATGCGGTCCCTGCGCCCGGGATCGTTCGGACCGCGTGAGCTTCCCGTCACAGTGATCTCCTTCCTCCACCCGGCACCTGCGTGTACGTTTGTACATACTCAGCCCGGGGCCCTGTCGGCCCTCCCGCGTCCGCGTGAAAGAGCACGTCACTCATGGATCTGGCCACGCGTCGCCGCAGGGCGGCCCTGTTCCTCTTCTTCCTCATACCGGGTCTGTCGATCTCCTCCTGGGTGACCAGGACCCCGGACATCCGGGACCAACTCGGCGCCTCCACCGCGGAGATGGGCCTCGTGCTGTTCGGTCTCTCCGTCGGCTCCATGATCGGCATCCTCTGTTCGGGAACACTCGTCACCCGGTTCGGCACCCGGCCGGTGATGGGCGTGGGGACCCTGCTGATCATTCTGAGCATGGCGGTGGTCGGCGCCGGTGCGACGCTGCCGTCCGCGCCCACCGTCACCGCGGGCCTGTTCCTCTTCGGCGCCGGGATGGGCGCGGGGGAGGTCGCCGTCAACATCGACGGCGCCGACGTCGAACGGATCACAGGACGAACCGTACTGCCCACGCTGCACGGGTTCTTCAGCCTGGGCACCGTCGCGGGCGCGTCGGTCGGCATCCTCTGCACGGCCGTCGCCTTCCCGGTGCACTGGCATCTGGGCGCCGTCGTCCTCGTCCTGGCCGCCATGTTCGGCTACGCGTACCGCTCCATCCCCGCCGGCGTCGGCAAGGGCGCCGGGCAGGTCCCCGACGAGGGCGGCGCCGCGACCGTCAGGACGGCGGTGTGGAAGGACCGGCGGCTGCTGCTGATGGGCGGGGTCATCCTGGCCATGGCGCTGGCCGAGGGCGCCGCCAACGACTGGCTGCCGCTGCTCATGGTCGACGGGCACGGCATGGACCCGGCCCTCGGCTCCGCCGTCTACGCGGGCTTCGCCGCCGCCATGACGGTCGGCCGGTTCGGCGGCGGGCTGCTCATCGACCGGATCGGCCGCGCCCCCGTGGTGCGGGCCAGCGCCGTCTCCGCGACGGTCGGCATCGCGCTGGTCGTCTTCTCCGACTCGGCCGCGCTGGCCGGTGCGGCGGTCCTCTTCTGGGGCGTGGGAGCGGCGCTCGGCTTCCCGGTCACGCTCTCCGCGGCCGGTGACTCCGGCCCCGACTCGGCGGCCCGGGTCAGCCTGGTCGCGATGATCGGCTACGTGGCGTTCCTCGTCGGGCCCCCGGGCCTCGGTTTCCTCGGCGACCACTACGGCCTGCGCACCGCCATGATCGTCGTCCTGGCCTGCACCGCCGTCGCGGTCTTCCTGGCGCCCGCGGTCGGCGGACGCAGGACCGCCCCCGCCCCCGACGCCCCGGTCACTCCCTGACCGGACGCGGCCGGTGCCCGGTGGTGCGGAAGCGGGCCCGGTAGGTGGTGGGCGGGACGCCCAGGGTGTTCCGGAAGGCGCGGCGCAGGCTCTCCGAGGAGCCGAACCCGGCCTGGCGGGCGACCTGTTCGACCGTGTCGTCCCCCGCTTCGAGGAGCGCCCGCGCGGCCTCGACGCGCACCGACTCGACGAACCGGCCCGGTGTCGTGCCGACCTTCTCCCGGAAGAGCCGCCGCAGATGACGGGTGCTCAGGCCCGCCTCCGCGGCCAGCGAGGCGAGTGGGTGGTCGGCAGCCGGGTCGGCCGTCACCGCGTCCAGGACCCGGCGCAGGGCCGGATCGAGGTGGCGTTCCGGCGCGAGCCGGACGCTGAACTGCGACTGGCCGCCGGGCCTGGCCATGAAGACGACGAGCTTGCGCGCCACGTCCCGGGCCGGTCCCGCGCCGTGATCCTCCTCGATCAGGGCGAGCGCGAGGTCGATGCCGGCCGTCACCCCTGCGGAGGTGATGATCCGGCCGTCGCGCACGAAGAGCGGGTCCGTCTCCACCGCGACCCGGGGGAACCTGGCCGCCAGTTCGGCCGCCAACTGCCAGTGGGTGGCGGCCCGTCGGCCCTCCAGGAGCCCGGCCTCGGCCAGCACGAAGGCGCCCGCGCAGACCGAGGCGACCCGGTCGGCCCGGCCGCTCAGCTCGGTCACCGCCCCGATCAGCGCGTCGTCGGCGGGCCCGAAGGCGGTCGTCTCGCGGCCGGGGACCACCAGCGTGCCGATCCGTCCGGGCAGGTCGGCGGGGGTGCCGTCGACGCCGATCCGCACCCCGGCCGAGGTGCGGACGTCCCGCCCGGTGAGCGAGACGAGCCGCACGTCGTAGGCGGCGCCGTAGGCGTTGGCGGTGGTGAAGACCTCCACGGGCCCTGTCACGTCGAGCAGTTGGACGTCGTCGAAGGCGACGACGGCCACCACGTGCCGGGCCGGGGCTACTCGGGCCACGCGGACTCCAGGACGGTGGTCACGAAGTCGCCGCGCCGGAAGCCGGGCACGTGGTGCTCCAGCACGTCGGCCTTGACGTTGCCGAACGTCGTCTCCGGCTTCGGGCGGACCCCGTCGGTGAACGCCTGGAGGATGCGCCGCTTGAAGCCGGGGCGCGGGTGCAGGGCGACGACGGCCTCCCGCTCCCCCGCCGGGACGTCGTCGAAGCCGATGCCCAGGACGTCGTACTCGACCCCCGCCGTCACCAGGGCGACCTCGGGTTCCATGAACTCGGGGACGCCGGGGGTGGTGTGCAGGGCGATCGCCGTCCAGACCCGCCGGACGCCGTCCTCGGGCACCCCGTGGCTCTCCAGGAACCGCCTGGCCTCGTCGGCGCCGTCCACCTCGAAGCGGCGGCCGCTGGCGTGGAAGCGCGCGTCGAGGCCGAGGTCGTGGAACATCGCCCCGACGTAGAGCAGTTCGGGGTCGAAGGCGAGGCCGCGGCGGCGGCCCTGGAGGCTGCCCCAGAAGTAGACCCGGCGGGAGTGGTGGTAGATGAGGTCGCTGGTGGTGTCCCGCACCAGCTCGCCCGCCGCTGCCGCCAGCTCGGTGTCCGGTACCTTCACGCCCGCCGCGGTGTCCGTCATGGTGTCCGCCCTCTCGTCCGTGCTCCGCGCCCGGCCGCCGTGCGCGCCGGACCCCGCCCGTCCCTCGGGCTCGCCTCCAGCCTCGCCGCCGGGACGGGGGTCGGGCCATGGCCACGGGGCCGGGCATCCCACGGATACGGCCATGGTCACAGGAACGGGGGCGGGGCGCCTGCCGGAGCCCCGCGCGACGGGCCCCCGGGGCGTCCCGGCAGCCCCCTGATGGACGGACGTCGCGGTCAGTGACCGGTGCCGGTGGCCCAGAGTTCGCTGTCGCCGTCGCGGATGGTGATGTTGCCGTCGCCCTGCAACGTCAGCACCGCGTTCTCGTGGCCGCTGGTGTCGCTCGCCCAGATCGGTTTCCGCTCGGCGTCGTAGACGACCAGGTTGCCGTCGCTCTGGAACTCCGCGGTGGCGCCCGCCCCGAGGGTCTTGCTCGCCCAACGGGGCTTGTTCTCCTCGTCGTAGGCGACCAGGTTGCCGTCCCGCTGGAGGACGAGCTGGATCTTCGCCGCGACCAGTTCGCCGCCGAGCCGCAGGACGAGAGGCTGGTCGATCACCAGCTCCTCCGGCGGGGCCTCGCCCTCGTCGCCGTTCTGCGCGGGGTCCTGGGCCTCGGGGGACGTGTCCTTGGCGTCCTCCCCGCCGTCTCCGCCGTCGGCCTCGTCTGCGCCGTCGTCCTTCTTCTGGTCGGCGGGTTGGGCGGACGCCGAGGCGTTCGCCCGGTCGGCGGCGCGTCCCCGCGCGTCCTTCTCGGCGTCGGAGCCGGGCAGGAGCGCCAGCCCACCGGCCACGACGGCGCCGACGGCGACCACCGCGGCGGCGATCAGCGCGATCCTGCGCCCGGCGCCCGGCCTGGCGCCGCCGTCCTGAGCACCCGGTACGGGCGTCGTGGGCGGGGGCCCGAACGGCGAGCCGTGGGCGACCTGGGTGGGGACCGGCGCCGTCGGGAGGCTCCCGGGCACCTGAGCCGGCGGGGCGGCGGGGAGCGCGGGCACGTGGACGGTGGGGGCGGCGGCGTCCCGGTCCGCGGCGGACGCGTCGAGGGCGGTCGGCACCGGGGTGGGCACCGCGACGGTGCCGGGGACGGCCTCCTCCGGGTCGGGCACGGAGATCAGCCGGTAGTGCGGGTCGTTCGCCAACGAGGTGTGCGAGTCGCAGAGTTCGACGATCTCGGCGGGTGCGGGACGGCGCTCGGGGTCGCGGTCGGTGCAGGCCGCGAGGATCTCGGCGAGCCGCGGTTCGACGGACCCCAGGTCGATGTCGCCGTGCACGGTGCGGTAGGCGACCGCGGAGAAGGAGCCGTCGCCGTAGGGGGGCCTGCCGGTCGCCGCGAAGGCCACGGTGGCGCCGAGCGCGAAGACGTCGGCGGCGACCCCCGTCGGCTCGCCCCGGTACGCCTCGGGCGCGGTGAACCCGGGGGTGCCCGCGGTGTGTCCGACCTGGGTCAGCGCGGACTGCCCGGCCACCCGCGCGATCCCGAAGTCGATGAGCTGCGGGCCGACCGGGGAGAGGATGACGTTCTGCGGCTTGACGTCGCGGTGCAGGATGTCGTGGTCGTGGATGTCGGACAGCCCCTCGGCCAGCGCGGCGAGGAGGGCGAGGCAGAGCGGCGGGGGCAGCGGGCCCGACGTGCGCACGGCGGAGTAGAGGGTACGGCCCGGCACGTACTCGGTGGCGAACCAGTACGGGGGCTCGTCGAGACCGCAGTCGATGAGCGAGGCGCTGTAGGCGCTGCGCACGGTGTGCAGGGTGCCCACCTCGCGCCGGAACCGCTCCAGGGCCTGGTCCTCGTACTGGAACTGGTCACCGATCACCTTGATCGCGACCGGTCGGCCGCCGGGCGTGCTGCCCAGGTAGACGGTGCCCATCCCGCCCGCTCCGAGGCGCCCGGTGAGACGGTAGCGGCCGATCTTGACCGGATCGGTGTCGGAAAGGGGATGCACGGCGTGGAATTCCTCCCAGGATGACCTGCCGGCCGCACCCGTCCGTGGACCCGGGGCTTGCAGGGATCACGCCGCTCGCGATGCAGCGTACGTGGCTGACGAGCCGCGTCGCCACGCAACAGCCGGTGACCGGATCATACGTCAGACGCCGCCCCCGCCGCCCGCCCGGAGGTCACTTCCGGGGCGCGAACGGGGCCGGGATGGGCCCCAGGACGGGTCGCCGCACCCCCTCGCCACGCACCTTCGCCGTCCGCGAACACCCGCCCCGAGCACCGCAGTTGCGCGAGCACAGAGGTGCGGCGACGGACGGCGGGCGGTCAACGCCCCTCACCCCCGCACCCGTCGGGCGGCGAGCGGAACAAGGAAGAACAGCCGTGACACACCGTCACGCACAGCGACGCCCCGTCAACTCCCCTCCGGCCCGGCGGCGTCGGGCGCCGCGTCCACGGCCTCGACCGCCGCGGCGGTGAGACGGCGCGCGGTGGCGACGAGGCTGGCGATCGCGTCGTCGGGCGCCAGACCGCACAGATCGAGCAGGGTGAACACCGACTCGGCGCTGATGACGACGGCGAGGGCGCGGACCAACTGCTCGACCTCCGGCCGCCCGGCGAGTCCGCCGCCCTCCACCCAGGGGGCGAGGGCGTGCTCGATGAGCGCGAACCGCTGCGCCGGGCGGTCCTTGGCCGTCGAGGGCTTCCCGACGGTCGCCGCGACGACGGCGCGGACCGCGCCCTGCCGCCTGAGCACCGCCCGACCGAGGACCTCCGCCGCCTGCCCGATCCGGCGGACCGGGTCGTCGTCGTCCACCACCGCCCGCAACGCCGCGACCTGGTCCTCCACCATGACGGCGGCCCGCAGCAGCGAGACGAGGTCGGGGAAGTAGCGGTAGGCGGTGGCCTCGGAGACCCGGGCCCGCCGCGCGATCGCCGACATCCTGATCTCGGCGCCGCTGTCGGCGAGTTCGCGGGTGGCGTCGATGATCGCGGACCTGGTCCGCTCCATCTGGTTGGTGCGCCCGTGCGGGCGACTCTGCTCGTCCATGACCGTCCCTCCGTGTCGCCCCCGACTCTATCGCGCAGCTCTCACGAAGAGAGTAGACCCCGCTCGCGAGAGTGCACTTGCACGAAGAGAGGATCGTCCCTAGAGTCATGGCAACGGCAATCACCTGACAGGGGAGGCTCCATGGTCGCGGTGTCGATCGTCGGTCCCGACGACGGCGAACTCATCGTCAGCGGTCCGTCGAGGATCCGGATTCTCGAGGACGGCAGCAGCACCGAACACCGGCTGGGGATGGCGGAGATCACCATTCCGCCGCACACCCCAGGACCGCCCCAGCACCGCCACGCGCAGCACGACGAGGGCTTCTACGTGCTCTCGGGCAGCGTGCGGTTCACGGTGGGCGAGGACGACCACGACGCCCCGGCGGGCACCTGGGTCATGGTCCCGCCCGGCGCCCCGCACACCTTCGCCAACGTGGGCGACACGACGGCGGTCATGCTCAACACCTTCACGCCCGACCTGTACGTGCAGTACTTCCGCGACCTCAGGGACATGGTGGCGGCGGGGCAGCCGCTCACCCCCGACTCGGTGGCGGGCGTCTGGACGAAGTACGGGACCGAGCCGTCGACGGAGTACGCGCCGTGACCGTGCTCCTGGTGGCCAACACCGTCGCCGCCGTGGCGGGCATCGTCTTCGCGGTGCTGGGGGGTGTGCGCCCGGCGTCCCTGAGCGACAGCGGCACGCCGAGCGGCGGCGAACGGTTCTACGGCTGGATGTACGCCGTCAGGGGGGTGCCCCTGGGCGTGGCGGCGGCCGTCGCGCCGCTGGCGTGGACCGGCCCGGCCGTCACGCTCGTCCTGCTGGCGGCGGCCGCGGCCCAGGTGGGCGACGCCGCGATCGGGGTCACCCACCGCAAGTGGACGATGATCGCGGGCGCTTCGGTGGCGACGGCGCTGCACGTGGCGACGGCTGTCGCGGTCGCGTGAGCGCCACGGGAGCGCGGCCGCCGACACCGCGCTCCCCCAACTCCCGTTCCGCCGGGGGCCTGATCCCCCGGCACCGGCATCTCCCCCTGCGTCTGCGTCAGTCACCCTCCCCCGCCCGTCAGGACCGGCGCGGCAGGGTCAGTCGTGCGGTGGCGCGTCCGGTGCGGGCGGACGGCGCCTGAGGTGACGCGGGCTCAGATGGTCGGCGTGGTGTCGACGACCGGCCGGTGGACCTCGATGACCGGCTTCCAGCCCGCGGAGAACTCGATGAAGTCCGCGCGGGTGGGGTACGTGTCGATCGCGCGGCGGTCACGCTTGGGGCTCTCGGTCGCCTTGCGCCCGCGGGGGACCTGCTCCTCGAAGATGTCGACCTTCACGTCCGGGACCTCCTTGAGGCCCTGACGCCAGATCTGCACGATGTCCGCGCCGAACGCCTGCCGGGCCGCGGCGTAGAGGGCCGTGAGGGCGCCCTTGTCCCCGCCGGGGACGAAGAGGGCCAGGTCCAGGACGACACCGGCGGACTGGAGGACCTCGATGGTCACCGACCCGTCCTCGTCGGCCACGTAGATTCCGGCTTCATTCTCGTCGTCGGGAAGGCAGGAGACCTCTTCCTGGAATATGGTCCGCGCCGTTATCGAACCGCCCTCGAAATCCTCACCCGACTTGGTCAGGAAAGCAGGGACATAGCAGTCGGAAAGCTTGAGTTCTGCGGTGTCGGCGGAGACGAAGAGCCTGTCCTTCACGCCGAGCTTCGTCACCTCTTCCAGCGAGAGACGGCGAGCGGCGATCTTCTCCGTGTTCACGATTTCCCTTTCAGGTGGCACTGTCCTCCGAACCAGGACGCTATCACGAAACGCCGAGGTCAACTGCCCAGTAATCTACGGCTAAATGACCGCCGGCGGCCCGCCGGGGAGGGCCGCGCCGGACGCGCCGCACCACCGCGAACACCCCTTCGCGGGGGCGTCCACCGTCATGACGCCGGGCTTCGGGCGGCGGTTGCATTTCGGTCCGCAGGGTGACACGGAGCAGCCAAAAGAGAGTTTACGGTCGATATCACCCATGTCGCCTTCAAGAACGCGGTGACGGAGTAAGGCGTTCCATTCGCCGCCCATCTCGGACCCGCGTCGGAAACGAACCGGGACGCCCCGACAAGGCGACACCGGGCACCCCGCGGGACGGAAACCGGAACCGCGGTCGGACCCGCCCCCGGGCGCACGGGGGTGCCGTCCGCGCGGCCGGGGCGCTTCCGGCACAGGGCGCCGCCCCCCACCGCGCCCCCGCCGCTCCCCCGAGCGGCGCCCGGCCCCGCGAGGCAGGTTCCGGAATGGCGCAAACGCGTGTCAGCCGGACGAGGCGGAATGCATCATGGTGGGCCCGCCGGGCAGTGGCCGTCGGCAGAGGTGGACGGAGTCAGATGTGATCGAGTTGTCCACGGTGATCCGTGATCTGCGGGCCGAACTCGAACGCGCGGTCGCCGCGGCCGAGGGCGCGGCGCTGCGCTTCGAACTGCAGACCATCGAGCTGGAGATGTCGGTCACCCTGGAGCGGTCCGCGCAGGCGGGCGCGAAGGTGCGTTTCTGGGTCGTGGACACGAACGCGGAGGCTTCCGTGGCGTCGGCCTCCACGCAGCGCATCAGGCTGGCGCTGCAACCGGCCCTGACGGGTTCGGAGACGACGTACATCCACGGCCGCGCCGAGGACCATGAGGAGTGACGGCCGCACCGGAGCCGTCGCCCGAACCGCTCGGGTTCGATCCGCGCCGCGCGGTCCAGGTCCTCGTGGAGACGGACGGAGGGCCGGACGGGGGGCCGGGCGAGCGGCGGCGCGGATCGGGCTACCGGGTGACGGCGGACACCGTCCTCACCGCCGCGCACGTCGTCCGTGACGCCTCCTCGGTCCGCCTGCGGTTCGCCGACGGCGCCCTCGGGACGACGGAGGTGCCCGGCACGCGCGTGTGGAGCGACACGGCGGCGGACATCGCCGTCCTCAGGATCGAGCCCGGCCCGGACCGCGACCGGCTGCCCCCGCGCGTCACCCCCGTGCGCTTCGCCCGCGTCACCGGCGTGGTGGAGTGCGAGGCGCTGGGCTTCCCCCGGTTCAAGCTGCACCGCGGTCCCGCCCCGGGCCACGACCGGCCCTCCGTGCCGTACCGGGACTCCCACCACGCCCGCGGAACGACCAGCCCGTTCTCCAACCTGCGCCGGGGAACGCTCGAACTCGCCCTGCGCGCACCCGAGTACGACACCGACGGGCGCCGCTCCCCGTGGGAGGGGATGTCCGGGGCCGCCGTCTGGAGCGCGGGCCGCCTGATCGGGGTGGTGAGCGAACACCACCGTTCCGACGGCCTCGGCACCCTGACCGCCGGACGGGTCGACCGCTGGTACGCACTCCTCACGCCCGAGCAGGTCGGCGAGTTGGGTGAGCTGATCGGGCTGCCGCCGGACGCCGAGCGGCTCATCCGGCTCCCGCCGCCACCGGGCGGATCGTGGCTGGACGCGGCGGCGCGCGACCTCGCCTCCTGGGTGGAGCGGCAGTGGTCCGAGGAGGAGCGGCGCAGGAGCGTCCACGATCCGTTCCCGATGCGGGTGTGCTTCAGGAATGCCACCGGCCGGTTCGACAACTGGTCCAACGTCCGCCGGACACCGCCCTCTTCGGGGACGCCGTCGCCGCCGCTGCCCCTCGCCGGGCCGCTGGAGCGGATCGTCGAGGTGTACCGCTCCGTGCCGTCCAGGCGCCTGGTGGTGCTCGGGGAGGCCGGTGCGGGCAAGACGATCCTCGCCCTGCGCCTCGTCCTCGACCGGCTGCGCGCTCCGGTCCCGGGCGACCCGGTGCCGGTCATCTTCAGCCTGGGGTCCTGGGACCCCGCCGAGTCGTTGCACGACTGGATGCGCGGACAGCTCGTCCGCGACTACCCCGATCTCAACGTGCCCTCCCCCGAGGGCGGCAGCCTGGCTGACGCCCTGCTCAGGAGCCACCGCGTCCTGCCCGTCCTCGACGGCTTCGACGAGATGGCGGAGGACCTCAGGAGCACGGCGCTGCGCGCGGTCAACGCCACCGTCACGGACCTGGTGCTCACCAGCCGCCCGGAGGAGTACGACCGGGCCGTGCGCGCGGCGGGGGTGGTGCTCAGGGGCGCGCCCGGCATCGTCCTGGACCCCCTCGATCCGCGAGATCTGGCCACGTACCTGCGCCGGGCGAGCCCGCCCGCCCCGGGCGGCGACGAGTCGAGCACCGCGTGGGAGCCGGTCCTGCGGGAGCTGGCGCGGCGGCCACGCGGCGAGGGGGCGGAGAACGTCGCCCGGGTGCTCGGCACCCCGCTCATGGTCGCGCTGGCCCGGACGGTCTACCAGAGCGCGAACGGCCGGTCGCCCGACGACCGTTCGGTGCCGGAGGACCTGCTGGACGTGCGGCGGTTCCCCACCGCGCGGGCGGTGGAGGACCATCTGCTGGCCGCGTTCCTCCCGGCCGCCTACGACGCGCCGCCGGCCGGCGCGCACGCCGTGCAGCCGCGTCGGCGGGGCTGGGACGCCGAGCAGGCCGCGCCCTGGCTCGGGTACCTGGCCCGGCACCTCGACCGGCTCGGCCAGGGCGGGCAGGTCGTGCGCGACCTGGCGTGGTGGGAACTGGGCACCACCCTGCGCCGATCCACCCGGACCTTCGCGGTCGGGGCTCTCGCGGCCGTGGCCTTCGGGGTCACCACCGCCGTCGGGAACATCCCGGTGGACCTGGTGGCGACCGCGTTCCCGCTGGGGTTCGCGCTGCGCAGGGGTGCCGTGGTCGGTGTGCTGCACGGGCTCGCGGCGGGGTCCGTCTTCGGTTTCATCTACTGGTGGATGTCGGGGCGTGGCCGGATCAAACCGCTCCAGGTGCGCGCGAGGATCTCCCGCGGAGCCTGGAAGCGACGGGACGAGGCCCTGCGCAGCGCCCTGGCCGGTCTGGTCGTCGGTGCCGTGGCCTCGACGACCCTGATCCTCCTGGACCGGGTCGTGGTCAGCGGACTCGGCCTGGACGACGGCCAGGGCGGCAGCCGGACCGCGGCCCTGGTGTTCGTCGCCGAACTCACCGCGGGCGGCGCCCTCGTGTTCGGTCTGACGGCGCTGCTCGAAGCGCCGCTGCAGTCGGGCTCCGCCACCCGGCCGACGGATCTGCTGAACGCCAACCGCCGCCGTGTCGCCCACCGGCTGGTTCTCTGGGCGCTGGTCATCGGGCCGCTCGTCGGCGTCGTCGAGGGGCTCTGGCACGGTCCGCTGCGCGGCCTCCAGGTGGGGACGGTGTTCGGTCTCGAAGCGGCGTTCGGCGCGGGACTCGCGTACGGCTGCGGCCTCACCGCGTGGGGGCAGTGGGTCGCGCTGGCCCGGATCTGGCTGCCGTTGACGGGTCGGCTGCCGTGGCGGCTGATGGCGTTCCTGGACGACGCGCACCAGCGCGAGGTGCTGCGGCAGGCGGGCGCCGTCTACCAGTTCCGGCACGCCAGCGTCCAGGAGCACCTGACCGGCGGGCTCCGCGACCGGACCACGGCCGGGTCCGGGGGAACATCGGGGAACCGGGCCGAACCGCACCCGCGTCACCCCTCACAGGACAAAGACACCGGGACGGGCGTTTCCTGATCAAAAAGGCGAGGGCGCGATGGGCTTGTCGGGGGTATCCGGAAGGCGGCGGGCGCTGTTCGCGCTGGCCGCGGGGACGGCGGTGGCGGCGGTGGGCACGGGGGCGGTGGGAGCGGGCGCCGCGTCGGCCGCGCCGGTCTCCCTCACCCTGGACTACACCTGCGACTTCCCCTACGTCGGCCATCAGCGGGTCACCGTGGCGCTGAAGGCGGACGTCCCGGGGACGCACCGTGTGGGCGAGCCCAGCCGTCCGTTCCCCGTCGAGGCGACGGCGACAGTGAGCGGCCTCCTCACCGGCGGGCTCAGGCTGCTGGGCGTGCACTCGGTGGCGGGCACCGCCGACGGGAGCGTCGACGTGACCGCCCCGCAGGGCGGCTTCCGGGTCGGTGTCCCCTTCACCATCCCCGCCACCGTCCTCCCCGGCTCCGGCGACCTGCGCGTCCCCGTCACCGGAACCGCCCCCTCGGTCACCTTCACCGCACCGGGCCGCGGACGGATCGACGTCGGGGACTTCACCCTCCACCTCACCGCGCGGGACGCGGACGGCCGGCCGAAGCTGGGCAGGCTCGACCCGCCCTGCACGGTGGACGGCGGGCAGCGGACGACGATCGAGTCCTTCGACGTCCGCCCGAGGCCCACGCCCGCACCGACGCCGTCGGCCTCCCCGTCCGCCGGTGTCCCCGCGCCCCCTTCCTCCGGCCGGACCTCCCCGCACGGCGGCGCGGGCGCCGCGCGCAAGGGCGGGACCGGCGGTCACGCACGGCCGACGGCGGCATCGGGGCACGCGGGCGCGGCATCCGGCGGCGCGGCATCCGGCGGCGCGACCGGGCGGGG
>NZ_FMCI01000009.1 GCF_900091845.1 Streptomyces sp. SolWspMP-5a-2
TTGTGTTAGCCGTTGTTACCCCATAACCATCGGCGCAGGTGAGGCACGTCGTACGCCTTGTCGGCGTGCAGGCGTTGAGGCTTGGAATCGGTCGCGTGGGATTCGTGTCCCATGTGGAAATGGGACAGCATCGGCTTCAGGGCCTGGCTGTCGTGGGTGTTGGCCGCGGAGAGCCCGACGCGTAGGGGCAGTCCGTTCGCGTCCGACAGGACGTGCATCTTGGAACCGGGCTTACCTCGGTCCACGGGGCTCGGACCTGTGTGTTCGCCCCCTTTTTGGCGCGGACATGAGCCGAGTCGAGGACTGGACGGGACAGGTCGATCAGGTCCTGTTCATCCAGGAGTTGGAGAACTCTCTGGTGCAGTCGGCCCCAGACTCCGACCAGATGGCGAAGCGGCGGTGCACGGTCGACTTCGACGCTCCGAAGCACGGTGGCAGCGCCCGCCATGCGCAGCCGCTGACCAGAACGTAGATGATCGCTGCGAAGACCGCCTCGTCATCGATGTTCGCCACCCCGCCGCCCTGCGGACGAACGCGCGCTGGCGGCAGTAACGGCTTCGCGATCTCCCACAAGCCGACCGGAACGATCCATCCCCACCGTCCACTCCCCATGCCCAGCACAACCACCAACTGGCCATGTAGGACACGGTCTTAGACCACGCCACACGGCTCTGACCTACAAGAAAAGGCCGATCAGTACCACGTCCCGCCAGGCGGGAGAAGCGGCCGAACTTCTTCACCGGGGCCCGCCGGGCGGGAAGCGGCGTCGGGCCGGACGCGAATGTCATCGCTCTCCGGCAGCACGCACACCACGACCCGGACGCCACCAATCAGCGGCACTGAGCATCACCACGCGCCAGGAGACGAGCACCACCAAGGAAGCACCGCCTACAACAGCCCCCGGCATCCGTCGGGGGCTTCGTCGTGCTGCCCGGAGGAACCCACCGTGTCGACCTTCGAGACCCTCCCCCGCTTCACCGCCGACCTCCAGCACCTCACCCCCGCCCAGCGCCGGCGCTTCCGCCGTGTCGTACGGGAAGCCTTCGTCCCTGACCTACGCACCGGGTGCTTCCGGGCCGGACTGCGCGAAGCGCGCGGGTTCCCGAAATCCCGGAGCCGGAGTACGCCGAACCGGGACGCCACTTCCCTGTCTTCGGCGGTGGTCGTGCGAGTTCAGACTTCACGGCTGGAGCCGGATAGGTACCCGTATTCATCCGGCCCGTCCTCCGGCCTCCTGTGTCAGCTGGTGCGGCCGTTCACTTCGAAACGTTGGAAGAGGGCTGGCAGGAACTCTTGGAGCAGGAGCCTGGCACGTTCCGCGTCCCTGAGCTCGTCGTGGCCGAACCGGAAGACCTCGTAACCTCTGAGCTTGAGTTCGCGGTCCCCAGCCACCAGCTCCGCGTACTTATAGCTGTCGGGTACCTGACCGTCGTCGCGGGTGTAGTGCTGGGACCCGTCGACCTCAAGAACGACGCGCTGGCCGTGGGGCAGTAGGAGCAGGAAGTCCATGCGGGAGCGCAGCAGCGCTTCAGGGCCACGCTCACGGACTGTTTTGTGGTCCCAGTGGAGCCACACCTCGGGCAGGAGCGCGGGGAGGTCATAGACGGCAGAGCCGAGGATGTGGTGGTAGAGCTCGAAGACGTTGCGCTGCCCGGGTGAGTTGCCGGGCAGGCTGCGGCGGAGCCGGTGGTAGAGGGTCTTCTTGGCTTCGGCCTCGTCTGCGATCTTTTGGGTGTCCTGCCACCAGGTTTGGAGGTCTCGCCAGCGGATGCCGTCGCCTGTGATCTCGCGGTCGTAGACAAGGACGCTGCCGGGGTCACCGACGATTTCGATGTCGTTGTCCACTGCAGAGAGGAATCGGATGTCCGGCTTGGTGAGCGAGGCGAAGATGACGTTCTTCGGCCGTCGGTTGTCGGCGAGCCGGGTGGAGACCAGGGTGAAGCGCGGGTAGCCGCCGTCTGCCCCGGTCTCACGGAGCTCGATTCCCGCGCTGCGGATCTGCTCGTTGATCTGTGCCACGAGGTGACGTTGGGCGGGCTCGTCGAGGAGCACGTCGGCGGAGACGGCCGATGCGAGGAAGCGGGCGAATCTCGCGTCGCCGGCCTCGAACGCCCCGAGGTGTTCGAAGAGGACCTCGGTCGACCAGTCCTCCGGGTTGCGGAAGACGTGTTGCTGGATGTGCTGTCTCAGCCCAGGCGGGCGGTTGGTGCTGGGAAGTAGCAGGTCGGCGAGGGATTCTTCGCGGTCGAGTACCCAGAAGCGCTCCAGCATCGTCATGAATCGGGCTTCGTGGCGTGCCATGTCCGCCAGGTCCAGGGCTCGGGCCAGTTCGCGTCGGACCCTCTTGGGTATCGCCGGGGGTGACGACTCCGCCCAAAGTAGATCTTGTATCCCGTTGCGAGTCGCAGCGGTGAGGCTCCCCCGAGCCAGGATGCGTTGCGCGACGAGGGTGAGGTCGTTGTCGGAGACCTGGGCGTAGCTGCGTTCGATTCGTTCACGCAGCGATCCCTCCTCCTTGGGGATCTCCGGCATGGCCAGCTCCGCGAAGCCTGCGTTGAGGGTGGCGTGCGTGTTCCCGCTGAGGTGGCGCGAGACGACAGCGTCCAACTGCTGCCGAAGTCCCGAGCGGTACCTGCTGCTGACCATCAGCCGATGATCCCAGAACTCCGCCGGGCAGTCAGCAGTTTGCAGCGTCCAGGACGGCTGTCGAGTCAGGCTCGCAGTGCTGGGCGGAAGGCCGAGCGGTGCTGGTCATGGCGCGATGGGCGCCTCAGATGCGGGGCGCCAGGACCTGCCCCGGCAGCGGCCCGGGGCAGGCGGTCTTTCTCTGCGCCAGCTTCACCGCGGCCTGGGCAAGTGCGCGCGCTGCGAGTGCCTCGGGAAAAGCCATGGCCTGGACTGTAGCCACGAACCAGCTCCCGCAAGAAGGAGACCGCGGGTCCCGTCCCCACCCTCTCCTTGTCGACCGCACCCACCTGTCACCGCCGACGCCATCGCTCGCACCGGCTTCTGGGACGAACGAATCGGTAACAGCAGGCCCGCAGGGAGCAGCTCAGCTACGCCGACCCGTCACGCTCTGGAGGGCGGATCATCAGAACGTTCGACACACCGCCCTGGTTCACGCAGTCCTGCGCCAGGTCGTGCACCTGCCAGAAAAAGTCCGGGTCAGAGGCAACTGCATTCACAGTCGTCTCGACAGGCGTATACCGATGCAGAGGGGTCGACACCTCGTCGTAAACGAAGCCCATGGTGTCCCGGGTCAGAATTGTCAGCGGTCCTTCGCCAGCCCACTCGACTCCGACACGCACGTCGTACTCGCCGGCACCGGTCAGGTCCGCAGTCGCTCGGACCAACGCCATCATGTCCGCGATCGAGCACTCGATGGCAGAGGACTCGACGTGGCGGCCCTCGAAGAACTCCCCGCCCTCAGCGCCTGAAGCAGCACGCCGGTGTCCGCCCACAGCGGCCGCCAGGGTGACCGATCCGTCGTGGTGGATGGTGGCCCACGCCTCCTTCCACAAGGAGTAGGCGGCCGCTGCCGTGTTCACCAGGACCCACCGGCGCAGGCCAGGGCGAGGGTTGAGCCGGTCCACGCTCTCCAGGGGGTGAACACCACCCCGCCCCGCGTACATCAAGGCAAGGGTCTCTGCCTTGGACATCACCTTCTGCGCCTGGTCGCGCGTCAGCCTCTCGCGAACGAGAGGGAGCCGCGGGTGGGCAACCGCGATCAGCCACGCCCGCTTGCGGCTGTCGCGCCCGGCGGCGGCTTCGGTGAACAGCGAATCCAGGGCCTCGGTCGCGTGGCGGCGCTCGTCGAAGCGAGCGCGGTACATGGCCTCAATCTGGCGTTCCTTCATCCATACCGTGTCGGCGTCGTTGCGGACGGGAGCGCCAAAATAGTCGTGCCGATAGATCAGGTGCGGACCGTCGACGCTAGCCGGGATCTCCACCACCACGGCCCTGTTCCCTGCCTCGCCCACACGGTGCACACCGAGCCCGAACACTGGCGGAGAGATCGCAGTGATCGCGGCGCTTCGCAGTGCCCGCTCGTGGCCCTCATCGAACTCGCCGACATCGACGCGGCTAGTCGCCGCCTTCTGCGTCTCTTGTACGCCGTAAACGATCACACCGCCGCCGCTGTTCGCCATGGCCGCGACATCCTTCGGGAAGTCTGTCTGCGGCAGACCTTTGGCGGGCGGCAGCTCGGACTTCCAGTCCAAGTCGCTGTGTTCCGTCACGCCAGCTGTTACGGCGGCGTCCAGGATGTCACCGGTCAGTGGCCCAGGCGCGAGCCCGAGTATGCGGTGAAGTGGCGTGAAAGGCATAGCGCAAGCTT
>NZ_FMCI01000242.1 GCF_900091845.1 Streptomyces sp. SolWspMP-5a-2
CCTCACCCCGCAGAAGCAGGTGCCCGAGCCGGGCACCCCCGGTACGGGGTCCGCCCCGACCATGTCTCGGGACACACCGTCACCAGCGGCATCCCGGTCGTGCCGCCGGGCCCCGACGCGCCGTTCGCGCCGGGCGCGGGCGCCGACGGAGCGACGGCGCACACCCCGCCGCGGTTCCCCGAGCCGGTCGCGCAGAACGCGCCCGCCGCACCGGCGCCCAAGGCGAAGAAGAAGGGCCGCAACAAGCTGGTCCTGCTCGCCGTCGCCGTCCTCGTGCTCGGCGGCGGTGTCTACGGCGCCGGTCTGCTGATGAACCACACCGACGTGCCCAAGGGCACCACCGTGCTCGGTGTCGACATCGGCGGCGGCACCCGCGACGACGCCGTCAAGAAGCTGGACGCGGCCTTCGGCGAGCGGGTCGGCAAGCCCCTGAAGCTGACCGTCGACGGCAAGACGGTCTCCCTCACCCCGGACCAGGCCGGTCTCCAGTTCGACACCCAGACGACGGTGGCGTCGGCCGCCACCAGCGACTACAACCCGGTCTCCGTGGTCGGCTCGCTCTTCGGCCAGAAGCGCGTCGTCGAGCCGTCGATGCCGGTCGACGAGGAGAAGCTGACCGCGGCGCTCCAGTCCGCCGTCGGCGGCTCCGGTTCGATGACCGAGGGCTCGATCGGCTTCACCGCGGGCAAGGCCGTCCCCGTCTACGGCAAGGCGGGCAAGGGCATCGACGCGGCCAAGTCGATGGAGTCGGTCAAGGCCGGGTTCCGCGCCCAGGTGGAGAGCGGTTCGGACACGCCGATCGCGGTCGCCACCACGACCCGGCAGCCGACCGTCCCCAACGCCGAGGTCGACCGCGAGATGAAGGCGTTCGCGAAGCCCGCGATGTCCGCCAACGTCGTCGTGCGCACGGACGCGGCCCACTCCATCGAGTTCAGCCCGCAGAACTCCCTGTGGAAGTTCCTGCGGGTCAAGGCGGTCAACGGCAAGCTCGTCGACAGCCCCGACCTGGAAGCCCTCAAGGGCCTCTACGGCAAGACCTTCGACGACGTCCTGATCACCCGCGGCACCGGCAAGAAGACGGCCGTCACCCCCCAGGACGTCTACGGCGCGATGCGCCAGGCCCTGCTGAGCACCACCTCCCGCCAGGCCGTCATTGAGACCGACCCGAGCTGACGCCCACCGGCACGGCACGGAAGGGCCCGTCCGCGCGGACGGGCCCTTCCGCGTCCCCTGGCACCCCGTGACATCTGTCATGTCCCACCCCGGACGCCCGACACTGCACCCGCACCCGGGCCCCGGAGCAGGATGGACGCCATGACAACGACAGCCGCGACGACGACCACCCCCGTGGTCGGGTTCGATCAGGTGAGCAAGGTGTACGGGGACGTGCGGGCCGTGGACGGCCTGTCGCTCAGCCTGCATCCGGGGGAGACCGTGGCCCTGCTGGGCCCCAACGGCGCCGGGAAGTCGACCACCCTCGACCTGCTGCTCGGGCTCAGGCAGCCCGACTCCGGGCAGGTACGGGTGTTCGGGACCGGGCCGCGGGAGGCGATCGTCGCCGGGCGGGTCGGCGCGATGCTCCAGAGCGGCGGACTCATGGACGAGGTCACCGTCGCCGAACTGGTCCGCCTCGCCTGCGCGCTGCACCCGAAGTCCTACCCGGTCGGCGAGGTGCTGAGCCGGGCCGGGATCAGCCAGATCGCCGACCGCAAGGTCGACAAGCTCTCCGGCGGCCAGGCCCAGCGCGTCCGGTTCGCGCTCGCCACCGCGGGCGACAGCGACCTCATCGTCCTCGACGAACCCACCACCGGCATGGACGTCACCGCGCGCCAGGCCTTCTGGGCCACCATGCGCGAACAGGCCGACCAGGGCCGCACGGTGCTGTTCGCCACCCACTACCTGGAGGAGGCCGACGCGATCGCCGACCGGGTCCTGGTGCTGCACCGGGGGCGGCTGCTCGCCGACGGCACCGCCGCCGAGATCAAGGCCAAGGCCGGCGCCCGCCGCGTCTCCTTCGACCTGGAGGGCACCGTCGACGAGGCCCCGCTGCGCGCGCTGCCCTTCCTCACCTCCCTCGACGTGAGCGGCCACACCGTCCGCATCCAGTCCTCCGACGCCGACGCCACCGTCCACGCGCTGTACGGGCTCGGCGTCTACCCCCGCAACCTGGAGGTCTCCGGGCTCGGCCTGGAGCAGGCGTTCGTCGCCATCACGCAGGCCGAGGAGGCCAAGCAGTCATGAACAGCCTGATCAAGCTGGAGCTGACCCGCGCGCTGCGCAACCGCAAGTTCCTGTTCTTCTCCGTGATCTACCCCTCGGCGCTCTTCCTGCTGATCGCGGGCAACGCCGACAGCTCGGCCGAGGTCGACGGCACCGGCCTGACCCTGCCGACCTACATGATGGTCTCCATGGCCTCCTTCGGCGCCCTGACCGCCGTCCTGATGGGCAACAGCGAGCGCATCGCCAAGGAGCGGGAGAGCGGCTGGGTGCGGCAACTGCGGCTGACCACGCTGCCCGGACGCGGCTACGTCCTCGCCAAGACGGCGGGCGCGGCCGTGGTGAGCCTGCCGTCCATCGTGATCGTCTTCGTCGTCGCCGCGCTCGTGAAGGACGTCCGCCTCGACGCCTGGCAGTGGCTCGCCCTCACCGGCGCCATCTGGGCGGGCAGCCTGGTCTTCGCCGCGCTCGGGGTCGCCCTCGGCTACCTCGCCAGCGGCGACGCGGTGCGCCCGATCACCATGCTCACCTACTTCGGGCTGTCCATCCTGGGCGGCCTGTGGATGCCGACGACGACGTTCCCGCAGTGGCTCCAGGACATCGCCGAATGGCTGCCCACCCACGCGTACGCTGCGATCGGGCGGGCCATCGAGCAGTGCCGGGCCCCGCAGACCCAGGACATCGCCATCCTGGCCGTCTTCTTCGTCCTCTTCGCGGGCGGAGCGGCCTGGCTGTACCGGAAGGACACGCTGAAGGCGTGAACGGCATGACGGACGACCCGCGGTCCGACGAGGAGATCCGGGTGAATCGGCTGGTGCGCATCGGTGAGGCGCCCCGCAACCGGCGCGAGCTGGTGACCAAGCTGGTGTGGGTGGTGCCGTGGCTGGTCTTCCTGGCCTCGCCCTTCCACGACCTGCTCACCGGCCACGACTCCGCCGCGGTCACCGCGGCGGGCGCGGCGGGTCTGGCCGCCTTCGTGGTGATCTACCTGACGATCGTCTTCCGCAACATGGGCAGGCCGTTCTCCACGGCCACGGTGATCTGCCTGGTCGCGGTGCTCGAAGTGCTCGCCGTCGTCCTCGGCGCCACCCTCGGCGGCGACTGGCTCGGCCTCTTCGTCTACGTCTCCGTCTGCTGCGGGATCACCTTCCCGATCCGGCTCGCCCACTGGTGCATCCCGGTCAACACCGCCGCGCTGCTCCTGGTCGGCCTCGTGGCGGGCCAGGAGGACGCCTGGGGCCTGTTCCTCGTGGTCCTGATGGTCGGCTACTCCATGAGCGGCGTGCGCCAACTGATCAACACCACGGTCGAGTTGCGCAAGGCCCGCGCCACCGTCGCCCAACTCGCCGCCAACGAGGAGCGGTTGCGGATGGCCCGCGACCTGCACGACCTGCTCGGCCACTCGCTCTCCCTCATCACGCTCAAGAGCGAGCTGGCCGGCCGGATGCTCCCCGACCACCCCGAGCAGGCCGCCCGGCAGGTCACCGACATCGAACAGGTCAGCCGCCAGGCCCTGGTCGACGTCCGGGAGGCCGTCACCGGCTACCGGCGGGCCCGCCTCGCCGACGAACTCGTCGGCACCCAGGTCGCCCTGACCGCCGCGGGTGTCACCCCGCGCTTCCCGGCCGGACCCGACCTCACCGGCGTCCCCGAGGAGAGCGAGTCGGCGCTCGCCTGGGCGCTGCGCGAGGCGGTCACCAACGTCGTGCGGCACAGCGGCGCCCGCCGCTGCACGGTGGAGCTGCTGCGCCGCCAGACCCTGGACGGCCCGGTCCTCGAACTCACCGTCGAGGACGACGGCTCAGGGGGCTCGGGCGACGGCCCCGGCAACGGTCTCACCGGCCTCACCGAACGGCTCGCCGCGGCCGGCGGAACCCTGGAGGCGGGCCGCTCCGCGAGCGGCTTCCGGCTCGTCGCCCGCGTGCCCGCCGACCGTCCGGCGCACGTAGGATCCGGGGCATGAGCCGCACGATCAGGGTCCTGCTCGCCGAGGACCAGTCGATGGTCCGCGAGGCGCTCGCCGCCCTCCTCGGCCTGGAGGACGACATCGAGGTCGTCGCCCAGGTGGCGCGCGGCGACGAGGTGCTGGACGCGGCCCGCGCCCACGCCGTCGACGTCGCCCTCCTCGACATCGAGATGCCCGGCGCCACCGGCATCGAGGCCGCCGGGCAGGTGCACCGCGAGCTGCCCGGCGTGAAGCTGGTCGTGCTGACCACCTTCGGCCGCCCCGGCTATCTGCGCAGCGCCATGGAGGCGGGCGCCGACGCCTTCCTGGTCAAGGACGCCCCGGCCGCCCAACTCGCCGCCGCCGTACGGAAGGTGCTCGCCGGGGAGCGCGTCATCGACCCCACCCTCGCCGCGGCGGCCCTCGCCGAGGGCGCCAACCCGCTCACCGACCGCGAGCGCGAGGTGCTGCGGGCGGCGGCCGACGGCGCCACCAACGCCGAACTGGCCGCGGCCCTGCACCTGTCCCGGGGCACGGTCCGCAACTACCTCTCGACGGCGATCCAGAAGCTGGCGGTCCGCAACCGCGCCGAGGCGGTCAGCATCGCCCGCGAGAAGGGCTGGCTGTAGGACCGGCCGAGGCGCCGTCTCGGCCCGCGCCCGCGGTCAGTTCAGCATCGCCCTGGCCAGCCGCGCCTCGCCGCGCACCCGTTCCGCCGCCGCCTCGTCGACCGCCGTGACCACCTCCGCGTACGCCTCCAACTCCCGCGCCCCGTCCGTGAACTCACCCCGGCCCACCAGCAACTGGGCCCGCTCGTAGCGCAGTCGGGCCGGATGGGAGGGCAGCAGCAGCCCGAGATCGACCGCCCACAGCCCCACGTCCGAGTGCTCGGGCCGGGCCGCGGCCCACGCCCGTACGTTGTTCAGGATCCGGGCGACGACCTCCAGCGGCTCCGCCGGAGCGAGCATCGACGGTTCGAGCCGCGCCCCCGCCACCCCGGCCACCAGCGCCTGCGCGTCATCCCCGGAGAGCACCCGGCCGCCGTCGAACGGATCCACGAGCACCTGGTCCCCGGGCGGGCCGAACCCGACCACGAAGTGTCCGGGCAGCGCCACCCCGTACACCGGCGCCCCGGCCCGCCGCGCCACCTCCAGCCACACCACCGACAGCAGGATCGGCAGCCCGCGCCGCCGCCGCAGCACCTCGTGCAGCAGCGACGACTCCAGCCGCCGGTAGTCGGCGGGGGCGCCGCGGAACCCCTCGCGGACGCCCAGTGCCCGGTGCAGCGCCCCGGCCCACGCGCCGGGACCGCCCGGCCGGAACGGCAACTCCCCAGCCAGCCGGTCCAGTTCGAGCTGCGCCGCGTCGATGCCCGCGTCGGTGAGCGCGCCGTCCGCCGTCGCGCCCACCAGCAGGCAGAGCGCGGCGAGGTCGGGCCGCTCGGAGCGGGCCTCCTCGGCGAACAGCCGCCGCACCTCGGCGGCCCGCTCGCGGGCGGGCGGGTGCGGGGAGCGCGGCGGCCGCCCGGGTCGTCCGTGCGGTGTCACGCCGGTCCTGTCCCGTCGTCGTCCGGTGCCCGGTAGTGGTGGTAGGCGTGGTGCGCGGCGAAGCCCATCCCGGTGTAGAGGGCGCGCGCCCCGGTGTTGTCGGTCTCGACCTGGAGCCAGGCCGCCGAGGCGCCCTCCTCCAGGGCCCGCCCGGCCAGCGCCGCCATGACGTCGCCCGCGAGGCCCTGCCTGCGCCGCTCGGGCGCCACCTCGACGGCGGCGAAGGAGGCCCACCGGCCGTCCACCACGCACCGCCCGATCGCGGCCGGGACACCCGTGCCCGCCCCGGCACCCGGCGCGTCCCCGCCCGGCACCGACGCGAACCAGACCGAGGGGCCGCCGCCGAGCACCCTCAGGGCCACCTCGCCGACGCCCTTGCGCTGATAGCGCGCCAGCCAGGCGGCGTCGGCGGTCCTGGACAGCCGCACCGCCGCGCCGGGGGACCGGTCGGCGACCGGGGCCAGCGCCCCGGTCCACACCTCGGCGCTCACCTCGCGCACCCAGCCGCGCCGCTCCAGCTCCGCGCAGAGCGTCTCCTGGGTGCCCTCGCCGCCGGTCGCGGTCTGCACGTAGGCGGGCAGGCCGCGGCGCGCGTACCAGCGCCGTACCGCCGTCAGCGCCTCGTCCAGGGGCAGCCCGGGATCGCCCAGCGGCAGCACCGAGTTGGCGCGGCGGGTGAAACCGGACGCGGCGCGCAGCTCCCAGTCGCCGAGCCGCTCGCTCTCCACCGGCGGCCACGCGCGCGAGGAGACCCCGGCGAGTTCCCGGTAGGAGGCGGCGGGTCCGCGCCGGCGGGCGGGCGCGGCCGGTACGACCTTCCCGGCGACCAGGGAGGAGGCCGGGACGCGGACGCTCACCCCGTTCTTCTGTGTGATCAGCAGCACGTTTTCGTCCCATGATGTGAGAACACCGACCGTGTCGGTGAACTTCTCCCGCGCCGCGCCGGGTTCGGTGAAGCATCGCACGGAGACGCGTTTGCCCACGTCAGCAGCGGTGACGCGGACATCGGGACGTCCGGCGGCAGATATTTCCACAGGTCGGTCCACCCCTCCTGTTCGGATCGTGCCCAAGAACGGAGATACTAGAGGTGGGCATCGACGACGCCGCGTTCGTGCGCGCCAGGCGGCGGAGCCTGTGGAGGCCCGCCAGCGCCCTATCGAGGAGGAACGACAGCGTGACCTACGTCATCGCGCAGCCTTGTGTCGACGTCAAGGACAAGGCGTGCATCGAGGAGTGCCCGGTCGACTGCATCTACGAGGGCTCCCGGTCCTTGTACATCCACCCGGACGAATGCGTCGACTGTGGTGCCTGTGAACCGGTCTGCCCGGTCGAGGCGATCTTCTACGAGGACGACGTGCCGGAGGAGTGGAAGGACTACTACAAGGCGAACGTCGAGTTCTTCGACGAGCTGGGCTCGCCCGGCGGCGCCAGCAAACTGGGCCTGATCGAGCGCGACCACCCCTTCGTGGCGGGCCTGCCGCCGCAGGCCGAGTAGCCTCCGCCCGCACCGTGCGCCGCCTCGGTCCCGTACGCCCGCCGTACGGGACCGAGGCGTTTGCCGTCCCGCGGCCGAGCCGCCGCAGTACGAGAAAGTGAGCCAGCCCCGTGTCCGCAGTCTCCGACCGCCTTCCGACCTTCCCGTGGGACAGGCTGGAGCCGTACAAGAAGACGGCGACCGCCCACCCGGACGGCATCGTCGACCTCTCCGTCGGCACCCCGGTCGACCCGGTGCCCGAGCTGATCCAGAAGGCGCTGGTCGACGCGGCCGACTCGCCGGGCTATCCGACGGTCTGGGGCACCCCGGAGCTGCGCGACGCCCTCACCGGCTGGGTGGCGCGCAGGCTCGGCGCCCGGGACGTCACCCACCGGCACGTGCTGCCGATCGTCGGCTCCAAGGAGCTGGTGGCCTGGCTGCCGACGCAGCTCGGTCTCGGCCCCGGCGACCGGGTCGCGTACCCGCGCCTCGCCTACCCGACCTACGAGGTCGGCGCCCGGCTGGCGCGCGCCGGGTACGAGGTCTACGACGACCCGACCGAGCTTGACCCGGCGGGCCTGAAGCTGCTCTGGCTGAACTCGCCGTCCAACCCGACCGGCAAGGTCCTCGGCAAGGACGAGCTGACCAGGATCGTGGCCTGGGCCCGCGAGCACGGCGTCCTCGTCTTCTCCGACGAGTGCTACATCGAGCTGGGCTGGGAGGCCGACCCGGTCTCGGTGCTCCACCCGGACGTCAACGGCGGCCGTATGGACGGCCTGGTGGCGGTGCACTCGCTCTCCAAGCGCTCCAACCTGGCCGGTTACCGCGCCGCGTTCCTGGCGGGCGACCCGGCGGTGCTCGGCCCGCTCCTGGAGATCCGCAAGCACGGCGGCATGATGACCTCCGCGCCGACCCAGGCAGCCGTCGTGGCGGCCCTCGGCGACGACACGCACGTCCGCGAGCAGCGGGAGCGCTACCTCGCCCGGCGCACGGCCCTGCGGGCCGCGCTGGAGCGGCACGGCTTCCGCATCGAGCACAGCGAGGCCAGCCTCTACCTGTGGGCGACGCGGGGCGAGTCCTGCTGGGAGACGGTGGCGCACCTGGCCGAGCTGGGCATCCTGGTCGCCCCCGGTGACTTCTACGGAAGCGCGGGCGAGTCGTTCGTGCGGGTCGCGCTGACGGCGAGCGACGAGCGGGTGGCGGCGGCGGTGGCCCGGCTGTAGGACGCGGGCCGCGGACATGCCGAAGGGGCCCGGGGGAAGTTCCCCGGGCCCCTTCGCGTCGTGCGGGTCAGCCGCCCAGCGGGAGGCCCTTGACCGGCAGGGTCTGCGCCGACGGCAGGCCGCCGCCGAGCGCGTCGGTCGGCAGCCCGCCCTTGGTGGCCGTCTTGGCGGTGTCACCGAGGATCTCCCCGGCGGAGCCCGCGGCGCTCCCGGCGGCCTTCTGCACGGCCGGGGTGGCCTGCTTGGCGACCTTGCCGCCGGTCTTGCCCGCCGCGGGCACGGCCTGCTTGACGGCCTTGCCGCCGGTCTCGCCCGCCATGCCGGTGGCCTTCTGGGACACACCGTCGACGGTGTTGCCGACGCTGGCGCCGTCCAGCGAGGTCAGGCCGCCCAGGTTCGGGGTGGCGGGCAGCTGGGGGGCAGCGCTGGCGGAGCCGGCCACACCGACCCCGGCAGCCGCTCCCGCTGCGACGAGCAGCGCGGCACGGGCGATCCGGCGGGTCAGGGGGAGGGACATGATGCTCCTTCGACGGGAGAGAACACGGATGCGTCCGGCGCTTCCGGGCTGGTGACCGGCTTCGGTCCGGACGGAGTGACTACCGCTCGAAGCCCGCGAAGGTTGCGGCGGCCCGACGTAAAGAGTTGGCAATGCGTCGCATAATCGCCTGCGGATGAAACCGGGCAAAAGGTGCCCGGTCCGACAGTGTGCCGAATGCCCGCAGCCCTGTCCCCGCAAGGGCTGCGACGGTTTCGGGGGTGACGGCGCGAAAACCTGCCCGCCCCGGACCCCGGACGGCGTCCGCGTGACCCGTGCGGGTGACGCCCCGCACTCCTGCGCAGATGTCCGAGGGAGGTTTCCGGCCCGCTCCGACCGCCGCGCGGGCGGCCCCCGGGACTACCGCGCCGTGACGATCCGGACCGGGTCCGCCGTCGTCGCGGAGCCGCCCGCGCCGGTGCCGCGCACCGTCCGCCACCGGGTGTCGACGTTCCCCGCGGTCCACTCGCGCCCGCCGTAGACGACCCGCTCGATGTGCAGCGCCGAGGAGTTGGCCACCGCCCACTGCGCGAGCTGCCAGCCGCGCTGCCGGTCGCTGCGCCCCTTCGCCGGGCTCGACCCCGCGCTCACCGGCAGCGTGACGACCCGCTCGTCCGACCCCCCGGCGCCCGGCGCGGGAGAGGCCGTGGACGAGGTCGAGGCCGCGGGCGCGGGTGACGCGCCGTCCCCCGCGCCCACCTCGGCGCCGACCGGCTGGAGCGCGTCCCGCCCGAAGTCCCGTGCCAGCGCGGCCCGCACCGCGTCCGGGCCCCACGACTCGCCCGCGGCACCGGCGGAGGCGGCGGGCGCGGGCGTGCCCGTGCAGGACAGGGTCGCCGCCGCGTTCCCGGTGAGGGCGGCGGAGAGCAGCGCCGCGTCCGGCTCGTGCTTGGCGTACGCCTCGGGGAAGCCGCTGCGCTGCACCCGCTGCGCGGCGACCGTCAGCGGCAGTTCGGTGTAGCCGTCGACCTTGGCCAGGTGCCGGTAGAACTCGCCCGCCGCGTACGTCGGGTCCATGATCTCCTTCTCGGTGCCCCAGCCCTGCGAGGGCCGCTGCTGGAACAGGCCGAGCGAATCCCGGTCGCCGTGCGCGATGTTGCGCAGCCCCGACTCCTGGAGCGCCGTCGCCAGCGCGATCGTCACGGCCCGCTCGGGCATGCCGCGCCCGGTGCCGACGGCGGCGATCGTCGCCGCGTTCACCGCCTGCTCCGGCGTGAACTCGTACGTCGTCCCGTCCGCGTCGGCGCCGCCCGCGACGACCTCGCAGCCGGGTCCGCCGCGCCCGCCGGTCACGTACTGCACCGCCAGATAGGCGGCGACGGCCAGCAGGACCACGAGGGCGCCGAGGGCCCGCAGGAGGCGGCCACGGCGCTTGGGGGGAGTGGGGGGACGGCTCTGGCACGCGTACAAGGTAGCGGAGGTCTGCAAGGTGTTCGCACCGGGTGTGCACCTCACGTTCACACCGCCGCGCGTTAGGGTCGACGACATGTCCGACACCGCACTTGACCTCTCGCTGGACGCCGCCCGGCTGACCGCGCGACTCGTCGACCTCCGCTCCGAGAGCGGCTCCGAGAAGCCCCTCGCCGACGCGATCGAGCAGGCCCTGCGGGCGCTGCCCCACCTGACGGTCGACCGGTACGGCAACAACGTGGTCGCCCGCACCCGGCTCGGCCGCGCCGAACGGGTCGTCCTGGCCGGTCACATCGACACCGTGCCCATCGCGGACAACGTGCCCTCCCGGCTCGACGAGGACGGCGTCCTGTGGGGCTGCGGCACCTGCGACATGAAGGCGGGCGTCGCCGTGCAGCTCCGGATCGCCGCCACCGTCCCCGAACCCGTCCGCGACCTCACCTTCGTCTTCTACGACAACGAGGAGGTCGCCGCCCACCTCAACGGCCTCGGACACATCGCGCGGGCCCACCCGGACTGGCTGGAGGGGGACTTCGCGGTCCTGCTCGAACCGTCCGACGGCGAGGTCGAGGGCGGCTGCCAGGGCACCCTGCGGGTCCTGCTGCGCACCACCGGCGAACGGGCGCACTCCGCGCGCTCCTGGATGGGCTCCAACGCCATCCACGCCGCCGCCCCGATCCTCGCCCGGCTCGCCGCCTACGAACCCCGCTACCCGGTCATCGACGGCCTGGAGTACCGCGAGGGCCTCAACGCGGTCGCCGTCTCCGGCGGGGTCGCCGGGAACGTGATCCCCGACGAGTGCGTCGTCACCGTCAACTTCCGCTACGCGCCCGACCGCACGGAGGCCGAGGCGCTCGCCCACGTGCACGAGGTGTTCGCGGACTGCGGGGTCGAGGAGTTCGTCGTCGACGACCACAGCGGCGGCGCCCTGCCCGGCCTCTCCCACCCGGCCGCCGCCGCCTTCATCGAGGCGGTCGGCGGCTCCCCGCGCCCCAAGTACGGCTGGACAGACGTCGCCCGGTTCTCCGGGCTCGGCATCCCGGCCGTCAACTACGGCCCCGGCAACCCGCACCTGGCGCACCGGCGGGACGAACGCGTCGACACCGCGAAGATCCTCGCAGGCGAGGAACGGCTGCGGGCGTGGCTCACGGCGTGAACCGCTCGGCGGCGGACATGCTCACGTCCCCCTTCCGTAACCCGGGTGGATCTACGCTGAGGTGAACACCTGCAAGTGGAGGGAGCGCACATGGCTACCGGGAACCCCGAGGGCAAGAAGCAGCCGCCGGAGGAGCAGCGCCTGGGACCGGTCCTCCGGAGGCGGGACCAGGTCACGGCGAGCACGACCGACCAGCGTCTGCTGGACGCGGGCGGCCCCTCGGACTGGGTGCACACGGACCCCTGGCGGGTGCTGCGCATCCAGTCGGAGTTCATCGAGGGCTTCGGCACCCTCGCCGAACTGCCCCCGGCGATCAGTGTGTTCGGCTCCGCGAGAACCCCCGCCGACTCACCCGAGTACGAGGCGGGCGTGCGGCTCGGGCGCGGCCTGGTCGACGCCGGATGGGCCGTCATCACCGGCGGCGGACCGGGCGCGATGGAGGCCGCCAACAAGGGCGCCCTGGAGGCCAGGGGCGTCTCCGTCGGCCTCGGCATCGAGCTGCCCTTCGAGCAGGGCCTCAACCCGTACGTCGACATCGGCCTGAACTTCCGGTACTTCTTCGTCCGGAAGATGATGTTCGTCAAGTACGCGCAGGGCTTCGTCGTCCTGCCCGGCGGCCTCGGCACCCTCGACGAACTCTTCGAGGCGCTCACCCTCGTCCAGACCCAGAAGGTCACCCGCTTCCCCATCGTCCTCTTCGGCACGGAGTACTGGGGCGGCCTGGTCGACTGGCTGCGCCACACGCTGATCGCGCAGGGCAAGGCGTCGGAGAAGGACCTGCTCCTGTTCCACCTCACGGACGACGTCGACGAGGCGGTGGCCCTGGTCTCCAAGGAGACGGGCCGCTAGGCCAGTCCCCGCCGGGCCACCGCCGGAGGGCGGTGGCCCGCGATCGACGCGACCATGTCCAGCACCTGACGGGTCTCGGCGACCTCGTGCACCCGGTACACCTGGGCGCCGAGCCACGCCGAGACCGCCGTCGTGGCCAGCGTCCCGATCAGCCGCTCCTTCACCGGGCGGTCCAGGGTCTCGCCGACGAAGTCCTTGTTGGAGAGCGACACCAGCACCGGCCAGCCGGTGTCCACCATCTCCGGCAGCCGCCGGGTCGCCTCCAGGCTGTGCCGGGTGCTCTTGCCGAAGTCGTGGCCCGGGTCGATCAGGATCGACTCGCGCGGCACCCCGAGCCCGGCCGCCCGCTCCGCCAGGCCCACCGTCACCCGCAGCACGTCGGCCATGACGTCGTCGTACGCCACCCGGTGCGGCCGGGTGCGCGGCTCGGCGCCGCCCGCGTGCGTGCACACCAGCCCCGCGCCGTACCGGGCCGCGACCTCCGCGAGCCCCGGGTCGACGCCGCCCCACGCGTCGTTCAGCAGATCCGCGCCCGCCGCGCAGACCGCCTCGCCGACCTCGGCCCGCCAGGTGTCCACGCTGATCACGACGTCGGGGAAGCGCCGCCGCACCTCCGCCACGAAGCCGACGGTGCGCCGCGCCTCCTCCTCGGCGCCCACCTCCTCGCCCGGCCCCGCCTTCACGCCGCCGATGTCGACGATCGCCGCGCCCTCCGCCACCGCCCGCTCCACGCGCGCGAGGGCGGGTTCGTCGCGGAAGGTCGCCCCCTGGTCGTAGAAGGAGTCCGGGGTCCGGTTCACGATCGCCATGATCACCGGCTCGTGCGCCTCGAACACCTGCCTGCCCAGCCTGAGCATCCGCTGTGACCTTCCTGGTCGTTCTCTCGCCGTCGGCCCTCTTGAGGCCGCCTGCGACCCTAACTGTCCGACCCGCATGGCACGATCGGACCCTGACACACACAACGTGCGGACATCGAGCGTGGGGACCACAGCGATGGTTATGTTCTTGTTCCTGGTCGTCGCCCTGGCCGTGGTGGTCGGCGCGGTGACCCTGGCCGTGGTGGGCGGCGGCGAGGGCCGGGGACCGCTGCCGGACGCCGCCCCCGAGCGGCTGCGCGACGCGCTCCCCGCCGACCGCCCGGTCGCCCGCGTCGACGTGGACGCCCTCCGCTTCCCGCTGGCCGTCCGCGGCTACCGCATGGAGGACGTCGACGACGCCCTCAACCGCCTCGCCGCCGAACTCGCCGAGCGCGACGCCCGCATCGCCGACCTGGAGTCCGCGCTCGCCGGACCACGGACCGCCGCCCCCGGCGGGCCCGAGGGCCAGCGGGACGCCGAGGGGCGCCTGTCGATGGACAAGCCCCTGCCGGGAGAGCACCCGTGAGCGACGGCTCCCCCCTCGCCGGGGCGGACGGCGCGCTGCGCTGCCCCTGGGCGCTCTCCACCGAGGACTACGTGGCGTACCACGACGAGGAGTGGGGCCGCCCGGTCCACGGCGACGACGCCCTCTTCGAACGCCTCAGCCTGGAGGCGTTCCAGTCCGGCCTCTCCTGGATCACCATCCTGCGCCGCAGGGCCGGTTTCCGCGCCGCCTTCGCCGGCTTCGGGATCGCCGCGGTGGCCGCCTTCACCGACGACGACCGCGAACGCCTCCTGGCCGACCCGGGCATCATCCGCAACCGGGCCAAGGTCGACGCGACGATGGCCAACGCGCGCGTGCTGGCCGACTGGGCCGCGGGCGACCTCGACACCCTGATCTGGTCGCACGCCCCCGACCCCGCGACACGCCCGGCCCCCAGAACCCTCTCCGACGTCCCCGCCGTCACTACGGAGTCGACGGCGCTCGCCAAGGCCCTCAAGAAGCGCGGCCTGCGGTTCGTCGGACCGACGACGGCGTACGCGCTGATGCAGGCCTGCGGTCTGGTCGACGACCACCTGGAGCGGTGCGTGAGCCGCGGCGCCCGCACGGAGGCGCCGCGGTCCTGACCGGCGGACCGGCGCGCGATCACCGGCCCAGGTAGACCGGCCGCTCCTTGTGCACGAAGGCGGCCACCGCGATCGCGTGGTCCTCGGAGAGCCCGGCCCGGGTCTGCAGCTCGTCCTCCTTCTCCAGGGTCTCCTCCAGGGAGTGCGTCAGGCCGTACGCCACCGCCTCCTTGAGCGCCCGGTAGGCCACGGTCGGCCCCTCGGCCAGCGCCCTGGCCGCCTTCTCGGCCTCGGCCCGCAGCTCCGCCGCCGGGACCACCCGGTTGGCGATGCCCAGCTCCAGGGCCTCCGCCGCCCTGATGCCGCGCGGGAACATCAGCAGGTCGGTGGCGCGACCGGGGCCCACCACCCGGGGAAGGGTCCAGGAGACCCCGGAGTCGGCGGTCAGCGCGACCCCGGCGAACGACGTGTTGAACGCGGCCGTGTCCGCCACCACCCGGTAGTCGGCGGCGAGCGCGAACCCGAAACCGGCCCCGGCGGCGACCCCGTTCACGCCCGCCACCACCGGCTTCCCCATCCCGGCCAGCGCCCGCACGATCGGGTTGTAGTGCTCACGGACGGTGCTCATCGTCCGTCCCGACCCGGTCTCCCGGTCGGCGGCCAGCAGCCCGATGTGCTCCTTGAGGTCCTGCCCCACGCAGAAGGCCCGGTCACCGGCGGCGGTGAGCAGCACGGCCCGGACCGTGTCGTCGCCCGCCGCCGCCTCGACCGCCTCGCGCAGGGCGACCTTGGTGGCGATGTCCAGCGCGTTCATCGCCTCCGGGCGGTTCAGCGTGATCGTCGCGAGCCCGTCGCTCACTTCGTGGAGCACGGTGTCGGCCATGGTGGTTCCCCTCGGCGGTCGCGGCTGCGGCGTACCGGCCGGTACGCCCTCGTCCGCAGACAGCATGGCGGAGATCACCGTCCGCGGACCGGACCGGACGTGTGACCTGCGTCAAAGAAAAAGGCCGTCCCGGGACCGTGGCGAGGTGGGTGCGGGCGCGAAGTATCGCAGTCACATCGCCGAATTGAGTGGTTTTGCTCGCGCGCGTTGCGCAAGCGATGCCGACCGATGTTGGTCATCGGGTCCTGCGATGCGGGATAATGGCCTGGAAGCAATGTGTTCGATGCCGGTGTCGCGTGTCCCACGCCTTGGAGCGCGCGTGCCCGCCCATGGGCTTGTCGGCTGTGAGTGAGCTGGTTTCAGGAAGGGGAACGAGCATGGCGGCCATGAAGCCGCGGACGGGCGATGGCCCGCTCGAGGTGACCAAGGAGGGGCGGGGCATCGTCATGCGCGTTCCGCTCGAAGGCGGCGGTCGGCTCGTCGTCGAGCTGACCCCGGACGAGGCTGACGCGCTGGGCGACGCCCTCAAGAAGGTCGTCGGCTGACGCGGGAGCGCGACCGTACCCCTTCAGCGCCCCGGCACCGTCCTCGGTGCCGGGGCCGCTGCGTTCACCCCTCGCGGCTGCCGCGCTTGACCGCGCAGAGCAGTCCGTCGCCCACCGGCAGCAGCGACGGCAGCAGCTCGGGGCTCTCCCGCACCGCCCGCAGCAGCTCCCGCAGCCGCACCACCTCCGTGGGCTGCGGGCCGGAGTCGACCGTGCGGCCGTTGGCGAAGGCGCCCTCGAAGACGACCAGTCCGCCGGGGCGCAGCAGCCGCAACGATTCAGCGAGGTAGTCCATCACCTCCTGCCGGTCCCCGTCGCAGAAGACGAGGTCGTAACCGGCGTCCGCGAGGCGCGGCAGGACGTCCAGGGCGCGGCCCGGGATGAAGCGGGCCCGGTTGCTCGCGTAGCCGGAGGCCCGGAAGGCCTGCCGGGCGAACTGCTGGTGCTCGGGCTCGGGGTCGACGGTGGTCAGCACCCCGTCGGGACGCATCCCGTGCAGCAGGTGGATGCCGGAGACGCCGGTGCCGGTGCCGATCTCGGCGACCGCCTTCGCGTCCACCGAGGCCGCCAGCAGACCCAGCGCGGCGCCCGTGCCGGGCGACACCGAGCGCAGCCCCGCGTCGCGGGCCCGCTCCCGGGCCCAGCGCAGCGCGTCGCCCTCGGCGACATAGGCGTCGGCGAACGCCCAGCTCGTCTGCCGGTTGCCGGTGATGACCCTCTCCTGTCCCCTGGATGCCTGGGCGTGACTGTATCCGTTGGGGCCGGGAACCCGCAGATGGGACCGGGCGTTTAGAGAGGTGGCAGACGACACCGGGGGGACACGGTTGGATCACGACGGCACGCGGGGGTCCGTACACCCGCCGACGTGGGGGTTCGACCCCCGGCAGGCCAGATCAAATTCTCGTAAAACCGCTTATCCGGAGCTAACGGGCGAGGTGGCTATGGTAGGGGCTCCACTGGACACCACCAGAGCCGACAGGGGAGGTGCGGCCGCGCCTGTGGATCGGGGAGGAGTGCTGCGGCGCTTTCTCGGATCGGCGGGCAGGCCGAAATCCGTGAACGACACCGCTGCTGACCACAGCCACGCCGCTGACCAGTCCCAGACCGCGACTTTCACCACCGACGCGGACGGGCAGGCGTGGACTCCGCCCACCTGGGAGGAGATCGTCAGCACCCACAGCGGTCGCGTCTACCGCCTCGCGTACCGCCTCACCGGCAACCAGCACGACGCCGAGGACCTCACGCAGGAGGTCTTCGTCCGCGTCTTCCGCTCCCTGTCGACCTACACGCCGGGCACCTTCGAGGGCTGGCTGCACCGCATCACGACCAACCTGTTCCTGGACATGGTCCGCCGCAAGCAGCGCATCCGCTTCGACGCCCTCGGCGAGGACGCGGCCGAGCGGCTGCCCAGCCGCGACCCCTCCCCGCAGCAGGTCTTCAACGACGCCCACTTCGACGCGGACGTCCAGCAGGCCCTCGACACCCTGGCGCCCGAGTTCCGCGCCGCGGTCGTCCTGTGCGACATCGAAGGACTGTCGTACGAGGAGATCGCCGCGACCCTCGGGGTCAAGCTCGGCACCGTGCGGTCCCGGATCCACCGCGGCCGTTCGCAGCTCCGCAAGGCACTCGCCCACCGTTCGCCCGAGGCCCGCGCGGCCGAGCGGCGCGGATTCATGGCGAGGGTGCCGGCTCTGGGGGGAGGGGGCGCGACCGCGTGAGTGGAACACGACCGAGCCCCGCAGAGCGGCGCCTGTCCGAACAGCATCTGGGAGACCGGCTCTCCGCCCTGGTGGACGGAGAGCTGGGCCATGAGACGCGCGAGCGGGTCCTCGCCCATCTCGCCACCTGTGCCAGGTGCCGGGTCGAGGCCGACGCCCAGCGCCGGCTCAAGAGCGTCTTCGCGGAGGCGGCGCCCCCGCCGCCCTCCGAGAGTTTCCTCGCCCGCCTCCAGGGCCTCCCGGGAGGAGGTGACACCGGGGACACGGACGGCGGCTCACCGCCGTTCGGAAGAGGATTCGGCGACGGCCTGGCCGCCGCCCGGGAGACCGTGGCGCCCTCGGGCGTCTTCCCCGCCCCCGGCGTCCTCGGGGGGATCGGCCCGAAACGGGGTGAGCGCTTCGCCTTCGGCTATCTCCCCGCCCGCCCGCACCCGCCCGAACCCGAACCCGGCCGGGGCTTCCGCATCCATGACGTCGGCAGGCACGACACCGACCGCTCGTCCTCGCGCGGGCTGCGCTTCGCGTTCGTCGCCGCGGGCGCGGTGTCGCTCGCCGCGATCGCCCTCGGCGGCGTCACCACCGGCGCCCCGACCGACACGGACGCCCGCGGCGCGGGCAGCAACGTCACGCCGATGCGCACCCCGGCGACCGGTGCCGCCGCCAACCCCGACGGCCAGCGCCGCCGTGGCTCCGCCCCGCTGCTCGCCCAGGGCCAGCGGGTCCTCGGTGACGCCGCGGTCGCTCCGACGAGCGTCTCCGCGCCGCTGCTGCCGGGGGTGCCCGCTCCCGCGCGCCCGACACACGCGCTGACCACGCCGGTGCTGGCCGGTGCGGCCGTCATGTCCCCGTTGATACGTCCGCTCACCACCACCCCTCCGCTCACCCTGACCTCGTGGTCGGCGGTCCCCGAGGTCCTGGCCTCTCCCGACACGACGTCGTCGCCGACCGCGACCGAGCTGCCCCGCACCGCCCGCTGAACCTGGTTGAATCCGGGGTGGGCCGCGACCACGGCAGGCAGCCGGGCGCGGAATCGACGTACCGCGACCACCGTCGACGTGCCGTGCCGCGGTGAGCTGTGGGGAGAACATGGACGAGGGGAACCCCGCCGAGCGGGGCACGACTCCGGCGGACGCCGCCTCCGGGCGCGACCGGGCCGCGGCGGACGCCGACTTCGCACCGGGGAGCCCGGCCCCCGCCCCGGGGCCCAGGACACCGGCTCCCGATCCGACCGCCGGAGGCGCCGACGCCCTGGTCGGCGGAGCACCGGACCCCCGGGCCACCGCGCCCGCGCCCGCGGCTTCCGTGCCCGGTGCGGTGCCCGGATCCCCGGATCCGCTGCCCGGAGCGGACTCCGCACCGACGCCCGGCACGCCCGACACGGTCACGGCACCCC